>DATKKX010000537.1:0-13913 GCA_035542775.1 Phycisphaerae bacterium | reverse complement strand
GCCGAAGCTTACCCCTTTCCCTGCGAGAAATCACGCCCCTCCAAGGGATGGTTGGTCTGGTTCATCTGGTTTGGTTGGTTGGGCAACCCAAAGAAACCAAAGGAACTGAAGAAACCACTCTCTGCCCGGAGTAGAATCGTGGCGCCACGGGTGTTTCCCCTCAGGAGGGCGGACGATGTTGGTGACGCCGGATCTGAATGCACGCAATCACCGGGAGGCGCTGATCGCCGCTGGATCAGTCGCGCTCGCGGCTGCGTGGCTGGGCTGGCTCTTTCCGGTACTGTGGCTGCTCGTCGGATTGGGCCCCCTCGCCTACTGGCGGGTGCGCCGGCGCTGTCTCCGGCGGCTGGCCGTGATGCATCAGCCCTTTCCGGCTGCGTGGGAGACGATTCTCCGCTCACACGTGGCGTTCTACCGGGCCCTGGACGGCGCGGGCCAAACACGGTTCCGGCAGCTGGTGCAGATTTTCCTGGATGAGATCAGGGTCACGGGAATCCGCATGGAGGTGGACGACACGATCCGCGTCCTGGTCGCGGCAAGCGCAGTGATTCCGATCTTCGGATTTGAGGACTGGTCCTACCACCGGCTGCACGAAGTGCTGATCTATCCCGACGCCTTCGACGACGCCTATCGGACCACCGGAGGGAAGCGGGAGACCATTCTAGGCATGGCGGGGCTGCACCATTTAAGCGGGGTGATGATTCTCTCGAAGCCGGCGCTGCTGGCGGGGTTCAATCATCCGTCCGGGCATCACCACGTGGGGGTGCACGAGTTCGCGCACCTGGTCGAGCGGGAGGAACAGGACTATGGGATCCCGCCGGAGGTGCCCTGGATGGCGGTACGGCAGTGGATGCGGTTTGTGGCGCAGGAGCTCGCCCATCCGTCACGGCAACGGGCCAAGCTGGACGCCTATGCTTACACGAACGAGCACGAATTCTTCGCGGTGCTGGCCGAATACTTTTTCACCTCGCCCGCGTCCCTGGCCCGGCGAGATCCGGCCTTGTACGCCCTCCTCCGGGACCTGTTTCACCAGGACCCGGGGTCGCTGCTCGGCCTGGCTCCCCGTCCAGCCGGCGGCCTTGGCGGGAACGCACCTTGTCCGTGCGGCAGCGGGCACAAATTCAAACACTGTTGTCTCGCCAAGGCGGGCTCGTGAGGCGGGAACACACGCAGGATGCTCAACAAATCCGTTCAGCAAGGCCGCAGCAAGCGAAGAGGCGAGGCATACTCTGAGCCGTATGTTGAGCCTCTGAGCGATGCGAGAACGACGCTGGCGGATTTTTTCAGCATCCTGCTAGAGGATCAGCATCGCGTCGCCATAGCTGTAGAACCGATACCGTTCTTTGACCGCCTCGTCGTACATCCTTCGAACCGTGTCGACCCCCGCGAAGGCCGACACCAGCATGAGGAGGGTGGTCTTGGGAAGATGAAAGTTGGTCATGAGCGCGTCGACGGCCTTGAACTGAAAGCCCGGCGTAATGAACAGCCGGCTTTCGCCGCTGGCCGGCACGATCCGGCCTTGTTCCTGCGCCACCGTCTCCAACGTCCGCACGACCGTCGTGCCGACGGCCACGACCCGCCGGCCTGCCTGCTTCGTCCGGGCAATCGCCTCGGCGGTGTCGGCACCGACCTCGAACCGTTCCGCTCCCATCTGATGGTCTTCGATGCGCTCCGCCACGACCGGTTTGAACGTGCCCGGCCCGACATGCAGCGTAATTGCCGCCACCCGGATAGATCGTTCCGCCAATCGTGCGAGCAGCTCCGGCGTGAAATGCAGCCCCGCGGTCGGTGCGGCGATCGCGCCCTCGTGCGTCGCAAACGCCGTTTGATACCAGACGTGATCCTCCCGGCCGGGCTTCCGCTTGATGTAGGGCGGCAAGGGCATCTGCCCGCGCTCGCGGAGGAACTGTTCGACGGGACAGGCGCTCTCCATCTTGACGGTCGTGCCGGTCGCGTCCCGCGTCACAATCGTCGCCCAGCAGGCGCCGTTGAATTCGATGACCTGGCCGGCGCGAAACGCGCCCTTGACCATGATCTCCCAGAGCCCCTCGCCGAGATCCTTGACGAACAGCACCTCGACCGCCGTGCCCGCCGGCTGTTTTTTTCCCATCACCCGTGCGGCCAGCACCTTGGTATTGTTCACGACCAGCAGATCGCCAGGCTCCAGCAAGGACGGAAGGTCCGCAACCTGCCGGTGGCCAAGCCGGTTCGTGCGTCGATCCAGCACCAGCAGCCGCGCCCGATCGCGCGGGAGCAGGGGCTCCGACGCAACCAGGGAGGGGTCGAACGAAAAGTCGAACGCGGAGAGCTCCATCAGAACACGGGCGTGGAGGTGACCGGAGGAATCGGCGGCGCCTTCGTCAGTGACGCGTCTTTCAGTTCCGTTCCCGGATAATAGTACCGGAGGATGCTGGAGTAGGAATAGCCCAACTGGGCCAGTTCCTTGGCGCCCCATTGGCATAATCCGACCGCATGGCCGGCGCCGTATCCGGAGAGCACGACCTCGTCGCCGATCGAGTCGATGGTGAATTGCGTGCTGGGGATGACCGTATAGCCCACGGCCTTGCGCAGGTCCTCTCCCCGGATCACGAGCTCTCCCTTGGAATGCAGGATGCGCAGCGTGGCCACCCGGCCTGCGCGGCTCTGCGTCAGCGGCGTCAGCGTCGCAATCGTGCCGACGGCGAATCCCAGTTGCCGGAGATTCTTCTCCAGCGTCTCGAGTTTGAAGGAGGCCTTCCACTGGTAATAGGGAGACTCGATATCAAACGGGCACTCGACCCCCTTTAAATACGGCAAGTCTTTCGACCAGACGACCACGGCGTCTTCGGTAAGCCCCGCCGCCGTCGAGGAAAATGCCGCGTAGATCGGCGCATCTTGATAGGTCACAACCAGCCCTCTCGTCGATTCTACCGCCTGTACCACCCGTGCATCGACCCCGTGACGTCCCCGATAGACTTGATCCTGAATGCTCGCGGCCACGTCGTACTCTCGTGACGCGCCGAGCATCTGTTGGTAGAGCGCGTAGGTCCTGGCCGCGACCGCCTGCGCCTTGAGCATTTCGGGATGCCAGGCGGAATTGACCTCCGACGGCACGACCCCTTTGACGTATTCTTCCAGGTCGACGTGGTTGATCACCAGCACGCCGTTCCCCCGGAGCACCAGCTGCACCAACCCGCTGACTTGCAGGGTGGGGGTGTCGTCGGCGGGCTTCGGCGGGGCGCCGCTCCCGTTGCCGTTCGGCTGAGGCAGCCAGAGTTTCAGATCCTGTTCCCCCGCACGCAACGTCACCCGTTCACCCTCGATCCGGGACCCGTTCAAGAGAATCGCCTGCCCTCGAACTTCGAGGCGCAGCTTCGCCCAATAGGGACGGGCCTGATCCCGCTCGTCCGCGACCCAGATGACGTTGTCGGTGCGGATCTCCAGCCGTTGGACATCGGACGCGAGCAAGACCCGGATCGACGGGGCGGCATGGACCGGGGATGCCACCACGCAGCCCAGCCCCATGGCGGCACCCACGAGCCCGATGCAGACCTGTCGCATTATCGGCGGAAGAACCATCCTAGAATATAGAATAGCAGACTGAGCACGATGCTGAGGACGATGCTGGTCGCGATGGGAAAATAGAAACTGACATTGTCGCGTTTATAGGAGAGGTCGCCGGGCAATTTCCCCAGCCAACTGACGGCGCCGCCCAAACCGGGGATCCGATCCGCCGCGACCAATAGCCCTCCGATCACGGCGATCGCCAGCCCGATTCCGATCAGCACCTTGCCGATGGCCGTCCATTCAGGCATCAGCTTCTCTCTATCAGACACTCGGCAATCTGAATCGCATTCAGCGCCGCCCCTTTGCGGAGGTTGTCGGATACGACCCAGAGGTTGAGGCCGTTTGTGATCGAGGCATCTTCACGCACGCGGCCGATATACACCTCGTCTTTCCCCGTCGCGTCCAGCGGCATCGGATAGAGCTTCTTCCCCGGGTCGTCGTACACGATGACGCCGGGCATGGCGGCCAGCGCGGCCCGCGCCTCGTTGGGCGGTAGGGGCTTCTCCAGTTCGACGTTGATCGCCTCGGAGTGGCAGCGCAACACCGGAACGCGGACCGTCGTCGCCGTCACGCGCAGGGCCGGCGCGCCGAGAATCTTCCTGGTCTCCTTGACGATTTTCACTTCTTCCGAACAGTCGCCGCCGTCGTTGAACGAGCCGATATGCGGCAGCAGATTGAACGCGATCTGATAGGGATAGACTTCCGTCTTCACGTCACGGAACGCCATCAGATCCTTTGTCTGGTCCATCAGCTCATCCATCGCCGCGGCGCCGGTACCCGACACGGACTGAAAGGTTGTGACGACCACGCGCTTGACCCCCACCGCATCGTGCAGCGGTTTGAGCGCCATGACCAAGGGCGTCGTGGTGCAGTTGGGGATCGCGACGATGCCGCGCGGCATGGCCTGCAGCGCCTGGGCATTCACTTCCGGCACCACCAACGGCACCTCGTTGTCCATCCGCCAGACGCCGCTGTCGTCGATCACGATCACGCCCGCCGCACCGAGCTTCTGCCCATAGTCCCGGCTGATCGCATCCGTCGCCGAGATCAACGCGAAATCGACACCGGCGAACGACGAGTCGGGCGTCAGTTCCTCGATCTTCCATTCCTTGCCCTGGCACGACATCGTTCCGCCGGCCGACCGTTTGGAGGCAAACAGCCGCAGGGACTCCAAGGGAAACTTCCGCTCCTCCAGGATCTCCAGCGTTTCCTTCCCGACGGCGCCGGTGGCGCCGAGAATCGCCATCACGTATGTGGATTTCTTTTTCAGCATCGAAACCTGCCTGTCCCCCTGTTACGGTATGATTTCCCGAATCCGATGATTAAACGTATCCGCCACGAACACATGCCCCTCTCCATCGACCGCAATGCCGAACGGATAATTGAGGCCGGCATTCCCCGCCGTCCCGCCGTCGCCTCCGGCACCGGTGATCCCCACTCCGGCCACTCGCTCGATCAGTCCGGTGGTCCGATTCCACCGGCGAACCAGATGATTGTCGGAATCGGTGAGCAAGAGATTGCCCGCCCGATCGGTGGCAATCCCGGATGGCCTGGAGAGACTGGCCGACGGCGCCTCCGCCTCGCTCTGGTACCGGTACTCGCCTCCATCCCCCACCTCGGTCCGAATCACGCCCGTGACCGGATCGACGGCGCGAATCCGGCCGTTGAACGTGTCGGCGATAAACAGTGTCCCATCCTCCCCGCAGGCCAACCCGCTGGGTCCGGCCAACGCCGCCTCCGTCGCCGCAATTCCATCTCCATTGTAGGCCGCCGTCCCGGTGCCGGCGACCGTGCGGATATGCCCCGTGGCCAAATCGACCGAGCGGACGCGGTTGTTGCTCTGATCTGCAATATACAACATGCCCCTGCCGTTCAGCGCCACCGCCGCCGGTTCATTGAGCCCCGCCGCGATGGCCGGCCCTCCGTCGCCTCCGTACCGGGGCTGACCGACCCCGGCGATGGTGGTGATGATCCCGGTTCCGGCTTCCACCACACGAACCCGATGGTTCATGGTGTCGGCGATATACACATTGCCCTGCCGGTCCACGACGACGGCCGTTGGGAAGTTCAGGCGCGCCTGGTTCGCCGGTCCGCCGTCCCCGCTGAATCGTTTCGGCCCCGCGGTTCCATTGACGACATATCGAACGGTCCCGCTCAAATCCGCTTGCTGCTTATACCCCTGCAGCGTGGCGGAGGCCGTCTCGGCAAAGGGGTCGGCATCCAGCGCTTGCCGTTCACCCGCATCCTGCACGACACCGACCGGCGGACTCGGCTCGTCGGCCACACCAGCTACGGTCGTGATGACACCGGTGGCTCGGTCAAGCCGTCGAATGACATGATTTTCCGAATCGGCAATCACCAGATTGCCGGACGAATCGACCGTCAGCCCTTTCGGCTCATTCAACGCCGCACGACCGGCCGCGCCTCCGTCTCCTGAATAGCCTGGCTCGCCGGTTCCGGCCAGAGTGTGAATGGTCCATGTGCGCAGGGCCGTCACCATGTCCGTACAGGCAGCCTAGTTCAAGTTCCGCAGAATCGCATCGCCCATTTCGGCCGTCCCGACGATTCGGGCGCCGGGACTTTGGATGTCTTTGGTCCGATAGCCGAGGTCGAGCGTTTTCACGATGGCGCGGTCGATGGCCTCAGCCTCTTTGTCCAATTGAAACGCATACGACAACATCATCGCCGCCGACGCGATGGTCGCAATGGGATTGGCGATGTTCTTTCCGGCGATGTCCGGCGCGCTGCCGTGAATCGGCTCGAACAGCCCGACCTTGGCGCCGACGCTCGCGGAGGGCAGCATCCCGATCGATCCCGTCAGCATCGCCGCCTCATCGCTGAGAATGTCGCCGAACATGTTGTTACACAGCAGCACGTCGAACTGCCGGGGGTTGCGCACCAATTGCATCGCCGCATTGTCCACATAGATATGGCCCAACTCAACGTCGGGATAATCTTTGTGGACCTGGATCACGACCTTCCGCCAGAGTTCGGACGATTCCAGCACGTTCGCCTTGTCCACCGACGTGACTTTTTTCCGCCGTTTCCGCGCCGCTTCGAAGGCGACCTTCGCAATGCGGCGCACTTCCTCCGTCGTGTAGACTTCCGTGTTGACGCCGCGCTCGTCGCCGTTCGGCAATTTTTCAATCCCCTTGGGTTTGCCGAAATAGATCCCGCCGGTCAGTTCCCGAATCACGAGAATGTCGATGCCTTCGATGACCTCACGCTTCAGCGTCGACGCATCGACGAGATTGGCATAGACCTTGGCCGGGCGCAGATTCGCATACAGCCCCAAGGCCTCCCGAATGCCGAGCAAGGCGCGCTCCGGCCTGAGACTGTAGTCCAGCCCCTCCCACTTGGGGCCGCCGACGGCGCCCAGCAACACGGCGTCGCTTTGTTTCGCGAGCGCCAGCGTGTCGTTGGGCAACGGGACCCCGACCTTGTCGATCGCCTGCCCGCCGATATCGGCGGACGTGAACTGAAACGAATGGTGATACGCCTCCCCGATCGCCTTGAGCACCTTCACCGCTTCGGGGACAATTTCACGCCCCACCCCGTCTCCGGCCAATACCGCAATTTTCGCGTTCACGCTCTGCGCTCCTTCCTTATCGCACGATCGTCCGACTACTCATTCCAACACGGTTTCATCTTCGATCCGCCAGGCAGGATCGACCAGACACAAGAACTCAATATCCGACGTCCCGGTATTCTCCAAAAACTGCGTGCCGCCGGGCGGCACGTACACCATCGACCCCGCTTCAACCGGACAGGTCTCCCCGTCGATCGTCATGCGGCCCTGCCCCGCAATGAAGTAGTACACTTCGGACGAGGCCAGCACGTGCCGTTTCGACCGCTTCCCCGCCGCGAGTGTGCCATGGGCCAGACTGTATCCGAGCGCCACCGTCTCTTTGGCCGGATGCATCAGCTCCCGCAGGACCGTGTGGTCCCCGGCGACAAACTCCCGGCAGTCTGAAAGGGTTCGCTTCAGCATGGGCGAGCCGCGTTGGGCCGTGCGGCCCAAAGAGGGTCACTCTAGCCCGGCAGGAACGATCAAATCAAGCGGACCGGCTGCGCGCCGCCGGCCTCTTTGGACGCCATGTAGGCCAGCCGGTTCAAGGCGTTGAGATAGGCTTTCGCCGCCGCCGCGATGATGTCGGTATCGGCCCCGTGGCCCGAGACGGTCCGCCCGTCTTCTTGGACACGCACCGACACTTCACCCTGCGCGTCGGTCCCGCCGGTGATCGCATTGACGCCGAACATCAGCAGCGTGCTCTTGGTGTGTGTCATCGCCGCGATGGTCCGGTACACAGCATCGACGGGCCCGTCCCCCGTTCCCGATTGCGTCACCGATTTCCCGTCGATCTCCAGTTCCACGGTGGCGGTGGGGGTCAGATTGGTGCCGCTCTCGACATGGAAGGACTTCAGGATGATCCGCTCCGCCATCTTCGCCAATTCTTCCGACACGATGACTTCGAGGTCTTCCTCGTAAATCTCCTTCTTTTGGTCGGCCAGCTTCTTGAACCGCTCGAAGGCATGGTTGATCTCTTCGTCGCTGAGCTTGTACCCCAGTTCCTCCAGCCGCTGCCGAAAGGCATGCCGTCCGGAGAGCTTGCCCATGACCATTTTGCTTTCAACCAAGCCGACCGACTCCGGCCGCATGATTTCATAGGTGGTCTTGTCCTTCAGCAGCCCGTCCTGGTGAATCCCGGACGTATGCGCGAAGGCATTGGCCCCCACGATGGCTTTGTTGGGCTGTACCACCATCCCGGTGATCTTGCTGACCAAGCGGCTGGCCTTGGCGATCTCTTCCGTCCTCACCTGCGTGTCGGCTTGATAGAAATCTTTCCTGGTCCGGAGCCCCATGACGATTTCTTCCAACGAGGTGTTGCCTGCGCGTTCTCCGATGCCGTTGATCGTGCATTCCACCTGGCCGGCCCCGTTGAGAACGGCCGCCAAGCTGTTGGCGACCGCCACGCCCAAATCGTTATGGCAATGGACCGAGATCACCGCCCGCTTGGCATTGGGCACCTTGTCGACAATTCCCTTGATCAAGGCGCCGAATTCTTGAGGCACCGCATAGCCCACCGTGTCGGGAATGTTGACCGTACCCGCCCCGGCCGCGATGACCGCTTCGATGACTTCGTAGAGATAGGCCGGATCGGACCGGCTGGCGTCCATCGGGGAAAACTCGACGTCCTCGACGTAGCCTCTGGCCCGCTGCACCATCTCGACCGCGCGCTTTTTGGCCTCCTCACGGGTCATCCGAAATTGATGTTTCAAATGGATGTCGGAGGTCGAGAGGAACGTATGGATACGGACCTTCGGCGCTCCTTTTAACGCCTCCCACGCCCGATCGATGTCTTCGGGGCGGGCCCGCGCCAGACTGCAGATCGTCGGCCCTTCCACCTCCTGCGCGATCCGTCTGACGGCCTCGAAATCTCCCGGCGAGCTGTACGCAAATCCCGCCTCAATGATATCGACGCCGAGGCGCGCCAGCTGCTTGGCGACCATGACCTTTTCCTCCACGTTCATGCTGGCGCCAGGCGATTGTTCGCCGTCGCGCAACGTCGTATCAAAAATCCTGATCATGCGTGTCATGGCTCACCTCTTCTTCTATACAAGATCGCTTAAAATGCAAAAAGCCCCCATCCCTCAAGCCCAGGGACGGAGGCTTCAATCGCTCCGTGGTACCACCCTGATTCGGTCCGAACCGGCGCGCGGTCCGGAACCCTTCATTCGGCCCGTACGGGGGCCAGGCGGAATCCATTACTCTGGTTTCACGGATTCAGGCTCGGAGGCGAGTTCGGCAACGTTTAGATTGGCTCGCACCAGCCGCCAATTCTCTCATCCTAAACAGCTTGCGTACTACTCCTCGTCACAGCCACTCACGTATCATATGCCGCTACGGCTTGGACTCAAGCGAGGGCGCCTCGGGTTTCACGACCACCTTCTTCCCCATGACCCGCGCCACCAACCAGAACATACGCTCCACCGGCCCCAACAACGCATAGCCGGCGAAGATCACAAATAACATACCTTGGGGCCAGGCCGCCACCAGCATCAACCCCAAAATCCCCCAAACCAAATACGTGACCTGCTGGGGGCCTTTGAACTTGAGATCCTTGAAGCTGCGATACTTGATCGTGCTGACCATCAGGAACGAGAGCGCGAGGGTGACGATCAACACGATGAGCGGCTTCGTCTCCGCTCCCATGTGCAGCACATAGTGATCGAACACCACCATCGACGCGACGACGCCGGCCGCAGCGGGGATGGCCAAGCCCGTAAAGTACTTGCCGTCGGACAGCGCCACGGTTGAGTTGAACCGGGCCAGCCGCACCGCACCCATCGCCACATACGCGAACATGACCGCCACGCCGAACGTGCCCAACCCGCTCAACGCCCACGAATAGATGAGAAGCCCCGACGCGACGCCGAAGGAGACGACGTCGGAGAGGGAATCGTACTCCAACCCAAAATGGCTCGTGCTGTTCGTCAGCCGAGCCGACTTCCCGTCCAAGACGTCGAACACCATGGCGATGAAAATTGCGATGGCCGCCGCCAGATAGTCGGCGTTGAAGACCGCGAGGATCGCATAGACCCCGCAGAACAAATTGCCGGTCGTGAACAGGTTCGGGATAAGGTGCATGGCCGCTTTGCGGCGCTTGCTGTCTTTGCCGAACGAATTCCTGAATCCCGTGGTTTTCACCGGAGTTCTCCCAGAATGCTTTCCCCGCCTTTGACATGATCGCCGACGGCGACTTTCAGCGTAGTGCCGATTGGAAGGAAGGTGTCCATCCGCGACCCGAAGCGGATCAAGCCGTACCGTTCTCCCCGTCTCGCCAGATCCAGCGGCGACGCCCAACAGACGATCCTCCGGGCAATCAGCCCCGCGACTTGCACGCACAACACCTTCACACCTTCGACCGTTTTGATCATGAGTGCGTTCTGCTCATTCCGCAACGTCGCGTCCGGCTTACTGGCGACCATGAAGGCCCCAGGTTGGTACTGCACATTTTCCACCGTCCCGTCGCAGGGCATGCGGTTGATGTGCACATTGAACACGTTCAAGAAAATCGTGACGCGAACGGCACGATCCTTCAGATAGCGCGGTTCGAATTCTTCTTCGATGGCGATGACCTTGCCGTCGCCGGGCGCCACGACGAGATGCGGGTCCTTAGGAACGACCCTGGCCGGATTGCGGAAAAACCAGGCGACAAACGCCGTGAGGAGCCCCGCCCCCACCGCCACGACCGTCCACCCCAACCATCCGGCCACTACCGTCACACCGGCAGGAATGGCAATAAACGGCAGCCCTTCTTTGGCAAATGGAATACCAACGGCCCGATCGATCATCGCTTCGCCTTCACCCCGCACACATCGACCGTCATCGTCCGGCCATCACGTCCCAGGTCATTATACAGACTGATGGCGGGCAGGTGACAGCTTTTCCTTAGTTCTTGGTTCGGTCGACCAGCTGGTCTTTTTTCAGCCAGGGCATCATCGCCCGCAGCTTTGCTCCGACCTCTTCGATGGGATGCCCTTCGCCTTTGGCCAACAATGCATTGTAGACGGGGCGATTGGCTTGGTTCTCCAGCACCCATTCCTTGGCAAACCGGCCGGTCTGAATTTCATCGAGGATTTTTTTCATTTCCCGCTTGGTCTCTTCCGTGACCACTCTCGGTCCTCGCGTGACATCCCCGTATTTGGCGGTGGTACTGATCGAATACCGCATGTTGGCGATGCCGCCTTGGTAGATCAAATCGACGATCAGCTTCACTTCGTGCAGACATTCGAAATAGGCCATCTCAGGGGAATACCCCGCTTCGACCAGCGTTTCATACCCTGCCTGGATCAACGAGGTCAGGCCTCCGCACAAGACCGCCTGTTCTCCGAACAAATCGGTCTCGGTTTCTTCCCGGAAATTCGTCTCAATGACGCCGGCCCGCCCGCCGCCGATGGCGCTGGCATAGGCCAACCCCACCTGTCTGGTCGTCCCGCTGGGATCTTGATGAATGGCGAGCAGGCAGGGCACGCCGCTGCCCTTTGTGTATTCGGAACGAACCAGATGACCGGGCCCCTTGGGAGCCACCATGAACACGTTCACCGAAGCCGGGGGCACGATTTGGCCGAAATGAATGTTGAAGCCATGGCCGAAGGCCAAATAAGATCCGGCCTTCAGATTGGGCGCGATGTCTTGCCGATAGATCGACGCCTGCGCCTCATCGGGCGCCAGAATCATGATCACATCGGACGACTTGACCGCATCGGCCACCGGCATGACTTTCAGGCCGCTTTGTTCCGCCTTTTTCCATGACGCGCCTTCGCGCAACCCGATCACGACGCTCACGCCGCTCTCTTTCATGTTCAGCGCATGGGCATGCCCCTGGCTGCCGTAGCCGATGACGGCCACCTTTTTGCCGCGAATCTGCTGAATGTCTGCATCCTTGTCGTAATAAATCTTCATCCTGCGCTCCTTCACATCAATCGATTGTCCGACCGGGGCCGGCTTCTGTATTCTGCGGGAACGGGCTACTCTCGAGCGACCTTCTTGGTTTGGACGACAGCCTGGCGGATCGGCTCCCGCGCCACGGCGACTCGACCCGTGCGGACCAATTCCTTGATCCCCAGCGGTTGCAGCAAGTTGATGATCGCCTCGATCTTCTTGGGATCGCCGGACACTTCGATCGTATAGGTACTCGGCGTAGAATCGATGACGTTCGCCCGGAAGATATCCACGATCCGCAGCGCCTCCGCGCGGTCCGCATCCTTCGTATGCACCTTGATGATCGCGGTCTCCCGCGAGACGAACTCCGTCTCGTTCAGGTCGACGACCTTGATCACGTCGATCAACTTGTTGAGCTGTTTGACGATCTGCTCGATAATCCGTTCGTCGCCGGACGTCACGATTGTCATCTGCGACATGGACGGATCGAGCGTGGGCGCGACCGACAGGCTTTCGATATTGAACCCGCGCCCGCTGAACAGCCCGGCCACGCGCGACAACACACCGAACTTGTTTTCAACTGTGACGGAAATGATGTGTTCCATACGAGCTTTCGGCTGACAGCTCCTACTTAGGCTGTGAGTACCGTGTCCTTGTCTTCGGGTGTGACCCGTGGCATCCCCAGCTGCTTCTTCTTCAACTCCGGCGGATCTTCGAGAATCATCTCGTGGTTGCAGCCCCCGGCCGGAATCATCGGATAACAATTTTCATAGGGGTACGTGGGCACATCGACGATCACGGGCCCCTCGGTCGCCAACGCTTGCTTCAACACCTCATCAAGCGTCGCCACCTTGTTCGCCCGCAGCCCGACTGCCCCGTAGGCTTCCGCCAGCTTCACAAAATCCGGCGTCGTTCCCAAATCGCTCGACGCATATCGCCCATTGTAAAAAAGGTCCTGCCATTGCCGCACCATGCCATGGAACCCGTTGTTCAGAATGATGATCTTCACCGACAATTTGCTCACCACCGCCGTCGCCATCTCCTGCATGTTCATCTGCACACTGCCGTCTCCTGCGATGCAGAGGACGAGCCGATCGCGAAACGCGGCTTGCGCGCCCATGGCCGCGGGAAATCCGAACCCCATGGTGCCGAGCCCGCCGGAGGTCAACCAGCGGTTCGGCTGCGCCAACTTGAAGTATTGCGCCGCCCACATCTGGTGCTGACCCACATCCGTCGAGACGATCGGGTCACGGTCCTTGGTGAGTTCGTACAACCGCTTCACGACGTGCTGGGGCTTGATCGGCCCGTCCTTCTCCTGTTGATAGGTCAACGGATGGGCCTGCCGCCATTGCTGAATCTGATCCCACCAGGGCTTCCGGAGATCTTTCTGATCGCCGTTCACGGTGGCGCGCAGGATTTGATTCAACTCGCGCAGCACGGTCTTGCAATCACCGACGATCGGCACGTCGACGTGGATATTTTTCCGGATCGAGGTCGGATCGATGTCGATGTGGATGACTTTGGCATGGGGGCAAAACTCCGACACTTTCCCTGTTACCCGGTCGTCGAAGCGCGCACCGACGGCGATCACGAGATCGGAGTAATGCATCGCCATATTGGCCTGATAGGTTCCGTGCATGCCGAGCATCCCCAGGGACAGCGGGTGTTCTCCCGGAAACACGCCGAGCCCCATCAACGTCATGTCCACCGGAATTTGGGTCATCTCGGCCAATTCCAGCAGCTCCTGCGAGGCTCCGGAGAAGACCACGCCGCCGCCCACGTAGAGAATCGGCTTCTTCGCCTTGGCAATCGCTTCAGCGGCCTGCTTGATCTGCCACTTGTTGCCGTCGTACGTCGGATTGTAGCCGCGGATCGAGACGGAATTGGGATACACGAATTCCGCCGTATTCTGGGAGACATC
>DATKKX010000536.1:0-5199 GCA_035542775.1 Phycisphaerae bacterium | reverse complement strand
CCTCACCCGACGCGTACGGCCCGTTGTTCTCGCCCTCGTGATAAACGTGCATCAGTTCGCCATAGGTCAGCGGATTGCCGTCCAGAACCAGCGCGAGAGCGCCTCCGGGGCTGATGGACGGCGCCAACGTGTAATAGTCGTGCGACGCGTAGGTATCGTTGTTGTGCACGGCGTGGTCGTAGGCGTAGTTCGGGTCACTCGGGTCGTTGTGAAATGGCTTGACGCTGTTGGGATCATTATCGCCGTCGTGGTTGTGATCGGTGCCCGCCGGGCGGACGACGCCGGAGTAACCGTGTTCGGCAAAATCGCCGTCCGGATCACTCAGCGCCACGCGGTTGTTGAGCGGATCGACGCCGGCCACGGTCAGATAGTGGCCGCCCGTGCGCTGCCAAGTAACCGCCCACCTGTCTGGAGCGACCTGCTGCACCCCTATGATGTGCCAGAAACCGACGAGTAGCGTCACGTCCTGGCTCTTCTGCACCTCTCGGTTGATATAGTCAAAGCTCGGCCGGAGCATGGTGTGCTCGTAGAGCAGACTGTTCACGCCTTGTGCGGCGAGATACAGGTCAATGCCCGCCTGCATGTCGTCGAGATAGGTCCCGGAGAACGGGCCTGGGTGTCCATGCGGGCTCGGCGGGTTCTGGTTGTTGGTGTCCATCCGTTGGGCCAGATACTGGATCAGTTGGCCGGGCGTCCAGCCAGCCGGAACAATCCCGGCATCCGGGAACTTGCAGTCGAACCACCAGAGTGAGTTGGCGACCGCGGTCGGGCCGCAGTAGCCAGTGTCCTGGACACCGTCACCGTTGAAGTCCTGCCGCTGGTCGAAGTCCGGCATGTAGCCGTCAGCCACAGCGGCGCCGTTGCAGTCTTTCCAGTACCAGTTCTCGGCGAACGTCGGCACATGCACGTGGTAGCCGTAGCCGTCGGCTTCGGCGGTGTGATGACCGGAGTTGTCGATGTTCCAGACGTCATAGGGATCGGCCTGCATGCCGATCGTGGTGCGCCAATCGCCCCACACCGCCGCGTTCGGATTCGTGAACTGGAAGCGCGTCGGGTTGGGTCCGAAGAACGCATTGGTGCAGCCCGGGTTATACCATGAGGCCCACCACTCATTGCCGACCTGGTGGACCAGGAACTGCCACCCCGCGGGCAGTGAGGGGTTGGTGTAGTTTGCCGGGTTCGGGTCGTACACCCGCACGTGGAAGTCGCACCGCCCGAAGTCACCGGGCGTCACGTCGTACCAGTACGTCGCCGGGTGGGACGGATTCTCCGGCGCGCCGTCTTGCGGCTCGCAGACCACGGTATCCAGGATCGCGCACGGGTTGGTGTTGCCGAAGTGCAGCGACCACTGGATCAGGGTGCCGACATCGGCGGCGGCGTTGTCGGAAACGTTGATCGTCCATGGGCCCCGACCGCTCTGTCCGTTGAAAGCCGACAGCAATCCACCGCCCGCACTGGTCGGGGTGATCCTGCCGACGGTCGGGGTGGCGCAGATGAGGCTCGTTCCAGCGTCATCGAACACCACGTTCATATTGTCATTGCTGGAGCAAACTCGGTTCCATAGCGTTACAGTGGTCGAGCCGTGGGTGAGCTTGATGATTAGATCACCGATCCAGGTGTGGTTGATAACCACATCCACGCTCACGTTCGTGACGGTCACGTTGTACTGGACATCCATCGTGTCGCTGACACCGGCCGGATAGTTGTCCGGGATCGGCAGGCCCGGGTAGGACTCACGGACAAGCAGGTCACAGGTGGTGTTGTCACCCAGGTAGCGGCCGTGCAGGACGTTGGTGCAGTATTCCGGCCCTTGCTGGATGCTGCAGTCCCATCCGATGCAGCAGGCGCCGGTCATGGGCTGGCAATTTGCATAGCTGCACGGGACAGCGTACTGCCACCTTGTGCCGTTTCTCGCGGCGCAGTCAGCCCGCGTCGTGTGGATGCAAGTGCCATCGCGCAGGCAGCAAGCACCCTTCGGGATGGGTACGCAGATGTAGGTCTCATCCAGGAATTGGACCCACAGCGACCAGCGAACGATGATGATGACATACTGCTCACTGTAGATGCGGATGGTCCAGGGGCCGCCGTACTCCATGCCTCGGAAGTCTGACAAATAGCCGCCGCCCGCGCTGGAGGGACGGACGGCCACGCCGCCGAGCAGGTTGAGGCAGTCCACGGTGCCGCCGTCGTCATCGAAGTTCACGTCCATCCCGTCGCTGCTCAGGCAGACGTTATCCCACAGGACAACGGTCGTCCCAAGGTGTTCGACTTCGATGTGCAGGGGGCCGAGGATGCCGATGAGCTTGAGGTCGATTCGGATCTTGCCGATGGGGGTCGATTCCTCACCGTCCTGGTGGTTCTCAAAGGGCATCAGGGGGTCGATCGACACATTCAGCGGATATTCCCAGTGATACTCCGCCGGCAGCACCGTGCCGCAGGTCTGACCGGGGTAGTAGACGCCCCCCAACTGCAGGCACGTCATCACCGTCTCTATCGTGCAACGCCCGTTCGGCCAGCAGCAGGCGCTGGTCGAAGGTACGCAGCCGGCGAAGCTGCATGGGACAGCATACTGCCAGCTTGTGCCATTTTGCGCAGTGCAGTCAGCCTGCGTTGTGTGGATACAGCTACCGTCCTGCAGGCAGCAGGCACCCATCGGAACGGGTACGCAGATAAAGGTCTGATCCAGGAATTGGACCCAAAGCGACCAGCGCACGATGATGATGACATACTGGTCACTGTAGATGCGGATGATCCAGGGACCGCCGTACTCCATGCCTCGGAAGTCTGACAAATAGCCGCCGCCGGCGCTGGAGGGACGGACGGCCACTCCGCCCTGCAGGTTGTAACAGTTCAGGGTTCCGCCATCATCATCGAAGACTACGTCCATTCCGTCGCTGCTCGGGCAGACGTAGTCCCACAGGACGACGGTCGTCCCAAGGTGTTCGACTTCGATGTGCAGGGGGCCGAGGATGCCGATGAGCTTGAGGTCGATTCGGATCTTGCCGATGGGCGTCGATTCCTCTCCGTCCTGGTAGTTCTCAAATGGCACGAAGGGGTCGATCGGCATATCCAGCGGGTACTCATAGTGGTACTCCGCGGGCAGCACCGTGCCGCAATTTGCGCCGGGGTGGAAAGTGGCAGGCGCCGGGCATCCGGCTGGCGGCGTCACCACGCAGTGACCATTCGGGTAGCAGCACGCGCCGAGTTGCAGCTCCGCGTAGTAGTTCAGCGTGAATGTACTCGCGGCAGTTCCGGTGCAGTTGTGGCTGGCGTAAGAGCTGTACGGCGCGAAAACCACGTAATACGTGCCGTCCACCGTGCAGGTCCACTGGAAGTCATTGGGCCGGTACGACAAGGCGACGCAGGACCCGTCCTGGCCCGCGAGAATTGTGCCGGCTGCGTCGCAGATCTTGATGTCGATGTCGAAGTTGGCGGTGCCGCTTCCAGGCGTGTCGGGGCACAGGTCAAAGTGGTAGATCGTACCCGCCAAGCCGATGAACTGCGCGTCCCACTTGCCGTCGGCGCAATTGCCGCTCAGGGAGTACCAGGGCACGGTACCGATGACACCGAGATCGGCATTGGGCGGCGTCATGGACGCACATGCCCGACAGGGGCTCGGACTGCATGTCGTGCTATCGCCCATGTAAACGCCGGTGCAAGCCGCCGGTGAGGTAATCGTGCAAGTGCCAGCGGCGCAGCATGCCCCGGCGACAGTAATTGTCGCGTTAAAGTTGTAGGCCAGTGCTGTCTCCGTGGAGTAATAAGAGCCGCACTCGAAGTAGTAGGTCGTCCCCGCGTTCAGCGCCACCGTGATCTGCGGATCATTGCCGCACACGTCGTCGCTGGTGCTGTACGACCCGGTGCAGCATGTCCCGCCGGTCCAGATCTTCAGATAGGTGTCCGCCGCGCTGCCACACATGTCGAACGTATATGCGCCTGCGTGGGTGCAGACGTACCTGTAAAACACGTCGTGATAGGGCCGACCAACGCAATCGTCGGTTGCGTCCAGCACGCCGACATCGTGGAAGCCGGCCGCGATTTGCGCATAAGTAATCTCGAGAGCGGTGGCGCAGCTCCCGCCTCCTTGTCGGGGGCCGTCCTCGGGTGCTCCAGGCACGGCGGCGAGCTGATCGGTGGGTTCCACGGCCGTTTTTTCCTGGGCCCACGCGACGCTGCCGAACAGCAGCGCGGCGCATAAACAACACAGCGCGGTTCTCATCACGCACCATCTGTCTTGTGCAATAAGCTGGGTTTTCATGATTCGTCTCCTCTCAGTGACCGGATTTGCCTTGATGAACGGTGGTTCGCAACGCGTGGTCTGGAGCGCCACCTCTCGACGCTCACCGACCGATGTAGGGTGGTATTGTTGATTGCGGGATACCGCAGCGAAGAAAACAGGGACGTTCTCGCGAAGGCGAAAGCTTCCATGGTCGGACATGGTGACGCCTCTTTCTTCTCGCGCGGCGCGCTGACCTCCTGCTGCCCAGGCAGGCTCAGATACGCCTGGCTCCAATGGCCCTGTGGGCCGAAAGACGTGAAGCTTCGGTCTGGTCGGCCGCCAAAATAGGCGCGGAGTATCACCGACCTCACCTGACGCATATCATCATTATTGATGACGCTTAGCTCAAGTAGTTGACCGCTGCGTCCAAGTTTTCTGGTGTCGATCCAAAAAAAACGCGGTTGATTCGGCATCGCCCAAGGCAGCGGGGGCCTGTTTGCCCGGATTGCAGCCTAAAGCCCATTCTGTATGTCAGAAATCCTTCCCTGGCGGCGGCTCTCGTGTCCCGCCGGGATTACGGTCGGCACCGCCATCCCACCGAGGCTTGTCGGGCGGATGGCGGTGCCCTGATCACACGCCTGGCCACGGCATTCGCGGCCATGCGCGCAGAGGATCACATCGTTGCCTCAGGGGCCGAGCAATAAAGCGTTGACGAACGGGGCGACGTCGGCCGGCGTCACCCAACCGTCGCTGTTCATGTCCCCACAGGCGCAGTTGCAGGTCGGCGAGCAGGCCGGGAAGCCGTCGATCAGGCAGTTCACGAAGCACTGGATATCGAGCCCGTTGCGGAGGCCGTCCATGTTCATATCGGCCGGCAACTGGCAATCAAGCGTCGTGAGCGTGAAGGCCAGGTCCCAGGATGTTCCCGCCGGATTCTCGATTGGCCGCCCGTTGCCGAATACTGCGCCGGGCACCGGCGC
>DATKKX010000535.1:0-18327 GCA_035542775.1 Phycisphaerae bacterium | reverse complement strand
CGACGGACCGTAAATGGCAGCGCGAATGTCCGGCCCACAGTGGTCCAGATCTTTGACTTCGACGGAGACGGAAAGCCGGACATCGTCGCCGGGTACGAGGGCTCCTCCGCAGCTCCCCCCTCGGTTTTCATCTTCTTCCAGACCGATGTTGACAACTGGGTCGCCGTTCAGATCGGTATCGGCGCCGAATTAGGAGGCATCACCGCCCTGGCTCTGGGAGACCTCGATGCCGACGGTCATACCGACGTAGTGGCCGCGTGCAACGGGTCGCTGAGGTACCTGCACAGCCCCGCTGATCCACGCTCAGCCGCCGGCTGGACCGTCACCGCCATCGCCAATTCTAACGACAGTGGCGTCGGACAATGGAGCGACGCCGTGATCGGCAACATTGACTCCGCCAACGGCCTCGACATCGTCGCCTCGAACTCAACCAAGAACTGGCTGAGCTGGTTTGTCAATCCCGGCAACGCCGCCAACGGCACGGGCTGGACCCGCGTGCAGATTGATGCCGGTTCGAGAACCGGCTCCGCCGCCGTGGCCATCGACGACGTCGATGCCGACGGTCGAAACGACGTGGTTTCCTCCGCCCCCGGGGAAACCAGTGCCCGCATCGCCTGGTACAAGAATCCCACCGACCCCGTCAACGGCACCTGGACCAAAAGCGCCATCGGCAACCAGCCCGGCGCCGCGCGGATTGCCATCGGTGATTTGAACGTGGACGGCCGCAACGACGTCGTCGTGATCAACGGACCAGGCAAGACGGTCGGTTGGTATCTCCACCCGGCCACAGCCACATCCACTTGGACGGGCTACCTCCTGACCCAGTTCGTCAACCCCGCACAGTCGCCGCCCGCGCCGGATGACGTCAAGGTCGCCTTCATCAACGCTGATCAGCAACCCGACGTGGTCATTGGCACCAAAACCCCCGGACGGCTTCGCTGGTTCCTGCCCGTCGGCACCCAGATCAACCTCTGGGGTGAAAACAACGTCCGCGATCTGTCCGAAGACGTGGGACGGATCGCCGTGGCCGACATCAACGGTGACGGCAAGCCGGATATCGTCGCCTCCCTTCGGGCCTCGACCGCCGATCAGGACAGCATCGCCTGGTTCCAGAACCCGGGCTTCTAGCCGCGAGATATCTCGCAGCAACGCCACGATCGTAGCCACCGGCCAGCCGCCGCACGGCCAAGACTCCGTTGTGGCAGGCTGGCACGACGCTTGCCGCCGTCATGTTTGTCCGTCTGAACCAACCGGATTTAGGAGTCGCCAATGAGAATAGGCATCCTGTCACTCATGCTGTTGGCGGGCTTTTCCGCCGTCGCTTGTCCTACTACCTGGGCCGGCCCGACGGATGACGCCGCCCGCTCGTTTACCGAGGGAAAGGCGTTGCTCGCCAAGGGCGATTTCGACGGCGCGCTGAAGCTCTACGCCGCAGCCGCCAAAGCCGATCCCAAGAACGAGGAATACCGCCAGCAGCATGCCCTTCTCCGGCGTGCGATCAAAATGCGGCAGGAGATCCAGGACGAGAAAGATGCCGCAAAGCTGGAATCCACCGCTCTGGCCCTCCGTGCGTTCTACTACGAACACGATCTTTACTCTCAGGCCCTCGACCTGGACAAGTCGGTCCATGTCAAGCGCGGCACATCGGAGGCCGCCGCGCGCATGGCCGAAACTCAGCTTCAACTCGACATGAATGCCGACGCGGCAGCACTCCTGAGCGGCCTGAGTGATTCCCAGGCCACACCGCAAACTCGACTGCTCCTTGGCATCGCCCTCGCCCGACTCGGCAGGCATGAGGACGCCAGGGCGCTGGCCCGCAAATCTCCCAAGCCTGACGACCTCGGCCCGGGCTTGCTGTTCGATCTGGCCCGGCTGCACGCCCTGATCGGCGACCGCGACAAGGCAACTGCCGTGCTCATCCGCTGCTTTGAGTCCACGCCGCCCAGCCGTCTCGAAACCTTCAAGGCATACGCCAAACAATGCAAAGACCTGGGTACGCTGGCCGCCTCAGCCGCCGAGTTCGATCATCTGATGCGCACGCAATCCAAGGTCAAGGAATCCGCCTGCAGCAGCGGGACTGATTGCGGGAAGTGCCCCAGCAAGGCCAGCTGTGGCAGCAAGGACACCAAGCCTGCCACACCGGAAGGCAAAGACGCGCCGAAGAAATGACCGCCCCCATCAGAACAACCCGACGCGCGGTTCAGCTCGCCTTCCTGGCTGTAACCGTCGTTGGTGTCTTCGTCATCCGTGGAAACGCGGAACGCTGGTGCCCCTTCGGCGGAGTGGAGGCTCTATACACCTACTTCCGGGAAGGCAACATGCTCTGCTCGCTGAGCGTGTCCAACCTCTACATCCTGGCCGCCGTGCTGCTCATTACGCTGCTCTTCAGACGGGCGTTCTGCGGTTACATGTGCCCGGTGGGAGCGATCTCGGAATGGCTGGGCAGCGCCGGCCGGCGGATCGGCATCACCGCAAAAGAGGTGCCGCACCGCCTCGATCGCGGACTGGCCATCCTGAAATACCCCCTGTTGGCCGTCATCCTGATCCTCACCTACCGCACCGGCGAACTGATGTTTCGCGGATTTGACCCCTGCTACGCCCTGCTCAGTCGTCACGGCGCCGACATCACCCTCTGGGCCTACGTCGTCGCCGGCATCATCGCCGCCGCGTCACTGATGGTCACAATTCCTTTCTGTCGCTGGCTGTGTCCCCTTGCGGCAGTACTCCATCTCTTCTCCAGATTCAGCCTCACTCGCGTGCGGCGCGACCCGCAGGCGTGCCTGGATTGTGCCAGGTGCTCCAAGGCCTGTCCGATGGGCATCAAGGTTCATCAGGTACCGCGGGTGACCGCCGCCCGGTGCCTCTCTTGCCTGAACTGCATTGCAGCCTGTCCGGGCGGGGGCCGTCGCGGCCTGACCTGGGGCCCGCGGATTGGCGCCCTGGGGAGACGCTGGCCCCACGGCGTCCTGGTTGTCGTGCTGCTGCTGTGCGTGACCGCCGCGGTGGCCGCTGCGTACGCATTCCCGCCACCTTCCTTCACCAAATCCCGGGGTGAGGTTCCAAGCCGCACTGCCAGCATTTCACTGGCGGTCCATGAACTCACCTGCCGCGGACGCGCCAACCTCCTGGCCTATTTCCTGGAGCGGGATGACGACTACGCGATTCGCGGTTATCTGAAGATCGAGGCCTGGCCGGGCCCTGATGTCGCGGACGTGCGAATCATCTACGACCCTGCCCGGACCGACGAGAGCGCCCTCAAACAGGCCATCACTGAGCCCTATTTCGACGCTGCCGCCAACATCTGGCGATCTTCTCCCTTTGTCATCGACGGCTACGACGCCCTTTCAAGCGACCGACAGAACCGGGCCCGGCTCCCGTCGGCAGCGAGAAATGACCTCAAAACCAGCTACCCTGGACCGCCCGTTTTGGTTTAGCCTGAGCCGATTGTTTGTATCGGATGATACTCCCCATGGGCCGTCCCGCCGGATATAATATGGTGACTTCCACAGCATCGACACCCTCCGTAGGACTTCAGCCATATGATCCCGAGATCTCAACAGCGTGACGTAATGATCGACAGAGGGCACCGCGGTTTCACGCTGCTCGAATTGCTGGTCGTGATGGCCATCGTCGCCCTGCTGGCCTCCATCCTCCTGCCGTCGATCGGCTCAGGCAAGGAAACCGCCAACCTCGGCAAATGTCTGGCCAACCTCAGGGAAATCTGCGCCACCGCCGGCATGTACATGGATGACGAAGGCAAGCCCACCCAGCCCTGGCATCTTGGCTGGGACACAACCTTCGGCCACACCGATCTGATTTCCGAGCACGTCTACGGCGGCTTCAAGACCACGGTCCCCCACCCGGAATGGGGCACCGACACCGACATGTACCTCATTCCGACCTTCGCCCGTCCTTACAACAAGTACATTGCTCCGGGCCTGAACAGCGGCCCGATCAGCTCTTACGTTTGCCCCTCGGACAAGACCAACACCACGCCCAACGTGATGGATCCCTGCCGTCCGCCCATCCTGAATGACCACTACTCGGCATGGGTTGTGAACGGCACGAGCTATGCCATCAACTGGTATTGGTTCCAGGGGCCGCCCTGGGGCGGCGACCGCGACTGGTATGGCGACCTCAACAGGATGAGCGCTGCCGGCAGCGAGATGCTGGCTCGCAAGGTGGGTGGCGCTGCGGCGAGGTTTGTTCTGTTCATGGAGAACGGGATGAATTCCTACATGCTGGATGCCCGCCCGCGCGATTGCTCAGAGTGCCAGAGCTGCCAGCAGCAGCTCGGGGAAGGCTGGCACCGCAAGTTCTCCAAGTACGCGATGGGCATGCTCGACGGGCACGCCGAATATCGCTACATCGATACGAGATATGTGAGCGACGAGGGCTTCACCATCTGGCCCGAGCCCGGCACGCCGATGGGGTTCACGCCCTGATCCGCGATAACGGCTGCTCCAAAGAGAATCCTCTCACCCTCAAAATGCGACCGTTCCCCTCGCTCCGTCCACCACCACGCTCGCACCATTGGGGATCGCTGCAATCAAGTCCGCCTCCGGTTCGCACACCAGCGGCACCCCCGCCAGGATCGCGCCCTCGACGATGTTGGTATCCGCGGGCTTCTCCAGCACGATCGCCGCCGGCTGCCTGCCGACCTTGGCGAGGGCCATCAGCACCACGCACCCTCCCGACGATCCCTTGGTCTCCGGATAGACCATGACCTTGCCTGCGATGGTCTCGCCCTCGTGCTCGTGCCCCTTGGCGATGATCTCGCCGGTATCCATGTCCACGTCACCCAGAAACGAAAACGCCTTGCGGCACACCAGCGCCGGCGCCGTGACACGGCCCTTCACCATCCCGCGAGCATTGACCATGCGTTCAGGCATGAGTTGCTCCCTGTCCTTTCTTGACTCGCAGACTTGCTCGGAACGAGTGAACCCCGGCCAAAATGCCAAGGACCAGTGGAGCAATCTGACCGATCGTAAGCTCCAGCCAGCCCACCGGTGGACTGCCCGGCGGATACAGAGCTGGAAAGACCGTTCCGAATGTCGAATCGAGAATCCACCGCCCAAATAGGAAGACTCGAATGACGAGGGCCAGCACCAGGTAAGCGCTTACTCCGATGAACATGAATCCAAAAGTCGCGACAAGCCATCGCATGTTCAGGAACCCTCCTTCTAGCCCTCAGCCAGCGGACCGCTGAGCCCCGATGGCTGCCAGCTTCCCTTGCACCGCCGTCTCCAGGCAATCCTCGCGGTTCCGCAGCGCCGTCCTGCACCCGATCAGATCCCCCACGTATCTCGCCATCTTGCACGAGTCCGCCACCATCGCCTCGATCTGCGGCGTCTTCAGGCCATGCTCCTTGCAGGTCGAGATCCGCATGTGGCTTTCGACCGGGCAGGAATCGCACACCACCACGCCACCGGCTCTCTCGATCCGCTGCACGATGCCCTCCCACGCCGCCGCCTGCTTGGTCATGCGATTGGTGCATACCCACAGCCGCACGCCATGTTTCACCCTGGCCTCGCTGGCTGCGAACCACTCGGCCACGAACCGCAACTGCTCCAGCGTATAGTGCGGGCACCCCAGCGTGACAAAGTCGATGGCCTCGCCCGGCCGGATTGTCGTCAGCTTGTCATAGACCGCCGCGACGTGCTCGCGGGTGACAGAGTAAACCTGCTTTGGCACGGCCCCATCAAAGGCCTCTTCGACGCTACCGGCCTCAGCCGTCCACGGCGGAGCGTGAAACAGCGTAACCGATCCGCTCGTCGCCATCGCCGCCCCCATCGCCAGCAGGTTGCTCTGCATCGGGGCGGGGAGCCCCTCCAGTACGGGCACCTCGCTGCCGACCAGCCCGCCGACGTGGAAGCCCAGCGCCGACCAGTCCGAATCGTGTCTCAAATCTTCGGCGGTCAGGCGAATTTTGAACAGATGCGTGCCGCGGCGGTTCTCGTCGATGAGATAGCCCAGCAGCGGGTACTTGCCGGTCACCGCCGAGTATCGCGTGAACACGCCGCCGCGATTGGTCCTCGCCCCCAGGACGCTGTTGAAGTAGATGATCGCCGACGACTCGACGCTGATGATGTACGAGCCCTTCGGCGGGATGAAGCCAAGGAGCTGCGGCGTGCAGGTGTACGTGCCCAGCACCCCCATTTTGCGATGGGCCTCGACCGCCCGGGTCTGCAAGTCATGAATCGCCGCCGGGCACCCCAGCCGCTGCCACTGGTCCAGATCGCAGGCCAGCGTGGAGCTGGTCGTAGGGATGCAGACCCGCGCGCCGGTCTCGGCGTACTCAATGACATCCTCGCAGTTGCCCCGATAGATGGACATCTCCGCCGGGTAGTGGGCGTAAACGACATCGACGAACCGCTCGGCCCCGAAGGCGTCGCCGAACTGGACGAGGTAGTCCATCGCCTTGGCGACGGCCGCACCACGCGAGCCGTCAAGGATGCGTTTTTCTTCGTCGTTCAGATTCACGTGTTACCCCACAGGTTATTCTACAAGCGGTAGCAGCACCCTGGAAGAATGCCCTGCATCATGCCACACCCGGTTTTTGGCCACCACCGCCCGCACCGCGCTGCCTGGCGATTCCAGCGTGTTGGTATGCGCCGGGAACTTCGGCACCGCCGCCGAGGCCACCTCCAGACGCAGACGATGACCGGCGAAGACGCGGATGCCTGTGGCCCACATGTCGATCCGGACCTGTACGATTTCGCCGGGTGGTACCGGGCTCGGCTTTTCCAGCGAATCGCGCATCGCCAGCCGCACGTTTCCGTCGCAAAGCTGCCGGGCCAGGCCGTTGGGATGCACGTCGCACAGCTTGGCGCAGAACTCCGTGTCCGCAGCCGAGCTCGATACCCACAGCTCCGCGAACACGCGGCCGCACAGGACAATATCCTGTTTCACTTCCGCCGTCGTGTAGCACAACACGTCGTCACGGCGCTCGACCGGCCGGGCGTCAAAGGGGCCACCCACTTGCAGCGTCCCGGCGTCGTACAAATACGGCGTCGGATCGTCGGGATCGTAGGTGTATTCGTCATACGTCGGCTTCGCACCGTGGGCGCCACGTGCTTCCTCGGCCAGCACACCGTCGCCGAAGAGTGTATTCGCCCGCCCACCCGATTGCAGATAGAGCGACCGCTCCTTCGTCCCCGGCGGAGGCCAGTCGTCGAAATCATGCCAGTCGTTCGAGCCCATCATGAAAAGCCGGGCACGCTTCCGCCCGCCCCAACTCTCCGGCCGGCCACCGATCTGCTTGTCCAGCCAATCGAGGATGAAGACGTTGATGTCGATCACTTCCTCCGGGCCGAAATCGACGCCCTGCACGACCGTCTTGGTGTTCGTCGCGTGCGGCCACGGCCCGATCAGCACGTACTGCTCGTCGCGGCTCCGGGCCAGCCGCCTCGCGTAGGGATAGTTGTTGTACGTGCTGGCCCCGTCGTCGTCGTACCAGCCGCAGATGTGCAGCGCGGGCACGTCCAGTTCCGCCATCCGGTCCATGTAGCACGCCCGCCGCCAGTAGTCATCCTTCGTCGGGTGCGCCAGCCACTCCTGCCACATGCGGCTCGACAGCCCGAGCTTCTCGTCGAGCTTGTTCAGCGGGCGGAATTTGTACAACGCCTCCCAGTTGTACTGCCCCACGTCCTGGTTGGTCCGCCCGTGAACCATCACCGCCCAGGTGATCATGTTCCAGAAGACCGAACCGTTCTGCCACGGCACATTCACCACCGGGTCGGGCAGCGCCACGATCGGCACAATGGCCTTCACCGCCGGGTGGTGCCCGAACGCCCCCATCCACACGCAATAGCCCTCGTACGACCGCCCGTACAGCGCGATCCGGCCATTGCAGAAATCCTGTTTCGCCAGCCAGGCCTGCGCGGCCAAGCCGTCCTCCCGCTCGTGGAAGAACGGCTCCCACTCGCCCTCGCTGTCGTAACGCCCGCGAACATCCTGGATGGCCACGGCGTAACTGTTGGACGCGAACTCGCGGGCCAGCGGCACCTTCTTCACGGCGTCATTGTTGTTGTAGGGCGTACGGATCAGGATGGTCGGCCACGGCCCCGGGCCTTCAGGCAGGTACACATCCGTCGACAGCCGCACGCCATCCGCCATCGGGCACTTCAGGTCGAGCCAGGGTTTCACGCTGTGCTTTGGTCGCTTGGACACGAATCGCCTCCGGTGTTCCATGTCGGCCATCCGCCGCGGCGAACGAGCTCCGGGCCGACGCTACCTGTTGTGCTCGCAGCGGCCCACGCTACTTCATTCGCAGGATGTAATCTATCAACAGCCGCAGGCCGAAGCCGGTCGCGCCGATCGGGCAGATCGGGGTCTGCTTGCCGATGAACGCGACGCCGGCAATATCCAAATGGGCCCACGCCGTCCTGTCGTTGACAAACTCCTTGAGAAACATCGCCGCGGTCATCGTGCCGCCGTTCGGGCCGGCCGAGTTCTTCAAATCAGCGTCTGTGCCCACCATCGGCTCGCGGTACTCCGACCACAGCGGCATCCGCCACAGCCGCTCGTTGGTTCGCTCGCCGGATTCGATCAGCGCCGCGGCCAGCTCGTCGTTGTTGCTGAGCACCGCCGCGCAGGACTCGCCCAGGGCGATCTTGCAGGCCCCCGTCAGCGTCGCAATGTCGATCAGCACTGCTGGATCAAAGGTCTTCTCGGCATAGTGCAGGCAATCCGCCAACACCAAGCGCCCTTCAGCGTCGGTGCTCAAAATCTCGATGGTCTTGCCGTTGGCCGCGCGGACGATATCGCCCGGGCGATAGGCCTCGCCGGAAATCATGTTTTCCACGGCTCCGATGATGCCGACGATGCGCCGGCGAACCTTCAACGCCGCCGCCGCGATCAGCACCCCCAGCACCGCCAGGCCCCCGCACTTGTCGTACTTCATTTCCGGGATGTTCGCCGCCGGCTTGAGCGAGTACCCACCGGAGTCCAGCGTCACTGCTTTGCCCACCAGCACAATCGGCTTGGATCTCGACCGCGAGCCCGAATGCTCCAGGACGATCATCCGCGGCTTGGTCGCCGAACCGCCTCCGACCGCCAGCATCGCCCCCATCTTCATCGCTCTCAACTGCCGGTCATCGATAACGCGGCACCGCAGCCGGTGCTGCCGGGCCAAGCCCTGTGCCCGCCGCGCCAGCGTCACCGGGTTGATCATGTTCGGTGGCTCATGCGCGATGTTGCGAATGAGGTTCACCGCCTCGCCCACTCGCCGGGCACGGCCGGCCTCGCGGGCGATCCTGCCTGTGCTCGCGGCACTTGTAGCCAGGCACAGCACCGACAGCCTGGGCTCTCCATTCTCCGGCGGCTTGGTCCGCAGCTCGACAAACCGAAACCCCCCTAAGATCGCCCCTTCGACCCACGTGCCGACCGCTTCCTCGCCTGCGACGGCCTTCAGCGCATCAACGGCGATGGCAACACGGCCCGCTCGATGCTTGTTGCACCAGTCCATGGCCAGACCGGCCGCGTCGCGCACGTCCGTCGGCTTGACCGGCTTGGTCTCGCCGAGACTCATGAGCGCGATCCGCCCGATGGGCGATTGCGGCGGCATGATCACGTCATCAATCGCGCCCGCCTGCTGGGACCCGTGGTATCGCCGGGCCAACTCGTCCAGCCGCGCCACAACGGGGGCTGCCAGACCGCGGATCTTCGGCACCTTGGGCTTGCCGGCCCGAACCAGCACCGGCACCAGCAGCACATCGGCCCTGAGTCTACGGTCTACTTTCGCAACGCGCACGGCGAGTCGAGGTTGTTTCATGGATGCTCTCCAGGTCTGGCTTCATTGCATGGATCTTAACGGAAGAAGTGGATTATTGCGAAGGCCGGTGAAGCGCGCAGCACGACGAGCCGGCCTATCGATCTGCCGATGAGGGATTATTTCCCCTGCCGATTTCTGGCCAGCATATCGCGGGCTTTCTCGCCCTCCAAAGAGGTCGGCGCCAAATCGGCCACGATCTGCCAGCTTGCGTTGGCTCGATCAATCAGCCCCATGTTCTGCAGCGCCAGAGCGAGATTGGACTGAAATGCCACGTTCCGCGGGTTGCCTTCGACGGCCCGCTCATAGTGCTCCACGCTCATCTCGAATTGATGCCGCTGAGCGAACAGCAACCCGAGCTGATAGTGAAGATCGACGTATTCGGGATGGAGATCCGTCGCTCGTTTGAGCGCCTCGACGGCCTCGCCGATCTGATCGTTCTCCGCCAGCGCCAGCCCCAGCTTGACCTGGGCCTTCATATAGGTCGGATTGATCGCCACCGCCTGGCGGAACTCCTTGATCGCATCCTCGATCTGTCCGCGATTCTTCAGCAGGAGACCGAGCCGATAGTGCAGGTCGGCGTGATTCGGATTCCGACCGATGGCCTCGCGCAGCCGATCGATCTGCTGCGACAGGAGATCGCCGGTATCCGCCCGGCGAGTTTTCGCGCCGCCGGCGGCTTCGGCTCCACCCGCGACCTCGGGGTGCGCCTCATCCGCGAAACTGAGAAACTGATTGGCCTCATGCCCGGCGGCCGCCTTCAGGTGCATCCGTGCCACCTCGCTGAACAACAGCGTGCTGTTGGGCTCGATGTTGCGGGCCATCTCGATCGACGCCAGGGCCTCCTCCTTCCGGCCGGCCAGATGCTGGGCCACGCCGATCCCCACATAGGCACTGAGCAGCCGATCATTGAGCTCCAGGCCGAAGGAAAACCACCGGCCCGCCTCCTCGTATCGCCCCGCCCGCAGGTGCTGAGTCCCCAGCTTGACATTCGCCTCCAGGAAGTCCGGGCACAGCTCGACCGCCCGCCCGTACTGGGCCGTCGAAGCGGCATCGTTGCCTATTCGGGCATAGAGATCACCCAGCCGCAGCCGCGTCTCCACCTGCTCCGGCTCGCGATCCAGCATCTTGTGCAGATGCTCGATCGCCTCGCGGATAAGACCGGCTTCCTCGTACGCCGTGACCATGTCGTTATGCGCCGTCCAGTTGTCCGGCTCCAACGTGAGGGCGTGCTCATATCGACGGACCGCGCCGTCATAGTCCCCGGCCTTCATGAGCAGGCTGGCCAGGGTCAGGTGCAGATCGGTCTGCTCCGGGTCCAGTTCGCACAGGCGGGTGTAATGATGAATCGCCAGATCGATCTTTTCCTGCCGGAGGAAGATCGCCGCCAGCCGCTCATGGGCATTGCGCAGCGTCGGACAAATGCTGAGCGCGTCCTGATAATAGTTGGTGGCCTCCAACTCGTCATCGCACCGCTCATGGCAATATGCCAGGCTGAAAAGAATCGCCGGATCGGCCGGAGCCAGCTTCTGCGCCATGCGAAGCTGCTCGATCGCGACTTCGGTCTGCTCCAGATCGTCGAAGGCACAGGCCAGGCCCAATCGGGCGGCCAGGCACGTCTTATCCATCGCCAACACATCGAGGAAAATGCGCCGCGCTGCGATGGGGTCCTCATCCCGCAGATAGCGCCCGCCGAGGCGAACCCACGCATCGACGTCCTCCGGGTTCCGTTCGACGGCTTGGCGCAATTCCTCCGTGGTGTCTTCCGACTTCATGCCCAGCACGGAACTGAACGCACCGGCGAGATGCGCGATCAGTCCGCGTCCCAGGACTTCCAGAAGATACGACATCGCATTCCTCTATGCTGCCAGGACCGCCTCGAGCGCCTCCATCGCCGGAGCAAAGCTCGAGTTCAGTTCCAATGCCCGGCGGTACTGCTCGCAGGCCCGCACGTTGTCGCCGTCCCGCCGGTACATCTCGCCCAACAGGTAATGCACGTCCGGGTAATCGCCGCCGCTGTCGATCGCTTCCTGCAACCGCCAGATCGCCTGCCACCGACGGTCCGTCTGAGCGTACAACTGTCCCAGTTGAATCAGCGCCTGCAGGTATCGCGGGTTGATTTCCACCGCTCGATGGGCCTGGCTGATCGCCGACTCGGTGCGGCCCAGCCGGGCATAGACCCGCGAGCAGTGGAAGTACAGGTCTGCGTAATCGGGATGCCGCTCCAGGGCGAGCTCGAGGATCGAGGCCAGCATGCCGAAGACCTCGCGGTCTACATCCGACTCCGGAAGGCTGAGAAACGCCTCCACGAAGTCCGGCTCCTCGGTGATGATCTCACCGAGTTCCTCGACGGCTTTCTGATCCGCCGGAGAGGAGGCTGCCTCAGCCGGTTCAACCTCCACGCCGACGGATGAGTCTTTCGCCGCCTTGGCGGCAAGAGTCAGCAGCAGAGCGAGATAGGAGTCGCCGGGTCGCAGCTTCTGTGCTACGGACAAATGCTCGACCGCCTGGCTGAGCATGCCCAGCGCCCCGTAGGCAAGGCCCAGATGCTGCCGGATCGCGGCATCCTCCGGCGCCAGGCCCGCCGCGTCGGCAAGGACCTCCACAGCGGTCTCATGATGATCCGCGCTGGCATGCAGCAGGCCCAGTTGATAGCGAAGATCGGCGCGGTCGGCCTGCTCGCCAATCGCCTTTTCCAGCGTCTCGACCGCTCGCTCGAACTGACCGTCGCGGGCGAAGGCGTGCGCCAGCCGAATCGGGATCATCGCATCGGTCTCGTTGCGCTGCCTGGTGTTCTCAAGCTCGGCGGCGGCCAGGTCGAATCGGCCGCGCCGGACGTGGCTGAGGGTCAAATACCGCCACAAACCCACCGAGTCAGGATTGATCCGCCGGGCAGCCGTCAGGTGTTCGGCGGCGGCGTCAAACCGGCCGGCGCGCAACTCGTTGATGCCGTGCTTCATGTGGGCCTGGCCGAGGTAGAAGCTGGCCAGCGTGCCTGGCAGATTGCGATGCTGAGCAAGCCGGGAGAGGAGATCTATGGCCTCCGGATACCGCCCCGTCTCGAAAGCCGCCAGCCCTTGCTGGTAGATGGCCGCCGCCTCCTTCGCAGACATCTTGCCCTGGTGATGGTCCAGATTCATCGCCTCGCTCCCAACGTCCCAGAAAACGGACGCGACTCGCTCCCCCCTTCCTCAGTTATCGTTTCGGCAGATGTGGCGAAATACCTTTGTTTGAAGGGGTAAGGGCAGAAAGGCCGGGAGCAACACGAGAGCAGGCTCGACCGTGGGTTCCATAATCCGAGCGATGCCGGGCCAGCCGATCAGGATGCCGGGCGCATGTCGCATCAACCTCCAGCCCTTGCCTGGACGTTAACTCTAAGTAGGATGGTTGGATAATGGAGTTGGGCGATCCGCCCGCAAGGAGCTAGGATGGCCACGGACGCTGCATCCCTCAAGACGGGGCACACGAACGAGACACAGCAGATGTTGATCCCCTTCCCGACCATGGGACGGGGCGTCGACAAGACCGTCCCGCCGGAGCCGCCGATCCCTGAGGCCCCAGGAACAAGCATGAAGAAAAAGCCTACTCGAAAAGTCGCCAAACCGGCCAAAGCCGGCCGCGGCCCTGCGAAGAAAGCCCGTCGTATCAAGCCGGAAAAGAAGGCCGGCCCGGGTCCCAAGGTAGAGGCTCAGCCCACCGCCGGTGCGCCGAAGGAAGCCGCTCCGCCGCGCCGAAAATCCGGCCGCGGTTACGCCACCGCAGAAAGCATGGGCAAGGCCCAGCGGGAGATCTCCGTCTCCGAGTTCTTCGCCAAGAACCGCCACCTCCTCGGCTTCGACAACAAGCGCAAGGCCCTGCTCACCACCGTCAAGGAGGCCGTCGACAACAGCCTCGACGCCTGCGAGGAAGCCGGCATCCTGCCCGACATCTACGTCAAGATCACCCAGAGCGACACCGAGCGGTTCTGTGTCACCGTCCGCGACAACGGCCCGGGCATCGTCAAGCACCAGATTCCCAACATCTTCGGCAAGCTCCTCTACGGCTCCAAGTTCCACCGCCTCAAGATGAGCCGCGGCCAGCAGGGCATCGGCATCTCCGCCGCCGGCATGTACGGCCTGCTCACCACCGGCAAGAGCATCCGGATCACTTCGAGGATCGGCAAACGCTCGCCGGCCCACTATTACGAGGTCCAGATCAACACCAAGACCAACGCCCCGCAGAGCGTCAAGGACGACACCGTGGACGTCGAGTGGGAACACGGCACGGAGGTATCGATCGAGCTCGTCGCCTCCTACCAGAAGGGCCGGGCCTCAGTCGACGAATACCTCGAACTGACCGCCATCGCCAACCCGCACGCATACATCCAATATGTCGACCCCGCCGGCGAGGCCAGGGAATTCGTTCGCGCGGTGAGCAAGGTTCCGGAGCCGACCGCTGAGATCAAGCCCCACCCATACGGCATCGAGCTGGGCGTGCTCATCAAGATGCTCAAGGATGAGCGTGCCAAGACGCTGGCACAGTTCCTGCACGGCGAATTCAGCCGCGTCAGCAGCGCCGTGGCCGGCTCGATCTGCGAGACGGCCAAACTGTCGCCCCGCGCCCGGCCGACGCGTATCGGCACGCACGAGGCCGAGACGCTCTACAAGGCCCTGCAAGAAACGAAGATCCGCCCGCCGGCCACCGATTGCCTCTCGCCCATCGGTCCGCAACAGGTGCTCGCCGGGCTGCTCAAGGGCGTCAAAGCCGAGTTCTTCGCCGCCAATACGCGATCCCCCACCGTCTATCGCGGCAATCCGTTCCAGATCGAGGTCGGCCTGGCCTATGGCGGCGAGTTGGGGCCGGCGCCGGAGGAGGTCGAGGAAGACAACAACGGCAACGAGGCCGTCGTCCGCCGCGGCAAAGTCGTGCAGGAAAAACGCTCCGTGCCGCAAGCTCGGCTGATGCGCTTCGCCAACCGCGTGCCGCTTCTGCATCAGCTTTCCGGCTGCTGCATCTACAAAGCCGTCGCCGAGGTCGACTGGCGGCGCTATGGTCTGTCGCAGCCCGGCGGCAGCCTGCCCTACGGCCCGCTGGCCATTTTCGTCCACCTGGCCAGTGTCTGGGTCCCGTTCACCAGCGAGGGCAAGGAAGCCATCGCGGATTACGACGAGATCCGCAAGGAGATCAAGCTGGCCGTGCAAGACTGTGCCCGCAAGCTCCAGGCCTACCTCAACCGCCGTAAACGCCAGAAGTACGAGTCCGGCCGCCGAGATGTCTTTACCCGCTACATCGGTGAGGTGGTCAATGCCTGCGGCGCGATCACGCGGATCAACAAGCACGACCTGCATGAGGATCTGCTGGCCATCGCCAAGCGTGTCACCGCGCGGGCCGACGAAGAGCTCGGCCAGGACGGCAAGCCGCTCGCCGCATCGACGGACAGCGAGTACGGCGAGAACACGATCGTCGTGGACCGCGAAGCACGGGGCAGCGGGCCGCTTTTCGAACAAACCACTACTGTCGGAAAACGCTAACTAAGACCGTCAAGCAGGCCCCCGGCCGCCCCAGCAATCACTTGCTGGTGCATGCGGGGCGCCTTGCCGCCGGTTCGTTCCTCACGCACCACTATGCCGAACGATCTGCCCGGTGCCCAGGAAGATTACATCCTCGGCGATGTTGGTGGCGTGGTCGGCGATCCGCTCCAGGTTCTTGGCGATGGAGAGCGTATCGAGGCAGGTCGCCATTCGCTCCGGCGACTGGGCCGCTTCGACGGTGAGTCGCCGGATGAACTGGCCGTAAAACGCGTCGATGACATCATCTTCGCCTCGGATTCTCTGGGCGGCATCGGCGTCGCCGGCCGAATAGGCCTGGACGGCGTTCCGCAGGTATTGTCGGACGATCGACATGATCGGCTTCAGGTCCAGGCTGGGATCCGTTTCGCGCTGGGGGTCGAGGTGACGAGCCCGCTCGGCGATGTTGACCGCGCAATCGGCGACCCGCTCCAGGTCGCTGTTGACCTTCAGGATGGTGCACAGCAGCCGCATGTCCGAGGCCATCGGCTGGAACAGCGTGATAAGGTGGATGACCTCCGACTCCACCTCCACCTCCTCGGCGTCGATCTCCTTGTCCCGCGCGATGACCCGTTGGGCGAGCGAGTGATCCGTTTTCAGGGCCGCGTCGCAGGCCTCCTCGAGCATGTCCTCGACCGCGCTGGCCATCCGCAGCGAGCGCCGCTGCAATCCGTCGATCAGGTTTACGAAATGGGTGCTCATGATTCTCATCCGTAGCGTCCGGACACGTATTCCTCGGTCCGCTTGTCTTGCGGGTTCTCGAAAATGCTTGTCGTCGAGCCGAACTCCACCAGCTCTCCCAGCAACATGAACGCGGCCTCGCTCGACACCCGGGCTGCCTGCTGCATGTTGTGAGTGACGATGACGATGGTGTACTTCTCGGCAAGCTGCCGCATGAGGTCCTCGATGTGCCCGGTGGAGATGGGGTCGAGCGCCGAGCACGGCTCGTCCATGAGCAGCACCTCCGGCTCGACTGCCACCAGCCGCGAGATGCAAAGGCGCTGCTGTTGTTCGGGCGAGAGCCCGAGCGCGGGGGCATCCAGTCTGTCCTTCACCTGGTCCCACAGCCGCGTGGCCCGCAGGCTGGCCTCCACTATGCCATGCAGGCCGGCCCTGCCAGCCAGCCCGTGAACTCGCGGGCCGTAGGCAACGTTGTCAAAGATCGACAATGGAAAGGGGTTGGGCCTTTGAAATACCATGCCGACGCGCCGACGGAGCCCGGGTAGGCTGGTCTTTGGGGCAAGGATGTCCGCCCCATCCAGGAGCAGCCTCCCTGTCACCCGAACACCCTTTATCAACTCATTCATCCGATTGAAGCAGCGGAGCAGCGTGGACTTGCCGCATCCCGAGGGCCCGATGATCGCCGTAATCGTACACGGCCGGATGCAAATGCCCACATCTTGCAGGGCCTGGAACTGCCCGTAGTGGAGATTGAGACCAATTGCCTGGATCTTGAAGTCCGAGGTCATTGCCTATCCGAATTGCCCGACCAGGTAGTCGTTGGTGCGTTTGTCGCTGGGCCTGGTGAAAATCTGCTGGGTCGGACCGATCTCCACCAGCTCGCCCATCAAGAGGAAGGCCGTCCGGTCCGAGGCGCGCGCGGCCTGTTTCGTATTGTTCGTCACCAGTACGATGGAGTGCTTGGCCTTGAGCTCGACCAGCGCGTCCTCGATCTTACCCGTCGAGATCGGGTCCAGGCCTGAGCACGGCTCGTCCAAAATCAGCACTTCCGGTTCGAGCGCCAACACTCGGGCCAGGCAAAGCCGCTGCTGCTGCCCGCCGGAGAGGTTGTGGGCCGGCTCATGGAGCCGATCTCTGACTTCCTCCCACAGGACCATGCCTCTTAGCGCGGCTTCGACCCGCTCATCCTGTGTGGCGCGATCGCGGATGCCAGCCAGCTTGAGCCCGTACACCAGGTTGTCGTAAATCGACCACGGCAGCGGGACAGGCACCGCGTAGACCATGCCCACCCGGCGGCGCAGCGTGGAAACATCCATCGCCGGATCGTAGATATCCCGGCCGTCGAGCAGAATCCGCCCCGTATGCGCAAAGCGGTGGTCCAAATCGTTGAGGCGGTTCAGGCAGCGCAGGAAAGTGGTCTTGCCGCTGGCGGCCGGACCGATGATCGCCAGCCGTTCGCGCGGGAGGATATCCAGGTTGAGGGCGTTCAGTATCAGCGAATCCCCATAGCTTGCGGTGAGATCCTGCACCGAGATCTTGGCCTTACAGCCGTTTTCCGCGAGCACCGGAAACGTTGGCGGTGGCCGCGAGGGTTCCAATCTCAGTGGGACAAGTTCCCGCCTTTCGATGAAGGGCCCTGGCAGGTCGGCTCTTCTTCCGAAGAAACGAAGCAAGCCCCGGCATTCGTCACATGCGGTCCTAGGCATGGCGGCCTCCTTTTCCGATGAATCGGTGCATCAGCCAGTAGGCGAAGAAATTGATGGCCAGAATCAAGACCACGAGCACGGCCGCCGTGGCGTACGCTTTCTCCATGGACAATCCCTCGCGAGCGAGGATGTAGAAGTGCAGTGGCAACGTCCGGCAGGAGTCAAAAGGAGAGTACGGCATCCGAAGGGCAGAGCCGGCCGTGAGCATCACGGCGGCCGTTTCCTCGATGGCCCGAGCCAGGGACAGCACGATACCCGTGACGATGCCGGGCAGTGCTGAACGAAGCACCACTCGGGTGACCATCTGCCAGCGAGTGCTGCCGAGCCCATAACTGACTTCGCGGTACGAGTACGGCACGGCGCGGATCGCTTCTTCGCTGGTGCGTATGACAGTCGGCAGGACCATCACGGCCAGTGTCAAGCCTCCGGAAAGCACGCTCAAACCCATGCCCAGCGTGATGGCGAAGAATACGAAACCGAAGAGCCCGAAGATGATCGACGGGATGCCCGCCAGACAATCGGCGCCGAAGCGAATCACGGCGGTCGCGCGACCTTCCCGGGTGTATTCGGTGAGGTAGATCGCGGTGGCCACGCCGACGGGCGCGGCGATCAGGACGGCTAT
>DATKKX010000534.1:0-6995 GCA_035542775.1 Phycisphaerae bacterium | reverse complement strand
CGCGGCTCGCGAAGAAATTGAGCGTTTGTAGTACGAAGAAAGCTGCTGAAAACGTGAGCTCAGGATTGCTACTTTGGTTGCGGCTCGGCCGCGCCAGGGTCTTCGCGCTCTGCGTGGTGAACAATCCGTACCGCGGCTCGGGACAGCCGCTGGTTTTACTCACCGCGGTTGACGCAGACGGCTACGGCGATGTCGCCGGTGACGTTGAGCGTGGTGCGGCACATGTCCAGCAGACGGTCGACGCCGAGGATGATACCGATGCCCTCGGCCGGCACGCCGACGGATTGCAGCACGACGACGACCAGCGGCAGCGAACCGCCCGGCACGCCGGCTGTGCCGATGCCGGCGAGAACGGCGAGCAGGGCGACGGCCACCTGCTGGGCTAGCGTCAGATCGACGCCGAAGACCTGGGCCAGGAATAGCACGGTGACGCCTTCGTACAGCGCGGTGCCGTTCTGATTGGCCGTCGAGCCGACGGTCAGCACGAAACCGGCGATCTCGCGGCGGACGCCGAGGTTCTCCTCCGTCACCCGCAGCGAGGTCGGCAGCGTGGCGTTCGAGGAGCTGGTGGCGAAGGCGGTAACCACGGCGTCGGAGATGCGGCCGAGAAATCGCAGCGGGTTCAGCCGGCCGAAGACGCTGACCAGTATCGAGTACACACCCAGGAAGTGCAGGAGCAGCCCGCACAGCACGGTCAGCACGTACCAGCCCAGCGTCTTGATGATGTCGAAGCCGAGCATTGCCGCCAGCGAGAAGACCAGGCCGGCAACGCCCAGCGGGGCCAACTGCATCGCCCAACCGACAATCGCCATCACCGCGTCATAGACGCCTTCCAGCACGGCGATTACCGGGCCGGCCCGTTGCGGGGTGAGCGTCAGGGCGATGCCGAAAAGCAGTGCGAAGAACATCACCGCCAGCATGCCGCCGCCCGGCGAGCTGCCGTCTACGGCGCCGACCATTTCCTGGAGCGGGTTCTTGGGGATGATGTCGAGGAGAGTGTCGCGCAGGGGTTTGGCCTGTTTGGCCTGAGCGACTTTCTCCGCCGTCTGCGGGGCATAGCGCTGGCGGAGCGATGTCCGCTGCTCCTCGCTGAGGTGCGTGCCCGGCCGGACGATGTTGGCCAGCGACACGCCGATGACGACTGAGCAGGCGGAGAGCATGACGGTGTAGATCAGGGTCTTGAGTCCGACGCGGCCGAGCTTGCGGACGTCGCCGATGCCGGCCACGCCAAGGACCAGCGCGGCGAAGACCAGCGGCAACACCACCATGAAGATGAGCCGCATGAAGATCTGACCGATCGGTTCGGCGATGTTGTGGACGACCCACAACAGGTTGGCGTTGGGCGTGCCGTCCGGCTGCGGCGGGCAAAGGGCGTCCGCGGCCAGGCCGGCGGCTGCTCCGATGACCAGGCCGATCAGGATCCGGCCGTGCAGGCCGAGGCGACGCCGCGGCCGAGGCACGACATTCGAACCTTTGCGCTCCGCGGCCGATCGCTCCGACTGGGTCATATCCGCCGCCTTTCCCGCTCTCCGGCGGGGCGGATTATATCCGAGTTGCATCTTCGTGAAGATCTTGCCGGAGTGGCGCGTCGGGCCGGAAAACAACCGCTCGCGGCCCAGGCTGGCCGGGCCTGCTATTGACCCTTGTCGGGTTTCAGTTCAACATATTTGGCTTTCCGCCACGCGGCTCACATCGGGATCAGGGGGCGTCCCGACCAAGGCTGGAGAGATCCTCGATAAGCAAGATCAGCCCGTTTCGCAGGAGGATTGCACGATATGGCATCAACGCAGAAACAACTCATCGTCCTGGCTATCGGCGGCAACTCGCTGATCGTGGACAAGCAACACCAGACCGTCCGGGATCAGTACATCGCCGTCGCCGAAACCTGCGAGCACATTGTCCGCCTGATCAAGGAAGGCTATCGCGTGGTCATCACGCACGGCAACGGCCCGCAGGTGGGCTTTATCCTCCGCCGCTCCGAGTTGTCCTATCCCCAGCTTCACATGGTCCCGCTGGATTCCTGCGGCGCGGACACACAGGGGGCGATCGGCTACCAGATTCAGCAGGCCATGTGCAACTGCATGCGCGACTGGCCGAAACCTGTGAAGGTAGCGACCGTGGTGACGCAGATGCTGGTCGATGCGGATGATCCCGCCTTCAAGAAACCCTCCAAGCCGATCGGGTCGTTTATGGACGAGGCCACCGCCGAAGAACATCGCCAGAAGGACAACTGGAACATCGTCCAGGACGCCGGCCGGGGGTTCCGGCGCGTCGTGGCCTCGCCGGTGCCGAAGGAGATCATCGAGCTGGACGCAATCCGAGAACTGGTCGCCGCCGATTTCGTCGTCGTTGCCGCGGGCGGGGGCGGCATCCCGGTGGTCAAAGGGCCGGACGGTCTGCTGCGAGGCGCTGACGCCGTCATCGACAAGGACCTGGCCACCAGCCTGCTGGCAGGCAAGCTGAACGCCGACATCCTCATCATTTCGACCGCCGTGGAGAAGGTCTATCTGAACTACGGCAAGCCCGACCAGAAGGCCGTCGACAGTATGACCGTGGCGGAGGCCAAGCAATACATCAAGGCGGGCCATTTTGCAGCGGGCAGCATGCTGCCGAAGATCAAGGCGGTGGTGGAATTCATCGAGGCTGGCGGCAAAATGGCGATCATCACCGATCCGCCGAACCTCGCCAAAGCCGTCGCCGGCCAGACCGGCACCAGGATCGTGCCATGACGACCAGCAATCCTCGCAACGTGACCGGGCTTCGCTGCGTCTCTTGCGGCAAGAGTTGTTCGCTGACGGATGACGTTTATGTCTGTCCGGCGTGCGGCGGCAATTTGCAGGTGGAATACGACTATGACGCAATCCGCCGGACGTGGCGCCGGGAGGATCTAGCGAAGAACGCGGACTACACGATCTGGCGCTACGGCCCGCTGTACCCGGTGAGCGGCCGGATTGATTCCCCCCCGATCGGCTGGGGGCCGCTGTTCCCGGCGGCGCGGCTTGCTGCCAAGCTCGGGCTGAAATCGCTGCTGGTCAAGGACGATGGGCGGAATCCCAGCGCTTCGTTCAAGGATCGCGCCACGGCAATCGCCATGGTGCGGGCCCGTGAGATCGGGCGGGATCTGGTGACGGGGGCTTCGACCGGCAACGCCGGCTCGTCCACCGCCGTGCTGGGCGCGGCGATGGGCATTCGCACGCGGATCTTCATTCCCAAGGCGGCACCCAAGGCGAAAGTGGCGCAACTGCTGGCTTTCGGCGCGGAAGTGCTGGCGGTCGATGGGAACTATGACGCGGCGTTCGATCTATGCCTCGCCGCAACGAAGAAGTACGACTGGTACAACCGCAACACCGGCTTCAACCCGTTCACCCGCGAGGGCAAGAAGTCCGTCTCTTTCGAAATCTGCGAGCAGCTCGGTTGGAAGGCGCCGGACCTCGTGGTGGTGCCCGTCGGGGACGGCAATATCATCAGCGGCGTGTGGAAGGGCTTCGAGGATCTTTATCGGATCGGCTTCATCGATCGCAAGCCGCGCCTGCTGGCCGTGCAGGCCGAGGGCAGCGCGGCGGTCGTGAACGCCCTGGCCGGCGACGGGACCATCAAGGCCGTTTCGGGCGATACCGTGGCGGATTCGATTTCCGTCAGCGTGCCGCGCGACGGCGTGGCGGCGGTGAAGGCGGTTCAGGCCTCCGGCGGCTTCGGCATCACGGTGAGCGATGACGAGATCCTTGCCTCCATCCCCGAGGTGGCCCGCGGGGCGGGCGTCTTCGGCGAGCCGGCGGGCGTGACTTCCTATGCCGGGCTGAAAAAAGCCGCGCAACAGGGGAAGATTGAAGCGGCGTGGACTATTGTGTTCCTGGTAACCGGCAACGGCCTGAAGGACATCGCCTCGGTGATGAAGGTCGCCGGCGAGCCGCGGCCGATCGCTCCGGACCCGGCGGCACTGAGTAAGGCGTTTCCAAAGGGCTGATCGTAGAAGGGCGCGTCGCGGACGCGCCCTACGAGCCTGTTGATGGATGACAACCTGGCTGAGTGCTGAATGCTGATAGCTGACTGCTAACTAAGGAGCTCGACAATGAGAAGCTTTATTGGTCGTGACATCCTCTCTCTCAAGGACTGGGAGCGGGCGGAGTACTTCCGCGTGTTCGAGGTCGCCGACAAGCTGGCGCCGATCGCCCGAAACCGCCAGAATGCCGACTTGCTCAAGGGCAAGACGTTGTTGACCGCGTTCTATCAGCCCAGCACGCGGACGCGGCTCGCCACCGAGGCCGCCATGCACAGGCTCGGCGGGCATGTGCTGGGTTTCTCCGATGCCAAAATGACCCGAGCGGGCGACTTCTATCAGGAGTCCATCAAGGACACCGTGCACATGCTGGAGTACTACGGCGATGTCATCGCCATGCGGCATTATCAGCAGGGCGCGCCGGCCGAGGCCGCCAAGTGGGCCAGCGTGCCGGTCATCAACTGCGGCGACGGCTGGGGCGAGCACCCCACGCAGGTCCTCACCGACATGTACACGATCTACAAGGAGAAGGGCCGGCTGGACGGGCTGGACTTCATGTGCATCGGCGACATGCGGATGCGGACCATGCACTCGATCAGCTACGCCATGACGCAGTTCGACATCGAGGCCACTTATATCTCCCCGCCGGAGATGTCGCTGACCGAGGAGTTCAAGCAGGAGCTGAAGGATCTGAACCTCCGCTTCCGTGAGGTCAAGACCTCCGAGGAGGCCATCTCCGACGCCGACGTGATCTACATGGAGCCGGTCGTCCAGGCCGACTACACCAAGAGCCGCGTCGAGACGACCGAGGACAAGGGTCTGACGCCGCCGGCCTATCGCGTGACCCGCGAGCTGCTCAAGAAGAAGGCCAAGCCGGACTCGATCATCCTGCACTCGCTGCCGCGAATGGACGAGCTGCCGCCGGATGTGGACCACACGCGGCACGCCCGCTACTGGGAAGAGGCTTTCAACGGCGTGGTGATGCGAATGACGCTGCTGGCCCTGGTGCTGGGGGCGATGGAATAAGGGTAGAACAAAGCTCTGCTTTGTCTCAATGAATGACAAACCCACGGGCGCGATGTCCGTGGGCTTTGCTATGCGCCAGACTTGTTCTCTTGGTTTGCCGTGAGCTCGCTTGCTTCTCTCGCCTCGGTTTTCTGCAGGTTTTGGATGTAGGTAAGGGACCGGCGAAAGCTGTTGAGGAGGGCAATGCAGGCAATGAATATCGCGATGTCAACGCAGCATGCTGCCCCGCCAAGGAGGGAAAGGGGACTGCTTGGTGGTCCCCCGAGATGCGCGAAGACAAGTCCCACCGCAGCTGCATTCACGATCAGGAAGCTGATCAATAGGACTATCGCCCGCGATGCCTCTTCGCGGCTCGGAATGCGCAACGCCAGTCTCCTGATGTAGATCAGCAAGGCGGCAAAACACGTCAGGGCGAGCAGTGCAGCAGCCGGCCGAAGCACCGGAGTTGCAGGAGATCGTCTATCGAAGAGCATGGCGGTGAGCATCATGCCGCTGGTAACACATGCCAGGATTCTAACGACTCGCCGCAAATGCTGCTCGGATGCCAGACGAGTATGGTTGGGCTCTGGCGCCGTAAACAGCCATAGTCCGCCCATGCTGCCAACCACGCCAATCAGCAATGTCAAGCCAAAAGCTAACTCCGCGACGTCGCCCAGGTCACTTCTACTCACCCTCCCGCCGATGTCGCATATCGCCGAGATCAGCGTGCAGAGTATTACCACGAGGTTCGTCCCGACAACCACACTTAGCCCGCGGGTGACCTGCTTGAGCCAGGCTGGATCGGAGTACTTCAGCCAGTCGCCCCGCAAAGATCGCCCCACGGCCAGCCCACACTCCGGGCATTTCGCTTCGCGATGCAGCGTCCGCAGGTTGTACCCGCACTGGATGCATGCGAGGTCTTCGGCGACGCGGTCTTCGGCGTCGAGGGTGATTTGTGGTGGTATCTCGGCATGGCCCGCCATCGATGGCTCCCGTTGGATGGACCAGTCGGAATCGTACTGCGCTCTGGAGGCCTATACGAACCTGGCAGCAGAGAGCCGAGCCGTTCATCACGATGAACCCATGAACATAGTTCTGGCGGCCAGCTCCGCCGCCATGCCCGGCTCGTCCGTGGCCGGGATGCCGTGGGCGGTGGCGTCGAGCATGACGTAGAACCGGTTCGCGACGATCGCAAAGGCCAGCAGCAGCAATGCGCTCAAACAGGCTCCGGCGAGCAAGGCAGCTTGACAGAGGAAAATCGCACCTCCGCCCACAGCCGCGGTCAGCGGTGCGAACAGAGCGGCGGCAACGCCCCACACGCCGACGAGAAGGAGGATGATGTCACCGAGGGAGAGTATCACCAGGATCAAGGCAATTCGGGCCTCCTTGCGCGTGGACATCCACGTGGCCAATCTCCGAAGGTAGAGCAGCATGGCAACCTGGCAGCATTGAAGACAGCACAGACTGAGCAAGCCGGCCAGAATCAGCGTGTCATCGCGCCAGCCATGCCAGAGAAGGCTCAAGGTGATCTCCGTGCCGGCGGCGGTTAGGACTGTCATCAGCCGGATGAATCCGCGGAGGCGTGGACTGGAACGCGCGTCATGACGGCCCGGTTCGCGCGCTGTGAACCGCCAGATGCCCTCCACCAGATTGATGGCCAACCAGCAGAGGGCGACCAGCGACAACAGGATCGCCGCCGCCGGCGGCACGTACACCCAGGGGCATATCAGCATGCTGATCGGAAAGAGCACGATCATCGCGATGATCCACGCAAGGGCGAAGCCGATCATCCGGACGACCTGCCTTAACCCTCCAGCGGTCATTCTCAACCACCTTTGATCGCTGAGGAGCAGCCAATTGATCCGCAGCGAACGAATGATGTCGGCCCCGCACTCCGGGCACTTGGCCTCGCGGTGCAGCGTCCGCAGGTTGTAGCCGCACTCGACGCAGGCAAGGTCCTGGGCGACGCGGCCTTCGGCGTCCAAGGTGACCT
>DATKKX010000533.1:0-5925 GCA_035542775.1 Phycisphaerae bacterium | reverse complement strand
GGCCTGGTCGTCGGCGAAGGCGCCGGCGTCGTGCTGCTCAAGTGCCTCGACGACGCCCTGCGTGACGGCGACCGCATCTACGGTCTCATCCGCGCGATCGGGCTCTCCAACGATATCGGCGGCAGCCTGCTCGCGCCGGACTCCGAAGGCCAGGTCCGGGCCATGCGCCAGGCGTATGATGCCGCCGCCTGGCAGCCGCAGGACATCGAGCTGATCGAGTGCCACGGCACCGGCACTCCGCTGGGCGACCCCGTCGAAATAAAAAGTCTGCGGACTCTTTGGGGGCGGACCGGCTGGGAGCCGGGTCATTGTGCAATCGGCTCGGTCAAATCCATGATCGGCCACCTGCTGACCGCGGCCGGCGCGGCCGGACTGATCAAAACGCTCCTGGCCCTTCACGAGAAGACGCTGCCGCCCTCCGCGAACTACCGCAGATCTTCGCCGGCGATGATGTTGGACGGAGGCCCCTTCCGCGTGCAGACCGAGGCGCAGGCCTGGCACGAATGCGCGTCGGGCAGACCGCGTCGCGCGGCTGTCAACGCCTTCGGTTTCGGCGGCATCAACGCCCATGTGCTCATCGAGGAATGGAACGGCGTCAGGCCAGCCTTGCCAAAAGCCACCGCGCTGCCGCGAACGGCGTCGCAGGATGCGGCTATTGCGGTCGTCGGTATGGCCGCTCGACTGGGCGGCGCGTCCTCGCTGGATGAACTGCGAGAGATCCTGCGCGGCAAAAAAAACGCGATTCAGCCGCGGCCGCCGAACCGCTGGCACGGCTGCGACAAACTCGCCGCTTCGGTCATCGGAGACTCCGGCTCGACGGGAGCTTATCTCCAAGACCTCCCCATCTCCGTGGGCAAGTACCGCCTGCCTCCCAACGAGATACTGGAAATCCTGCCGCAGCAGCTTCTGATGCTGGAAGCCGTCGCCGCGGCGATTCAGGACGCGGGCATGCCGATCCGCCGGAACCGCCCGCGAGTCGGCGCGATCATCGGCAGTGTCCTCGACTTCAATGCCACGAACTACCAGCTCCGCTGGTGGTTGAACGGGCGTTCCCGGCAGTGGGCGAAGGACCTGGGGTTCGATCTGAGCGAAGATGACGAGCACCGATGGCTTGCGACCCTGCGCGAGGCCGCCAGCTCGCCGCTCGATGCAACCCGAACCCTGGGAGGCCTGGGCAGCATCGTGGCCAGCCGGATCGCCCGCGAGTTCGATCTGGGCGGGCCGAGTTTCACCGTGTCCTGCGAGGAGGCATCCGGCCTGCGCGCCGTGGAGGCTGCCGTCCGATCGCTGCAACGCGGAGAGCTGGATGCCGCCATCGTCGGCGCGGTCGATCTTGCCGGGGATGTCCGGTCCGTCTTGATGTCTCATGCACTCCGGCGGATGTTCACCGGTTACGAGGCCACCCCGGCGAAGAGCGAACCTGGCGAAGTCGTTGTGGGCGAGGGCGCGGCCGCCATCGTGCTCAAGCGGCTCGCCGACGCGGAAAAGGATGGCGATCGTGTATATGCCCTGATCTGCGGAGTCGGCAGCGCGGGCGACGGACGCCCCTCATTCGGACTGCCGCAAGCCGGCACCTGCGCAACAGCAGCACAGCGGGCCTGCGATGACGCCGGCGTGGCCGCTCAGGCGCATCAGGTGAGCAGGATCGACGAGACCCTTGGCCATGCCGGCGCCGCGGCGGGCATGGCGTCGTTGGTCGGCACATGTCTCCAACTGCAGGAGACCGGTACGCTGTCCTCCGGCGATAATCCATGCGCCAGTGTCACGGCGATGACGCTGGACGGCAACTGCGTGCATGTGGTACTTCAAGGGGCGCCGCAGAACCTGCGTGGTCGCAGGCCGCTACCGGCCGCAGAAACGCCTCCCGAGACCGCGTCTGCACAGGTCGTTTCCGTGCCGATCGGCTGCCCGCCGCCGCAACCTCCGTTGCCGCCAGGCGTGGACTACGAGACGAAAAGCGCGCCAGATGCAGCCTCACTGTCAGCAGCCCGGGGCAGTCTCGTGGCCGCGATGATCGAAACAAACGCTGTCACCGCCGCCGCCCACGAGGCGTTCCTGCGCTTTTCCGAGACTGCCGCCAACGGCATGGCCCAAGCGCTGGCCCTGCAGGCACGCTTGGGGCAGCAGCTCGGTTTCGAGAATCGGTTGGAGCGGCTTTCACCCAGGCATGCCCAAATCATTCAATCGCCCTCCCCCACCGCAGCCGTTCAGGCAAGACAGCCAGGCCTCACTGCTCCTCCGCCGGCGTTCCCACGCGATAAGTGCCTCGAATTCGCCATCGGCTCCGTCGCCAACGTCTTTGGATCCCGGTTTGCCGAAGTCGATACCTATCCGGTCCGCGTGCGCTTGCCCGGCGAGCCTCTGATGCTGGTCGACCGCATCGTGTCGATTGAGGGCGTCACCGGATCGCTCGGCACCGGTCGAATCGTCACCGAGCACGACGTCTTGCCCGGAGCCTGGTACCTCGACCCACCGCAGGCAGGCCGCTGCCCGGCGTGCATCACCATCGAGGCCGGTCAGGCGGACCTCTTCCTCTGCAGCTACCTCGGCATCGACCTGGCCGTCAAAGGACGACGTTCCTATCGCCTCCTGGATGCCACGGTCACGATGCATCGCGGCCTGCCGCAGCCCGGCGAAGTCGTCCGATACGACATTCGGATCGACCGCTTCATCCGACAGGGCGACGTGTACCTGTTCTTCTTCGAATTCGACGGCAAGATCGACGGCCAGCCGATGCTGACCATGCGAAAGGGCTGCGCCGGCTTCTTCACCGCGGAGGAAATCGAAAACTCCGGCGGCATTGTTCCGACGCCTGATGACATGAGCCCGTCACCAGGCCGCCGTCCTGCCGACTGGCGCGAGCTTGTACCCATGTCCGCCGGGAACTACGACGATGCCGCTCTCGCCGCCCTGCGGCGTGGCGACCTGGCCGGCTGTTTCGGGCCGCAATTTGCCGGGCTGCCGCTGGCCGATCCGCTGCGGCTTCCTGACGGCCGGATGAGGCTGATTGACCGCATCCTGGAGATCAACCCCGTCGGCGGCCGCTTCGGGCTGGGCATCATCCGCGCCGAGGCCGACATCCACCCCGACGACTGGTTCCTGACCTGCCATTTCGTCGACGACATGGTCATGCCCGGCACCCTGATGTACGAGTGCTGCCTGCACACGCTGCGATTCTTCCTGCTACGGATGGGTTGGATCGGCGAACGCGCGGAAGTCCATTGCGAGCCGGTCCCCGGCGTGGCGGGCTCGCTGCGGTGCCGCGGACCCGTCACTCCCAGGACCCGCAAAGCGGCATACCAGGTGGAGATCAAGGAAATCGGCTATCGCCCGGAACCGTACGTCATCGCCGACGCCTTGATGTTCGCCGACGGCCGGCCGATCGTGCAGGTCAAAGACATATCCCTGCAACTGACCGGCACGAACCGCGAGAAGATTGAGTCGCTCTGGCGCCGGCGAGACACGTGTGCCGCCGTCACCGCGAAGCGGCCGATCTTCGATAAGCCCCGCCTGCTCGCATTCGCCGTCGGCAAGCCGTCCGAGGCGTACGGCGAGCCCTATCGCGAGTTCGACGAGGGACGCCGGATCGCCCGCTTGCCCGGCCCGCCGTATCTCTTCCTCGACCGCATCATGTCGAGCGAACCGCCTCCGTGGAAGCTCGAACCGGGCGGCTGGGTCAAAACTGAATACGACGTTCCGCCCGACGCCTGGTACTTCCGGGCCAACCGGCAGGCCTCAATGCCGTACTGTGCGGTCCAGGAAATCGCCCTGCAATCCTGCGGCTGGCTCGCGGCGTACATGGGCTCGGCCCTGCACAGCAAGAGCGACCTCTTCTTCCGCAACCTCGGCGGCACGGCGAAGCTGCACCAAGAGGTGTTTCCGGATGCCGGCACGCTGACCGGTCGAATCCGCCTGACCGGCGCGTCGCGGTCGGGCGACACGATCATTGAAAAGTTCGAGATGCAGCTTCACCGAGCCGACCGCTTGGTCTATTCCGGCACGACGACGTTCGGATTCTTCACCGAGGCCTCACTCGCTCAGCAGGTCGGCATCCGCGATGCCAAGGACCGCGCCTGGTCCCCGAGCGCCGCGGATTTGCACAATGCCCGGTGCTTCGCCCTGGATGACCTGCCCCCGCTCACGCCTGACGACGCGACCACCACCCCCGCCTCGCCGCTCGCCCTTCCCGCCCGCGCCCTGCGAATGGTCGACACCGTCGAAGCCCTGCTCCCCGACGGCGGCCCGCATGGTCTGGGCTTCATACGCGGCGCAGTTGAGGTCGATCCCAAGGCATGGTTCTTCAAAGCCCATTTCTACCAGGACCCCGTCTGGCCGGGCTCGCTGGGCCTGGAGTCGTTTCTCCAGTTGCTCGAGGTCTTCGCCCTGGATCGTTGGGGGAACAAGCTGCGGCAGCCCCCCCGCTTCGAGCCCATCGCTGTCGGCGTCGAGCACTCCTGGCTTTATCGCGGCCAGATCCTGCCGACCAGCCGGCGCGTCGAGGTCGATGCAGTCATTACGCAGCGGCAGGACGGGCCCGAGCCATTGCTGAAGGCCAGTGGTTTTCTGAAGGTCGACGGCACATTCATCTATGAAATGATCGACTTCGGCCTGCGTTTGCGGGATAATAACAGTCGGTGAAGCCCGTTCGGATCCATTCGCCACAGTCTCGGTGAGGCCATGATCAAATTCACCAAGATGCAGGCCCTCGGCAACGACTACATCTACATCAACCGTTTCCATGAACAACTGGACGGCATCGACATCGGCAGCCTTGCCCGGGCGATGAGCGATCGCCACTTCGGCGTCGGCTCAGACGGGATCATCCTGATCTGCCCGGTCGAGAGCGGCGTCGAAGCCGACGTCCGCATGGTCATGTACAACGCCGACGGCACCCGCGCGGAGATGTGCGGCAACGGCGTCCGCTGCGTGGCCAAGTACGCGCTGGACCGCCGCATCGTGACGGGCCGACGAGTCGTGGCGAACGGCGGGGGTGGCACCGCGGCCGAGCAACGAGACATCAGAATCCAGACCGATCGCGGCATCCTCACCATGCGGGCGACCATGCAGGACGGCGTGATGAAGAGTGCTCGCGTGGACATGGGGGCGCCGATCCTGGAACCGCGGAAAATCCCCGTCGCACTGCCGGGCGAGCGCTGCGTCCGCACGCCGCTGCTGGTAGGGCAAGAGCGATATTCGATGAGTTGCGTTTCGATGGGCAACCCGCACGCCGTATTGTTCGTCCGGTCTTTGGATGCCGTCGACGTGCGAAAGCTCGGGCCGTTGGTGGAGCGACACCCGCTGTTTCCCAATCGCGTCAATCTCCAGGTCGCCTGCGTGCAATCGCGAACCGAAGTCACGATGAGGACCTGGGAGCGTGGCACCGGCATAACGCTGGCCTGCGGGACAGGAGCCTGCGCGGTCCACGTCGCTGGCGTGCTTGAGGGCCGCCTGGATGGAAAAACAACAATCCACCTGGCCGGCGGCGATCTGGAAGTGGAATGGGAAGAGAGCGCCGGCGGTTCGAGCGAAGGCGGCGGCTCGGTTTTCATGACCGGCCCGGCGACCGACGTCTTCAGCGGCGAGTGGCCGGCGTGACGCAGGCCGGGAGGGCGAGGCTCCCGCCGAGCCGCATTCCAGGGGGTACCGCTCCGAATCGACGTCGCTCGGACTACTTGTACCATCCCTCCGCAGGGGCCACCCAGGGCTCTTCGGTCGGTCGGGGGTCTGCGATCGTCATCGCCATCAAGTACTTTCTGAGTGCCGCCATATCCGGCGAGTGCCGGATCTGCGGAAGGTCCCCCACTGTCTCCCCATAGCTGGTGCGAAAGCCCTTGAAGCAGATACCCATTTCTTCGGAAGCTGCGTCAATGACTACTTCACCACCTTTCAGCCGAAGGACACCCGGATTCGTCCTGATGAAACGCC
>DATKKX010000532.1:0-4634 GCA_035542775.1 Phycisphaerae bacterium | reverse complement strand
CTGTTGTTGGGCAGCCGCTTCTGCCAGTCCGGCGCCAGCAGCCCGCCGCGCCGGCCGATCTCGTCGATGTCATAGGCCAGCGCGAGCGTGACCACATCGGCTTCGAGGCCGTCGATCACCGCCCGGGCCTGCTTGCCCGATCCGCCGTGCGACTGGCGAATCGTGACCGTCTGGCCGGTCTTGGCCTTCCAATGCTCCACAAAAGCCGCGTTGAATTCCTGGTAAAGCTCGCGGGTGGGATCGTAGGAGACGTTGAGCAGGACGGCATCGCGCCCGGCTCGAGCTCCGGGCGCGGACAACAGGCAAGTCAAGCATGCCAGAACCACCGACTTGCCGATTCCCATCGCTGTGCCCTTCGGCCGTTTCAGCCGATCAACAGACCTTCGATCCGAACCTGGGTGCCATTGTTAGTCCGGCTTATGAAATTGACCAGGCCGCTGTGTCGCCATTGCAACATGCAGCGTCGCGGGAGAAACCAGTAGCGCATGCCGATCTTCAGCTCGCTGCGGGTGTCCTTCACCAGGCCTTCGTAGGCCTCGGCGGAATAGTAGCCGATGTCCTTGTGCGGCTTGGATCGCGGGTTCAGCGGGCCGGTCACGCACCACACGATCACGCCGTTTCGGGGATCGACATCCATCACCACGCCGCAATGCGTGATCGGGCAGCCGCATGACATGCCCAGCGGCCGGCCGATCATGATGTCACCCTTGGTAATCTCCATCTCCTTGGTCAACTGCGGATTGTGCGGCAGGATGGTCTCGCGCGGGCCGGGCTCATTCGGGAAGGTGTCGAGGATGAAATCGTAATCGCGCCCCAGCGAATCCTGCCAGTTGGTGAGTTCGGTCATCTCCGCGAGATCACACTCCCGGCACCCTGCTGCCGTCACGAGCGGGCCATCGGCGTGAGACGACCTGCCGAACACATCCACGCCGGCGCTTGGCGAGGGCCCGCACGCGCCGGCACCGTGCTGAACAGGACCGCCCGGTCCCGGTGAGGCATTCACCTTCGCTTCGCTCACGTTCGTGCAGCGTTTCAATTCCTCCGGCTTGTCCGCCACGAGCTTGGCGAATTCCTGGCAGGTGCGATAGCCGCAGATTCCGCAGTCCAGGCCTGGCAAGGCCTCCACGAGTTGCTGAATCCGGTCCTTCGTCTCCGACATCCTAATGCCCTCCCAATCTCGCTGACGAGATGGATCTCAAATCTTCAACTGTTCTGGTCAGGGTCTCCAGGAAGTATTCGACTTCCTCCTCGGTGTTGTCGAGCCCCAGGGAAACCCGCACGGCCCCGCGGGCCTCCACCGCATTGCGGCCGATCGCCCGCAGCACGTGCGACGGCTTGTTCTCCGATTCATTCGCGGAACAGGCCGAACCGGTCGACACCGCGATTCCTGCCGCATCCAGCTCCAGGAGCAGGCGGATGGCGTCACCCTCCAATCCATGAAAGCCGAGGTTCACATTGGTCGGCAGCCTGCGTGTCCGATGGCCGTTCAAGTAGGCACCTCCGACGCTGCCCAGCACGCGCTCGATGATCCTGTCGCGGAGCGCGGCCAGCCGCGGCATCTGAGAATCCGCCTCGTCAGAGCATAGTTTCGCTGCCGCGGCGAAACCAACGATGCCCGGTACGTTTTCGGTTGAGGATCGCATGCCCCCCTCGTGGCCGCCGCCGTGCTGCCAGGCTGTGATGCGCGTGCCCTCGCGGATATATAGAGCCCCCACGCCCTTGGGACCATGGATCTTGTGGGCGTTGATGGTGAGCAGGTCCACCGCCTGCCGGCTCACATCGATCGGCAGTCGCGTGAAGGACTGGCAGGCGTCGCTGTGGAAATAAACCCCTCGCCGGCGGCATAGCTCTCCGATCTCCTCGATCGGTTCGATGGTGCCGATCTCGTTGTTGGCGTGCATGACGGATACGAGGATGGTGTCGTGCTGGATGGCCTCGGCAAGTTGCCAGACGTCGACCAGGCCGGACTCATCCACCGGCAGCAGTGAAACCCGGAATCCCTGCCCGGTCAGCCAGCGGCAGGAATTCAGCACGCAGTCATGCTCGATGGCGGACACGATGATGTGCCGGCCGCGGTCCTTGTTGGCGAAAGCCACTCCCTTGATCGCCATGTTGTTGGATTCGGTTCCGCCGGAGGTGAAGACGATTTCCTGCGGCGCCGCCCCTAAGGCGGCAGCGATTGTGGCCCGGGCCCGGTCGATGGCTTCGCGGGCCTCGCGGCCGGCGCTGTGCAGGCTTGATGCGTTGCCGTAGTGCTCGTGGAAATACGGCAGCATTGCATCGAGGACGGAAGGGAGCAGCCGCGTGCTGGCGCTGTTGTCGAGATAGACGTTCATGGCCATGTTCACTCGCCGCGGTAGAAGATATCGCTGTTCAGGGGGCGGACGACGCCAAAATGTCGCTTCCAGCCCACTTCCTTCTTGCCCACGCAGATGGTGCAGGTGCCAACCGGGGGGTTGCCGCGGAGCAGCAGCGGTTCCTGCACATCCCGGCTGGCTTCGATTCGGGCGACGACGTGGTCGATGTTGATGCCGTGCAGTGCGTCGCTCTCGATGACCACGACGCTGCCGGCGGCCTCGTTGATGTTGGCCCGGAAGACTTCCCGCTCGGCCTGAGAGACGAGGTCGATCTTGGTGACCACGGCGATGTCGGCCAACGACAACATGGGGCCGATCTTGCGCGGCAGGTTCATCCCGCTGGTGGCTTCCAGCACCACGATCCCCAGGGAGTTTTCGATGTACGGCGAGCAGCGGAGGCAAAGCCCCGCCGTTTCCACCAGCAGATAATCGGCGCCTTGCTCAGTGGCCCATTCGATAGCCTCGCCGAGCACCATCACGCTGCAATGGTCGGGGCACAGGTCGCCGGAATAGACCTTGCGCGAGGGGATCCCGAATTCCCTCTGGAACAGCTCATCCTCGTCGGCGTAGAGCACATCGATCTTCAGGTAGGCCAGGCGGTATCCTTTGTCGATCAACCGCCGGGTGGCCTGCTTCAGCACGGTGGTCTTTCCGCTCGTCGGCGGTCCGGCACAGATTACGGCTTTCACGATTTACCTCCCGCGTAGGCTTTGTTTGAGGGTGGCACGGACAAGCGATTTGCCCCGCCGCACGGCGGGGCAAATCGCTTGTCCGTGCGGCGCGCCTCAGACGATGTATCCCAATGCCCGCAGCCGATCTTCGAGCAACTGCACGCTGAGTTGGTCGCCGGCGCGGATGTTGTTGCGGAAATCCGTCAACAGGTCGTCGAGCTTCTTGATCTCCTCCGCGACCTGCAGCTCCTCCGATTCGGTTACGATCACCTTCTGCATGGCCCCGTTCTTCATGACGATCCGGAAGACGGACAGCAGCGCGATTCGGGGATCGTGCGTGACGAAGATAAAGATCTTCTTGTAGTGCTTGAGGAGATCGAGGGCCTTGGTGCGGTGGATGCCGGCGTTCTCGATCTCGTCGAGGAGGATGATCGGGGAGTTGCCGATGATGACCGCGTCGGCGATCAGCATCGCCCGCGTCTGCCCGCCTGAAAGCTCGGTCATGGCGCTGTCCAGCTCGATCGCCTCGCCGGTAAGCTGGTTGGCGAATTCGAGCGTCTCCTCCACAATCGACTCGATCCTGCCGCTCTGGCGAATCCTCGCGTGGGTGGTCAGAAACCGCTCCACCGGAAGATCGGAGAGGAAGTTGGTGTGCTGGGTGATCCTGGCGATGGGGTTCCGGGATGGATCGTCCTTGAGCTCCGGCGGCGGCGGGGCCCCGTTGATGAGCAGGCGTCTGCGAGACGGCGTGTTGTCGTTGGCGAAGACCTCCAGGTCGCTGATCAGCGTGGTCTTCCCTGAGCCGGTCGGCCCGACGATGCTGACCACGTCCCCCATCTCGAGTGTCACCTCGTCAACGGGCTCTCTTTCGTCGTTCTTGCCGTAGCCGCCGATGATGGTCAGTTGTTCGATAAGCACTGGAAAAGTCCCCTGTGTTGACGGCCCCGTCGCCATGACGGCCGGGCGTGAGTTTCAGCGGATATCTCGTCTGCGGAGAACGCTTTCTATTCAACTCGCCAGGCCTTGTGATGCGGGACCCCCGCCCGCGCGACGCGCGGTTCTTTCGCCGTGGTCGCCCCGGCCCTATTCGATGTAACCCAGGGCGCGAAGACGCTGCCGAACCGCCTCCACCTCACGGTCGGTCAGGGCTGAGCTGCCCTTGTCGAGGTTGCCGCCGGCTGCCACATCCCGCAGGACGTGGGTTGCAAACTCGGTGACGCTTCTAAACCCAGTGTTGGCAATGAGTTGAGATAGATTCTCATACAGCTCCGCCGGGATTTTGAGTGTCACAGCCCTGCCGCCGCGCTGTTTTTTCTTCGCCACGATACACTCCTAATGCACTCCAGATACACTCTTAATGGAGTGTACAACTTTCTGGGTGAAAGTCAAGGCCTGACGACCGCAAGTCGGGATTTTTTGTAAGTTGCGCTGCCGGGGCCAAATGCGTGGCGGCAAATGGCAGGCTGCGCTGCTGCTGCGAGATCATTTAGTGGGGGAATTGTCGGCGACTATGCCCGATTTGTTGCTGGTTCAACGGTCAAGGGATCGGGGCTGCGGCGAGGCTTCCACGTCGGCAGATAAACCGACACGACAATGGCGATGAGCA
>DATKKX010000531.1:0-9984 GCA_035542775.1 Phycisphaerae bacterium | reverse complement strand
CAGGATGGCGTCGGTGTGCCCCAGCGTGCAATCTGGAGGCCCGCCGCAGTTCTGGTGGGACATCACGATGTAGCCGTAGGAGGCCATGTGGTGCCCGATGTGGTCGTACCAAGTGTACTGATGACCATTGCCATGACCGATCACGATAAGCGGCCGCGGAGTCATCGATTGAATGTTGGTGGGATAGTACAGAACCTCCATGGTGTCGCCGGCCGGAATGCCGTGAATGGTCCCCACGCTGTAGGGCGTAACGTCCGTCACCGCCAGCGGACCGAGCTGGGAAGTGTCGTGAATAACATACAGCCCCGCTTCCGGGCCGAACCCGTCGATGTAGTCGCCGCCGTCCAACTGCCCGTTGCGGTTGAAATCCACCACCATGTCGTACGCATGACCCAGACCGGTGAAGTCCCCGGTCTCCGGATCATACACCAGTGCGCTCAACTCATTCGGACCGGTGATCGTAAACGTGTTGCCCTGGATTGTGCTGCCCAGGAAGGTGACCGTTTTTGCTCCACCGGCCGTCACGTCAACCAGCGAGGGATCGATCTGCCACAGCCCGGGACTCTTGTGCTCCACCACGTAAACGTCCGCCGTCTGGCCGACGATCCCCGGATAACGCGTCGGGTCCAATGCCAACTGGATTGTCGCGTTGCGATTGAACGCCTTCACGTACTCGAAATACGGGTACGCCGTGAGTGAGTTGCCGGCCAGTTGCACCGGGATGACCGGCCCCCCCCCGCCTCCCAGCAGGATCTGCACAAACGAATCGATGTCCAACCCGTTGACCTGGCCGTCTCCCCGCGTGTCCGCCAGCATCACGTCACACGACGGGAACGCCTCGCCATAAGCCACCGGGTCCGTCAACGCCAAAACAAATGGACCGATGTCAGAATCGTTCACCACTCCGTCACAGTTCAGGTCGCCGGGGGCAAACGCGTACGCGCCGGCAGGGATGCACAACAGCATGCCAGCCAGCAGAAACTGGTACCAGTGCTTCATGATACGCCCTCCTGTAAAATGAACGTCCTTGAGACAGGTATGGTCGGCTCACCTGACCGAGCCATTATCGGCCATTGTACCGCGCCCGCCCGCGTTGCGCCTGCATCCTTTTTTGAGTTTTGCCCCAGATTCTCAGCGCTCCCCAGGTCGCGCCCGGGAAAGAGACAGACTCCCGACCGCCCGGCAACGACCGTTTTCCCCCTGAGCGATTGGGATCAGTCGGTATCGGGGCAATAGAACCAGCGCGGAATAGTCCGGTGACTCATGCTGAAAGCACCATGCCGCCTCCGGGCTTTCGACCATCCGCAACGGGGACGTGCCTTCTCGCTTGGTCTGCCCGCCCGCACTGTGAAGATTCGATTCCTGTGTCCGCTGCCGGGTTTTTCCCCGTCCAACATCGCCGCATGACGGTTGCTGCTGGGGTCGCGGCTTCGCCGCGCCAGACGACTTCATGCAGACCGCCCGTGGCAACTGCTTTGGCGATCCACCCCACCGCGCTGGGCCGGGCCGGCGACCGGAATGAGCAAACCTGTCCGATCATTACCCCCCTTGGGAACAAGCGGGCCTCCGCGGCAGTCTCGCTTATACTATACCCCTCGCGCCCGCCATCTGATGATCAGCCGGCAGCCGGAGCAATATGGAGCATGCCCATGGACTTCTTTCAAGCAATCGCCAAGCGACACAGCTATCGTGGACCGTATCGGGATCAGGCGGTGCCTCGCGAGGACTTGCGCCGGATCGTGCAGGCCGGCCTGCAGGCTCCTTCGGGCAGGAACGCCCAGACCACAACTTTCGTGATCGTGGACGATCCCGACCTCGTACGGAAGATCGCCGGCATGCACGCCACCAATGTGGCCGTGCAGCAGGCCAAGGCCTTCATCCTCTGCATTGTGGATAAGGAGCCCGAGGCGGTTTACGAGGGCATCAGCTTTCAGGTCGAGGACTGCGCCGCAGCCGTGGAGAACATGTTCCTGGCGGTTGCCGCCCTCGGTTACGCCACCGTGTGGATCGACGGCTGGCTTCGCCTGGAGAACAGGGCCGATACCATCGGTCGCCTCCTGAATCTGCCGAGGGAAAAAACCGTCCGCATTCTTTTGCCCCTCGGCGTGCCTGCCGAATCCTGGCCGCAGAAGGAAAAAAAGCCCTTCGAGGCCCGGGCATGGTTCAACCGCTTTGGCGCAGAGGGCTGAGAGGCAGGATCGAAAATCGCGCCAACCCCAACCAACTCGGCGCATTGGCCCTCAATCCGCCCCCAGAGGCTCGGGATGCGTCGTCACCCGGGCGACGTTCGGAATCTCCCTCCGCACGCGTTCCTCCAAGGCGCTCGAAGCCGCGTGTACGTCCTGGATGGATTGCCCCGCGGCGAACGTGCAGTGCATGGTCAGGAAGAGATCGCGGCCGGACTTGCGGACCGTCACATCGTGGCATTCCACGATTCCGCGGGTCTCCCTGGCCATGTTGCGCACCTTTCGAATCAGGCCGGCTGATGCCTCGGTCACATCTCGCATCGGCTCCTGCCGGGCATGGGCCGGCTCGATATGCGTCGTGATTTTGGCGATGCTCGGCAATTCCGCACTCACCGAAGCCTCCAATTGGTGGGCCTCGTCGTGAGCCCGGCGTAGATCCCGGGTTCCGTCCGTCTCGATGTGGAGCTCGACCTCGATCCGGCCGTTCTGCTCGGTGATGACGATGTTGTGAACAGTCTGACCTTGGTTGGCCGCAATCGCCCGAATCCGTTCCGTCAGTGTCTCGCCCTCGCCGCACACGGGATCGATATGGACCACCACGTCGGCCTTGGGCAACAGCGCCTTGATCTGCGCTTCCACCGCCGCGCCGATGGCATGGCTGCTCTCCAGAGAAAGCCCCCGCCGCACGCCGATGACCAGATCCACAAATGCCCGATTGCCCGACTCCCGCAGCCGGAGTTGCCGACATTCGAGCACGCCGTCCACCATCTTAACCGCCTTCTCCACCGCAGCGGACACCCCCGCCGGAGCCCGGTCAAGCAGGGCGTCAACAGTCCGCCGCCCCAGCGTGAAGCTCACCCATACCACGATCAAAGCCACGAACAGAGCGGCAACCGCGTCGGCCTTCTCGAGGATGAGCTGCGTGTCGCCGCCCAGCCTGTCGCCCACCCTGACCAGAAGAAGCCCCAGCAAAACCACCCCCGAACTCCATACGTCCGTGCTGAAATGGAGGGCATCGGCCTCCAGGGCCTGGCTCTTGTACTTCCTGCCCACGCGCCGGAGGGCCCGTGACCGCGAAATGTCGACCACGATCGAGAGCACGATGACGATGAATGCCCAATGCGACGCGTCGATCGGCACATATCTGAAGAACAGCCGCTCGACGGCCTCGTAGATGATCCAGCCGCAGGTGACCAACAGCAGCAGCGTCTCCGCGAGCGCCGACAGATTCTCGACCTTCCCGTGGCCGTAGAGATGCTCCGCATCCGCAGGTCGGTCGGAGAAGCGAACCGCGAAGTAGGTAATGACCGCCGCCACCAAGTCCAGCGCCGAGTGCGCCGCCTCGGCGAGCACGCCAAGGCTGCCGGTCATCAGCCCGACGAACAGTTTCACGCCGGTCAGCAGGATGGCGGCGACCACGGAGGTCATCGCCACCCATCGCTTTTCGCGGCCGGCTACGGTCCCGTGGTCCGACGGCAAGGACAGTCCGGCTTGGCTGTCAGTGTCTGACAACATGTTGATTTAGCTTGCCTGGCAAACACCCGCGCCATCGGGCCCTTGCGCCGCGCAATTCCCGAATAACCGGAGCTTGTCACCCGCAACCGCGGTCCATCCCGCTTTTTCTCTAACCTCGCGCCACCATGACCGCCGTTCTTCCTGACTCCCATTGACGCGCCGGCCAACTGTACCGTCGGTTCAGGCATCGTGCCATATCTTCCCTGGACGCCGGTGCTTGCCGTATGGCTTGCGCGATTCGGCCGGCTTCGCCCGTGGGAGAGACCCCTTCCTCGTCGCCGACCGCGGCACGCCGGTCCCGCACACCCGGCAAATGTACCCTGCTCAAGACACCGAGGCGACGGGCCCGCGGCGCGCGGAAAAAACCGGAGAACCGCTTGCCTTTGTCGATTGACGGGAAAGAATGAATGTGGAGGCTGATCCGGCCGCGAGTCGCCGGGCATCACCCCATCTCGGGTGCCAGTGAATTCTAAAGCGGCGACTCTGAGACAGCAGTTGACCAAAGGTTCTGAAGCGGCGACAGAGGCTGGATCGAATTGGTTCCATGACCGAGCGCCGCTGAACAAGTCGAGGAACGTGAGACCTCGCACCTCAATTGTTCCTTGGCCCGCTGATCGGCAAACCGTGTTTCGCGGACCGGGCAGTGGAGCTACAGCATCGCATTGAGGGACAGAAGCGTTGCGGTGATAAGCTGCGCAAGCCCGTGGGGAGGGTCGCTGCGCCGGGGAGAGGACTTGGATCGCAAGGGGCCGCAACGGAGGGGAAAGAGGCACGGGTAGAGTCGTCATAGTGACCGGCATCCAGAGGGGCAAACGGGCACGAGGTTGCTGAGGGTGCGACCGCGGCTGGTTTGGTTTGATGCTTTCCGGAAGGGAGAGGGCCGGTCGCGACGACGGACGCCGGGCTGTGCGGAAGGATGATGCCTCGCAGCAGCGTCCGTGGAGAGGCCGTGGCGGTGGCTGGGAGCTCGCCACGGCCGCTCCGTCCCGGCTCCGATGTCCCATGCGGCAGGCATTAGGCCGCGAGTGGCCCTCTGCCTCGCGCAGGTTCAACATCGCCGGGCTCACATCGCGAGAAAATTAGCCAGCAACTTCAGTCCTGCCTCTCCGGACCGCTCGGGCAGAAACTGCGTGGCGAAAACCCGTCCCTGCCAGAGGACGGCGGCGAAATCGATGCCGTGGTTGGACCGCGCAGCGATCGTTCGTTCGTCGAGCGGTTCGGCATGATAGGAATGATCAAAATAGAAGTACTCGCCGGAGTGCAGCCCCGTCAGCAGCGGGCAGCCGTTTGACCACACAACTTGATTCCATCCCTGATGCGGCAATACAAAATGCCGCGCCGCCGGATGGTCACCGAAGTCGAATCGGGCGACTTTACCGTGAATGGCCCCCAGCCCGGTGTGCTGGCCTTCCTCATAGCTCACGTCCATGAGCAGATGCATACCGAGCGATACAGCCAGGACGGCGCGCCCGTCTTCGACCGCTCGAAGGAGCGGCCCCACCAATCCGCGATCTCTGACGGAGCGAACAGTCTGACGAAATGAGGTCCCCGAGGGGATGACGATCTTGGAGGCGCGGTCGAGGCCTTCGGTAAAACCGACAACCTTAGCGTCAGCTCCGAACGAAGCGAAGACCTTTTGCAGGCGACTTGAATCGCCGGTCTCGCATTCCAGGATCGCGATCATGACAGTGCCCAGCCTCCGTGCCACGTGTCCCCGAGCCGCGGCCTGACGATACAGCGCGGCGCCTGCCCGCCGCTCAGTCGTCCGCGGGCCCGCGCTGTGCTCAACATGCCATATTCTGCCTAAGGCCCGTCAATCCGCGGCCTCAGTGCCCCGGGAGACCTTCTCGGCCTTCTCTATGCCGGCGACGTTGCGACGCACGGCATAAAACTCGACGCGGCGGTTCTCGGCGACGTTCTTGGACTTGGTGACCTTCTTCGGTCTGAATTCGCCGCAGTTCGCCTGCACAAGCTGATCGTAGGACACTCCTGACTCGTGAAGCGCGCGAACGACTGTTAACGCCCGATGCGCGCCGAGTTCCCAGTTGTCCTTCCACTTGCTCTTCGCAATCGGCTCCGCATCGGTGTAACCGATGACGTAGATGTCCCGATCCGCATAGCGTGACTTGATGTCGCTGGCCAGGTTCCCCAGCGTCTTACGACCGTTCGACGTCAGATCTGCCTTGCCAGACTCGAACAGAACCGAACCGGGCACTTCGATCATGTCGAAGTTCTTGAACGTCGTCCATGCGCCTTCCTTGCCCCCGGCTCCCGCGGCGCGAAGCTTGGCCATTTCCTGGTTGAGCTCGTCGATGGTCTTGCGGGCATCATCGGCTCGAACCATGGCGTCATTCAACAACCGGTCCTTGTCCGCGAGGTCATTCTTCAGCTGGTCGTTTTCCGCGTTCAGTTCGTTGATTTTCTTGTCCTTCGCGTCCGGGCCGCACCCACTGGTCATCACCATGATGCCCAGCACAACTACAGACAGGCGAGCAAAAAGGCTGAGGGTCTTCCATGTCATGATCGATTCCTCCGTTAAAGTTGATCGCAATGACCGGTGGAATCCGGATTGCGCGCCCATTCCAGGGGCTTCTAAGGGGCAGAATAATAAATCCTGGACGGGCGGCGAGTCAATGTAATTGCCGATGCCCCTCGTCACTGCCCGTGCAATCCGAACGCGGACTCGTCACACAAGCCACGCCCCTCCGACCTGCCGCCGCCCGTTTTCGGCCGGATGGACTTGCAGGGCCCCTCTGCGGCAAGCCTCCCAGGGCGATGCTTGCATGGCCCCAATGTTCGGTCCTCCCGACTGGCCTCCGTCGGATTCACGAGGCCATGCGCCGCCAGCCACGGACTGCCGCAACAGTACTGGCGAGGACGACTCTCGATGCGACCCGCACAGGCCGTGATTTGGGCATGGATCGCGACATAACCTTCTTCGAGACAATGGATTGTCGAATCGACCAGTCGGCCTTCATCCGCCGAAAGACCACCCGCCGGACCGACCGCTGAGTACCGCCCAGAGCATCGTGGCTGCGGGCTCGAAGAACTCGACCAGGACCGGCTGAAGCCACAAGGCGACCAGCGAGCCGATCGCCAGCCATGGTCCGAACGGGATCGCCCGACTGGTCTTGTGAAAAAGGGTCGCCAGAACGCCCACCAGCGCCAACAAAGCGCCCAAGAAGAACGCCAGGATAAGAAGCGGCAGACCTGCAACTGCTGCGATGGCCGCCATGATGTAGATATCGCCGGTGCCAAACGCCTCCTTGCCAAAGGTCAGAGTCCCCAGGATACGGACGCACCAGCCGATCCCCGCGGCCAGCAACCCCGCCGCCAGAGCCTGAAAACCGCCCGCGAGGAACGACGCCCATCGGTGATCGCCGAACAGAGCCTGGAGCACGCCCCGCCAATCACTGTCCAGGTGGCCGGTCCGGCGGAGAAACAGTAACAGCCCGACCCCGATCAGGATCGAGGGAATGAACCAGACCAACTCATGAACGGCCACCGCCCGCGCGCCGGCTCGTTCCGCTTCAATCTCCTCGACGATCTGGGTGTCAGCCTGACGCGGCACCATCGATGCGAGTACCAGCACCAGCATGAAGACAAAACACGCCGCAAACCCCCGTTGCCCCCCCGGCGGAATCCTGCCGACCACGCCGCTGTCAGACGCAGCAAGCTGCCAGATAAGGATCGCCACCGTCAGTGCGCTCAAGGCGATGATCGGAAACGGCCGGAACCGGCCGTCGGATCTCGGCGATGACTCGCCAGGCGACGGGGTCTGCGGCAAATCAGGCCTTTCCTGCTTTTCCGCAACTTCTGGGGTTCGGTCGTTCCCCGCGGTACCGCGGCGAGGATTCAGCCACCCTGCGATCAGGATCGTGACCAGCCATGCGCCGCCCATCGCCACCCCGAGCAACGACAGGGCCGGCGGCAGTACGGCCGGCAACTCCTCCACCCGGGCCGCCCCGGCCTGTACCGGCAGGCCCCAACGCAATCCCTGCGCCACCACGCCTGCCGCCATGATGAGCAGGCAGATGCGTATGTCGATGATGTACGATTCGATGTCCATGGCGGCGCCCGCGAGCAAGCCGCCGAACAGGATCAGATAAGCCGCGGCCGATGGCCAATCAGCCGCAAGGAACTTCACGCCCGGCACCATTTGGGCCCCGAACATCGCATCCCAGACGGTAATGAACAGCAACAACGACAAGCATTCGATCAGGGGGTAAATCGCCGGAATGAGCGAATGGCAGTCGCGGCAGCGACCTCGCAGAAGCAACCACCCCAGAATAGGGACGTTGTCATACCAGCGGATTCGATGATGGCAATGCGGACAGAACGACCACCGAGGATTGGTCACCGAAAGTCCGCGCGGCAGACGGTAGATGACCACGTTCAGGAAGCTGCCGATAATGGCCCCTAAGAAGGCGACCAGGACAAGCGAGAATCGGGTGAAATCCAAGACACAACCTTTGCAGATCAGGACCCCCATCACCGGGAGGAGGGACCTGCGATCCGGCCGGCCGCACGGAATGAACAGGATTCCACGTGCCGATGGTGGGATCAATCACTGCCGGCGTCGTCGGCCGAAAACCACAACTCAATGGCATCAGCAACCGCCTGCGGCGGCGTCGAAATCGTGTCGATCGTGTGATGGGCGGCCATGCGATAACCCGGCTCCCGCTCAGCCAGCTTCGCTTCGATCTCGGCCAATCCGCCTACAGGCGTCAAGTCTGGCCTGCTGTTGATGGTTTCGGGATCATTCTTGATCCGCGACCACAACACGATCGCCGGGGCTCGAAGCCACACCACTTTGCCGAGCCGCCGGACCAAGGTCCGATTCTCGGGATCGATCAACGCGCCGCCCCCCACCGCAATCACGCTCTTCTTCGTCCTGCGCAGTCCCTGGCATGCGTCATGTTCGCGACGGCGAAAGCCGGCCTCGCCTTCCCTGGCGAAGATGTCGCGAACCGACACTCCGGCCTGTTCGACGATCAGCCGGTCCAAATCAACGAATCGCCGCCCCATGCGCTCGGCGAGGATCGCCCCCACCGTGCTCTTTCCACAACCCCGATACCCGACAAGTATGAGATTCACACCTGCTGCCCGTGCACAATGTCCCCGATTTCGCCGTCAGCCTCCCTGATCTCGATCAGCACGTACCTGAGGCTGTCACGGGCCTGCCCTGGGTTGATGGCCACGGTCTTGCCGAGCCGCTGCATATAGGAACCGGAGACGACGGGCGATTCATGAACGTGACCATGAAGCGACAGAAGCGGCTGGTGCTTCTCAATCGCAGCCCGCACCGCCCGGCTGCCCCATGAGTCGCCCTTGTAGGATCGGTCGAGATTCGTGCCGAAGGGTGGTGCATGCGCGACCAGGACCCACGGCTGCGGCGGCGCCCGCAGCTCCGCCAGCTCATCGGCAATCGTCGGGACCTCCTTGTAGATCAACGGCGAGGCATGCGCCATGGCCTTCGAAAACCGCGGGTCCCATCGGGCTCCACCGAGCAACGGCGCTACGTCGCCCGGCAGGTCGAGCCGTTCAAAATCTTTGACGAACCACGGCGTCGGCGGAGTGCACGAATAGCCCAGGAACCTCAGCCCACCGCCCTCGAACGGAGTCCGGTGGTCCAGGATTACGACCAGGTTCTCGTCGGCCAGCTCCTTCATCGCCACCACGCTGCTCCCCCAATCGTGATTGCCGAAAATCACGAGAATGGCGCGAGGATGGCAGGCGTCTCGGACGTTCATTACCGCCTTGCGGAATTCTCTGCGAACGAACTCCGGCTGCCCTTTCCCGAGCGCCTCCGGCTCCAACGCCGAGTCGTCGGGCAGCATATCCCCTCCCAGGATAACGAAATCGGGAGCGTACGCTTGGGCTGCGGTACTCAAGCGGGCGTAATGCCCTTCGCTCCCGTGCAAGTCTGAACAATAAAGCAGCTTCATCACTTATACGTTCGCTTCGATCAGTTCCCGGCCCTTGGCCCGGGCAACGTCCAGAGGCTGCATATTGACCGCAACGGATCGACCGGTCAACCGCCTCATTTGGCGGACTGCCTGTGCCGCCGTTGCAGCGGCGGGATCGCCGGACCGGGCAGGCTGAGCGTCTCCGGCAGCCCCACGGCCGCGGAAGATCGACGTTTGCAGGCACCGCGCGGCCCGCCGGCTCGCCCCGATGCCGGTCGCAGCGACTCAGACGGCGATCTCGCGTCGGCTCCGGTCAGGCGGCCCTGTCAGTCACCGTGCGGGTCTTCTCCAGGACATCTCCAAGCACCGTGTCA
>DATKKX010000530.1:0-12620 GCA_035542775.1 Phycisphaerae bacterium | reverse complement strand
GCTTCAGCCGTTATGAGAGCCTGGGTTCCACCGCCCTGGAGTGTGCAGATATCGATGGTGATGGCGTCGGCGACTTCATGCTGGTCGGTCGGCTTGCTGGCCCGCGATATCGCTTCTTGAGTGGAGGCGCGTACCTGATCTTCGGCCGCAAGAAGACGCCCTTCCCACCGGACATCAACGGCGATGGCTTACCCGACATCACCGATCCGAACGGCGCCGTCGTTCCCTATCCGACGCCACCCACATATGTGACCAACCCGTACGACTCCGCCAATGTGGGCCGCTTTGGCGGCAAGATCAGCGTCAACAGTGTGGGAGGTTTCTTCCGGGGCGCGACCTATGGCATGCCGCAGCCCCATTTGGATTTCGATGGACCGCAGTCCGAATGGTACAACTTCCCTCCGGCGACACTGATGGACCCCAACGGCTATGGCGGCGACCCGAATGCCCCGGAGATATACACCGCTGGTTTGACCTCAGTGACTAGGGTCAACATGGTTTGGGGCGCCGAGGGCAATACCGGCGTGCCTGATTTCGTGTTCGGCCTGCCGTTCGTATCCAGTGCGTACGATCATATCGACGCAGATCCGGCCGATGGGTGCGGTTCCCAGGTCGTTCTGTACGAAGATCTTATGCCCGGCATCTGGAGCGACCCGACCTCGGACGGCCCGGATGACCTCATTTCCCCACGTAACCCGCCGTCGCCCTATGGTGAGAATACAATCGGTCAGGGCTTGGTCATCGTCGTGGATGGCACAAATAACCTCACCACTCTGTTCGGAGCGGGGTATATCGACGCGGGGATGGCCGGCCAGCACGACCCAGACGGCGTCTTCGATGACGAAGGCGTCATCTGGAATCCCGGCCAGGCTCCGGATGGCATGAGATTCCGCGGCGCGTACTGGGACACCGAGGTGACTGTAAAACCAGACCCCAACAACCCGCTCAGCTGGTACATGACACCGTACGACCGTAAGCCTCTCGACCCCAATTATCCTCTGCTCCTCGGCAATGCAGTATTTTATTCCGACAGCGAGTTCGGGCGGACCGTCAACAGGATGCCGAATTTTGATAACAATCCCGGCGATGAGCTGTTGATTTCGAGCCCGGGCTATAGCCCGTTTCTGGAAGGCTACCCCTCGGATCCATGGGGCGCTGACACCGATCTGCATCGAGGGCGGGTCCAGGTCTGGATGTCGGCCGGGAACTATTCTGATTCAGGCTGGTATGGCCAGAACATAGCGTCCATGCCTGCTATCAGCGCTTGTCCAACGGCCTGCGACAACACCGACCCGAACAACCCCATACCATTCCGCTGCAGCATCCCCCAACCCATACACGCGGACATACTCGGAGAGGAACCTGGCGATCGCTTTGGGTTTGCAGCACCGGCGGGCGACTTTAACCAGGACGGCGTTGAAGACATCATCGCCGGCGCTCCCGGCGCCACGCGAAACGGCAAGACACACTGCGGCGTGGTGTACTTGTTCGCCTGCGCCCGCGGAGGATTCGGCGATATCGACCTCGCAGACCCCGCCCAGCGTCCTCGGCAGGTTCAGATCATCGGATCGCACGCCAACGACCAATTCGGTCTGGTCCAAACCGGAATAAGGGATGTCGACCAGGACGGCAAGCAGGACGTAGCCATCGGCTCCGAATTCTACAACAACAACGCGGGCTTCGTCGGCGTGATCTTCGGCGATCGGCCAATCACCGGCGAGCACGGTTTTGCTCCAGAGAGCATCGGCACGGCCAACTTGCCGGGCGTCCGCTTCTTGGGCACACATCCCGGCGATCGGGCCGGCCACGATGTGGCCTCGGCAGGCGATTTCAATGGCGATGGCGTCGGCGATCTGCTGATTACCGCTCCGGGCGAGACCAGGGTGGTCAACGGCCAGACGCACAAGGGAGTTGCCTACCTCATCTTCGGCGGCAGGCACCTGCGGCCTTACGATCCGAACGACCCAAGCTACAACATGAGCTTTACACTCGACCAGGTAGGTACGACTGCGTTGCCCGGAATCGTCTTCATCGGCCGGCTGCAGGAGGGTCTGACGAGCGGTACGAACGATCACCCGGTCCCGCTGGAGATTGCTCGGGGCATCGGCGATATCGATGATGACGGATTCGATGACATCATGATCGGGGCGCCGACCGCTGACTTTGTTTTCGGCGCGTCGCCCGACCAGCGCGTTCCGCAGGCAGGCGAGGCGTATATCGTTTACGGAAGCAACTACGGCACCAACAAGCTGCATTGAGCGAAATCACGCCGCACAATCCTTCGGGCGGTCGAGCCTTCTTGAGCTCGACCGCCCGCTGCTTGCGCCCTGATGCCGTAGCCCCCGCACTCGGCAGGAGCCGGCAGCGGCGGTATCATCAGTACCATGTTTGATGGAGCGGAAGTCATCGTGGTGGGCGGCGGGCACGCCGGCGCCGAAGCCGCATGGGCCTCGGCACGGCTGGGTGTACCCACCATGCTCATCACGATGAACCACGACGCCGTCGGCAGGATGAGCTGCAACCCGGCAATGGGCGGGATCGGCAAAGGCCAGATCATCCGCGAGATCGACGCCATGGGCGGGCTGATGGGGCTCGCCACCGATGCCGCAGGGATTCATTTCCGCATCCTCAACCGCCGGAAAGGACCGGCCGTCTGGGCCCCGCGGTGTCAGTGCGACCGCTCACTCTACGCCGCGGCAGCGCAGAGTCTCCTCGCTTCAACAACGAATCTCGCCATCGTCGAAGGCATGGTCGAGTCCATCGAGTCAAGCTTGTCATCCGATCGCGCTCGACCGGCTGTTCGGGCCGTACGGCTTGCGGACGGTCGGGTCTTCCGGTGCGGTTGCGTGGTCCTCACGACGGGGACTTTTCTGCGGGCCCTGATGCACTGCGGCGAGAGACAGGTCAGAGGAGGACGCCTGGGTGAGCGCAGCGCCGACGGGCTCAGCGCCTCCCTGGGAGGCCTCGGCCTGCAACTGGGCCGGTTGAAAACCGGCACTCCGCCTCGCGTGGCTCTCGATTCTGTCGATTATGAGCGGCTCGAGGAGCAGCCGCCGGATTCGACGCCGACGCCGTTCTCATTCATGAACGAGGCCGTTGCCCAACCGCAGATTTCGTGCTGGATCACTTATACCAACGCGCAGACGCACGATCTTATTCGAGCGAACCTGCATCGGGCACCGATGTACAGCGGCCAGATCAAATCCCGCGGCCCCCGCTACTGCCCCAGCATCGAGGACAAGGTGGTGCGCTTCGCCGACAAGACCCGCCACCAGGTGTTTCTCGAGCCTGAAGGCTATGACAGCGACCGGCTCTACTGCAATGGCATCAGCACGTCCCTCCCGGCCGATGTGCAATCGGCGATGGTGCAATCCATTCCCGGTCTGGAGCAAGCGAGCATCGTCCAGATGGGTTACGCGGTGGAGTACGACTTCGTTCCGCCGCAGCAGACCCGAGCCACGTTGGAGGCCAAATGCGTCGAAGGTCTCTACCTGGCCGGGCAGATCAACGGCACCAGCGGGTACGAAGAGGCCGCCGGGCAGGGCCTGATGGCGGGGATCAACGCCGCCCGGCACGTGATGAGGGCCGAGCCGCTCGTGCTCGGCCGACACCAGGGCTACATCGGAGTGATGATCGACGACCTGGTTACGAAGGGCACGTCGGAACCCTATCGTATGTTCACCTCGCGGGCCGAGTATCGCCTGCTGCTGCGTGGCGACAATGCCGACGCACGATTGACGCCGATCGGGCGGGGAATCGGCCTGGTCGACGACGCCCGCTGGGATCGATTCCGCCGCAAGCAGGCGGCGATCCAGATGTTCGCAAGCTGGGCGACGAAGCAGAGACACGAAGGCCGCCGGCTCCTCGATTGGTTGGCTCACCATGATGCTGAATGGAGCGTAGAGGGCCGCGGCTCTTCCGAAAAAGCCTGCTGGTTTGACAGATGGGGGCAGAGTCTGCCGGCGCAGTGGCGGGAATGCAGCGACGCGCTGCTGCACGAAGCGGTTGATGCCGCCTGCATTGAGGCCAAGTACGGCGGCTATGTCCGGCGGCAAGAGCGCGAAGTGGAAAGGTTTCAGCGGATGGAATCCCGCCGAATCCCGGACGGCTTCGACTTCGGTTCCATTCGGCAACTACGCTTGGAGGCCAGAGAGAAACTCTCGACCGTGGCTCCGCGAAGTATAGGCCAGGCCCGCCGCATCAGCGGCATCAGCCCCGCCGACATCACCGTGCTCATGCTCTATCTCGAACAGCGAAGCCGCCACATCGCCTAGCCAGTCACCATGGCCCCGGGGCACGTGGAGCCGTGAGTAGCCGTAGCGTGGGCCATTGGGCCCACGGTCTGAACGCTCCCGCCTGCGCACCGGTTCAACCGATGGGCGAAACCGCCCATCCTACGCTCTACCCACCCGCGCTCCGCGCCAGCACCGTCCAATTCCGCACCGGCAGCCCCAGTTCCTCCATCTTCTCCGTCATCAACTGGAACTTCTCGCTGCCCGACAGCTCCGAGCCCGCCAGCCACTGCTGTCCAGCCAGCCAGTCGAAATATTCCACCCACGCCTCCATCAGCTCCTCCGGACTCCCGAACTCCCCACCGAACCAACCCCTGTGCCCGCCCTCACATTCATCCGGAATGCCGTTCTCGTTCTCGTCCAGGCTGACATTGGCGGCCATGTCGCGAGGTTCTTCTGTCAAACGGGGAAAACGGCTAGCCGATAACTTAGCGCCGTTCGTGCTGTCTGTTTGCCTGTCTTCCAGTGTCACGCCGATGACACTAATAGGTGACTGTCCCTAGTGTCCCAACCATGCGTAAACTACTTACTCTGGCCGCTGGGCTGCTTCTCGGCCTTCGAAAACGACCCGAAAAAGGGCACTTCTGCATCTCGGCAAGGCTCGGTCAGCTCGTTTGAGGTTGTCTTGGCGGCCTAACTTCATGCCATTCAGTAGTGACCCCTTTTCTTTCCCCAACACCGCAACCAACAACAGGAAATCGGCTCGCTTCACGATCCGCCCTCCCTACCCCGGGCGCGCCCCCTACCCATCTACCATCCTATCATACTCTCCCCACTCGCCCGCGGTCAACGATAAACGCGGACGTCCCGACCGGATCGCGCCGCCCCTGCCGCCTTCCCGGCGCGTTCCTGCCGGCGATCTCCGCACAGAGATTGCGACCAATCCCCGACATCAGCGGCCGATGTCGCCCGAGTCATCGAGGGAGAAAGCCAAACACAAACGGAGCACCGAGTAAAGGGGGACATTCTACGAGTAAAGGGGGACATTCTACTTTATCTAAAAAGTAGAATGTCCCCCTTTATTCGCGCCTTCCAAAGTCGACCTCCGCAAGGACGCCGAGTACTTCCAGAGCGACGCCTACAAGAACGCCCCCCGGCCCAACGACGTCCCCGCCCACCGCCACAAAGAGGATCGCGACGAAGTCCGCGCCGCCGACGCCCACGCCTCGCGCGACGCCGCGTCCGGGACTACTCAGCACTCTGAAGGCAGCACTCAGGACTCTGTTCCCCGCCGCGTCCAGACCTTCGACTCCAACCCCAACCCCAACTTCCTCGTCGTCCCCAAGCGCCGCACCAAATGGGACCTGATATGAGCAGAGACAGAAAGTAAGAGAGAAAAAGGGTCGCACGGACAAACCCGGTTTGTCCGTGCTCCTCTGCGCATTTGCTGGACGCGCGGCTACTCCGGCAGCTTCTTCACGATCACCGCGGTCAGGTCGTCGCTCTGGCTGGTGCCGCCGGCAAAAGCGACGACGGCCTCGTGCATCCGCTGGATGATCTCTCCGCTGCTCAGGTCGCGATTGCGGCGGATCACCTCGCACACCCGCGCAACGCCGAATTGCTCGTCCTGGGCGCTGACCCACTCGAAGAACCCGTCCGTCATCAGGATCATCATGTCGCCGGGCTGCATCACAAACCGGTCAGGGGCATCGAAGCGCATGCCCGGCATGATGCCCAGCGGCACGGCGTTGGCGCTCAGCTCGGCGACGGCGTCATCGGCGCGGACGTACTTGAGGAGCGGGCCGTGACCGGCGCTGAGATAGGACAGGGTTCGCTCCGCCGGTGAAAGCAGGCCCAGGAACGCGGTGACGAATTTGTCCTCGAGCAGGTCCTCGCAGAGCAGATCGTTGATCCGGCACGACACACCCGATAGGTCCTGCGAAAGCGAGATCATCGCTCGAAACAGAGCCCGGCATTCCGCGATCATCAACGCCGGACCGATGCCGTGGCCGGTGGCGTCGGCCACGATGATCGCCACCCCGCCATTCTGAAGTTCCAGGAAGTCGTAGCAGTCGCCGCCGGTCTCGTCCGCGGGTTTGTTCCATCCGGCTATGTCAAAGCCGGGCACTTGCGGAGGGTGCGCCGGCAGCAGCCCCTGCTGGATCTTCCGGGCGATGTTCAGGTCTTCCTGAATTCGCTGTTTTTCGGCGTACTCGTCCAGCAGGATCTGTCGTTGAACGGCGACGCCGACCTGGGCGCCAAACGTGCTGACCAGCTCGTCGTCCCATTCGTCAAACGAGCCGGACACCTTGTTGAGCACCTGCAGTACGCCGACGATGCTGTTATCGAACCCCACCAGGGGGAAGGCGATCATGTTGCGGGTCTTGAAGCCCGTGCGGCGGTCAACATCGGCGTTGAAGCGAGGATCAGCATAGGCATCGGGAACCTTGACAGCTTCTCCCGTGCGGGCCGCCTCGCCGGCGATCCCCTTCTCGACGCTGATGCGGATCTCATCCACGCCGGTCGCCAGCCGGCTGTACAGCTCTCCCCGAGCGCGGTCGTACAAGAAGATCGTGGCCCGCTCGCAACCGAGGACCTTTCTCGCGGCGACCTCGACTTTTTGCAGAAGAGGCTTCAGCTCGACCGTCGCTGCCAACTCGCGCGACACCTCGAGCATCGCCCCCAAGTCGGCGACCCGCTTCTCGGAAAACGAGCCCATGAGCGGTCCTGCCCTCGCTGGTTCGTGCGAAGCAACCTACAACTGCCGCTGTGCCACGTCACCTGCCCGGCACTAATATCGGCTTTGGCAACGCTCACGCCACGCCGGTCGTAAGCAGCAAGGGAGCCCAGATGCTCTCTTTACGCTGCTGCACATCACGAAATCCGGCTTCCTCCAGCAGTCTTCGCATGCCCGACCACGACACATGATGCACCTTGGCCGCGGGCGTTCCTTCGCCGCGGGCGATGAAAACGTCGTAAAGCACCCAGCCGATGGTGTTGTCACGGAACCCGTCCACCACCATCAGCCGACCGCCCGGACGCAACACCCGATGCATTTCTCGGACCGTCGCGGCTTGGTTTGGATAATGATGGAACGAGTGGCTGCACGTGACCACATCAAACGAGGCATCGGCCAGGGGGAGATGCTCCGAATCAGCATTGACGAACCGCGGTGCTCCTTCTCCGATTTGCCGGGCCTTGCCGTGAGCGACACGGCACATGTTCAGAGCAAAGTCCAGCCCGATAATCACGCGACCCGGCAGACCGCTGCCGGCCACCATGGCGGTCCATGTGCCGGTGCCGGCGCCGATATCGAGCAGATCGAATTGATCAGGGTCGTCTCGCCGCCAGCGGTGCAACTCCTCCATCAACAGGCGATAAGCCGGTTGAAAAAGCAGGTGCTGCACGATCGAGCGATCATAAGTATGAGCCCATCCGTCGAATTCATGCCGCGCTCGATGCTTGGTGGCGTGAACGCCCGCCGAGCTCCGATCCGCGGCGGCCCCAGGACCGACGGATTCGACCGCGGCAGGAGTCTCCGGTTTGAGCGACTGATCAGCCTGCAAAGCCCTGGCCCTCATGTCGAACCAACGCGACCTTGGTGTTCGCGGGACGACACAGCCGGCCCGATCTTGTGACGCGATCACCGACAAACATGGTCATCACCAGCTCCCGCGAGCAACGTGCCAAGATGCTAAAGTTCGGAGTAATGGTGAACCGATACCACACTGCGTTAAGAGGCCGCGACCCACACTCCTTCGAATGATTCGCCATCTGTATCGCCCGGAGCCTGTAGCCATGTCGAAGCGGGAGCTAATCGAGCGGATCATGCAACTCAACCGATCGGCGCGGCGGGAATTCCTCCAGTGCTTTACTGAGAACGAGTTAGCGGATTACCTCCGCCAACTCGAGTCGGTGTATGCCGACCACAGGATGCCTACGGCCACGACGTCCAATAACTGACGGCCTCTCGACGGCGGTCACAGCCCACACCGCCTTCGTCTCGTCCGCATCACACCAGGGGCGGCGTTCAGGCCGCACTCGATGGATGCGGCTGCTCCGCTCAATGCAAAAGGCGCTCAGCACTCCTACCGCTTACGGCGCTCTTCCAACTTGGCCTGCGACCGGCGCACGATCTGAGCGCCCTTCCACTCGCTGTAATCACGCACGATCGTCTGATACATATCCCTCGCTTCGGCGGCATTGCCTTCTTGAACGAGCGAATCGGCGAGCCACCACATTGCCGTCATGCGCTCCACCGAGCCCTCACTCGACGCTTGCTCAGCTTGTCGATAGTAGCTCTTTGCCGACGCGTAATCATACTTGTATTCGCTCGCCAGGCGGCCGGCCATGATCCCCGCGGCCCAGCGGTCGGGCGCCGGCAATTGGGCGGATTGCAGCGCTTCAACCAGATGGCGCTCGCAGTCATCGACGACCTTTTTGTCCACTACCGCGCCCTGCGCCAGGATCCACAGCATTTCACTGACACCCGCCTTGAACGCGGCGCTCGCACCCACGGTCGCAACTGGCAAGCCCTGCGGTGTCAAGTCCAGTGCCGGAACCAACGAGGCCGCTGATTCGAATTCGCCGGGATTCTCATAGATGAGGTAGCACTCATCCTCGCTGCCGGAACGCCCCATCGGAACATAGAGCATCTCCAGAAGGCTTGCACATGCGCGGACACCGGCACTCCTCAGATTCAACCGCCGCTCCCCGGGTTGCTCTTCCATCGGCTGGTCCCGGCTGAGCAGGTACAACTGGTAGAATGGCAGATCGGCGCGGCTCGTCTCGCCGGGGCGGGCGCTCACCGGGGGCGTATTCGTGACGGGCATCGAGCGATCGATTGCGGCTCCGCCCGCGGAGGTTCGCCGGTCTTGCTGCGGCACAACGACCTCCTGCTTCGGACGAATCGGCCGCTCCTGTGGGCGATCCATGGCGACGCGACGCTCATCGGAGGCGGGGTTCGTCGTGGGTTGCTCTGCCTGCCGACGGTCGGGCTGAGGCTGCGGCCGGATCGGGCGGACCACCCGCTTGGGTTTTTCCCACCACGCCAAGTCCCAATTCCAGTCTATGTCGCCGCAGCCGGCTGAAAGAAACAGCGACGAGACCGCGAACACCGCACACCGCAGGCAATGTCTGGACCTAGGGTTGTTGAGCCCCGTCATTCGCATTCCCCGACTCCTGGAAAGCCGGTCCTTTCGAGATCGAAAGCAGGCCGTGCATGCGATTGTGACGCCTTGAGCAGCCCTGTCAATGAATGGATATCCGGTCGGCTGGGCCGCTCCAAGTAAGCCGCTCCGGTTCAAGAACCCCCCTCGCAGACACCATTCGTGCTCCCGTGAGGCATGATTATCGGAGGTCGCACAGCGTCCAAGGACACCAACATGTAGTGGTCGATGTGAGCCGGATACGCAATAGAGTCGCTGGAAACGACTTACAGCCCAATGCCGTTGTCGCACGGTATTGCGCAGTAATCGGACAAACGCAGGTTCAACCGTCCGATTATTCATTTTTCGCTAAGCCCTAGCCTTGAGGTTGACCATCGCATATCATTAGCGCCAGGCAAGGGGAAGGACGTGGTCGCCCGCAGCGCGATCGACAACTCCTGACGCTCTACTCTGAGTCTTCCACTTCGCCTACAGCGTTCGCAGTCTCTGTGACTGTTGTCTTACCGGTGTTTCATGAGAGGGGAGCCGGGAATGAACAGTCCGATGCGTCGAAGTTCTTTCGACCGAATCCTGGTCGATATGAACACCCAATGTGATTTCTTGCTGCCCAACGGGGCCGTGCCCGTCGCCAACAGATCCCAAATCCTACCGAACATTCGCAAGCTGATGAACTGGGGGCGCATCGGAGAGTTGCCTGTCGTTTCCAGTCTGGAGTGCCATCGACCCGGCGAGTCGCTCAACGGACTGCCGAGCCACTGCGTTGATCGGAGCGGCGGCCAGCGGAAGCTTCCGTTCACCCTGATGGCACGACGAATCATCATCCACGCGGATAATACGCTGGACCTGCCTCTCGATCCGTTCCGGCGATACCAGCAGCTTATCTTCACGAAACGCAACGTTGACTTTCTTGCCAATCCCAAGGCCGACCGGCTGGTCAACTCGATTTTCGTCGGCCACGTCGTGGTCTTCGGAGTGTTGGCCGAACAGTGCGTCAAGGCGGTCGTCCTGGGGCTCCTCACGCGACAGATCAAAACCGTGGTGGTCACCGATGCATGCGGATACTGGTGTGCCGCCGAAGCCGATCTCGCGCTTCGTCAGATGGAGGCCAAGGGCGCGATTCTGGTGACCACGGAGGAGTTGCTGAGCGGCGCTGCCGATGCGAAGGTCCGCGCCCCTCGGTTCGACCCCGCTCTCGAGATCGAGAAGATGACGCTCTGGGTGCCTGCCAACGGCAATGGCAACGGCAAAACACGGCCCGGCGCCGAACTTGGCGTTCCGCAGGATCACGAGAAGGCTGCGGACGGCCCCGCCAACGGCAAGCACTTGAACCCGCTGGATGGCGTCGTTCGCGCGCACATCACCGGCAAGAGGCTTCGCGGAGCCGTCCGAGTCCCGAAGTCCCATCCCGACCTGTCCTGAAATAGTGACCGGCGGGCTCTAACCACCATTTTCTGTCGCCTGATTCTGCGCTGGCCGCAGAGCAATGGGCCACCGGGCAGCCGTGCCGAGGCTCTTGACAGAACAGGTTTCGGCCTGTAATGTAGTTTCAGATTCTATTGAAAGTACAGGCCCGATCAGGAGTACATGGTGCCCCATGCCCCGAAGCTCGCTCGATGAGTCCAAGGCTCTGTTCATTCGCCGCTGGGGCGAGATGGCCAACTATTGGGGGATCAACCGCACCATGGCCGAGATTCACGCCATGCTCTACGTGTCCACGCAGGCAGTCTGCACCGACGACGTCATGCAGACGCTGCAGATCTCCCGTGGTAATGCATCGATGAACCTTCGGTCGCTCGTTGATTGGGGCTTGGTCGAGCGAATCCACGTCCGCGGAGACCGCAAGGAATACTTCGTCGCTCTGAGCGATGCCTGGAAGATGTTCGAGACCATCGTTCGCCAGCGGGCCCGCCGTGAGGTCCAGCCCATTCTCGATACCATCCAACATTGCCGCGAGATGGCCGCGGACGCCTGCGTCGATCGGAGCAAAGCAGACGCCCAGCCGGCAGCGGTCTATCTGCAACGGCTCGACGAGATGAACGATCTGCTGCAGGCAGTTGCCACGGTCGTCGACCTGCTTCTCAAGGTCGGTCCGAAAGAGATGAACCGGCTCAGCGGACTGGTGAAACAACTGGCGGAATAGCTGGTCGGGAGCCTGGGCCCGCCCCCCCACGCGCCGGGAGTCCACACCGCCTGATCGCGATTGCTGTCAGCAGGGATCATCAGGCCCGCAGCGCGATCGCGTCACGTCTTCAGCAGCCCGGTTCGCTCGTTGAACTGCTCGATGAGGCGATCCCATTCCTCCACCTGAGCGAAGGTTTCCGTCCAAAAATCCGGATCCCACAGATGGCGCAAGTCTTCCACGCTGCGCTGCTGCTGCTCCACCCAGGTGAAGTACTTGAAGTTGTGCAGTCGCTTGCGATCCTCATAGGTCAGCTCGCGCATGTTGTCGGTACCCACGGCCTCGAGATACCTTGCGAAATGCCGTCCGGCCTGGATCTGGTCGTAGGGCCCGTGCAGCTGGCGCTGCTCCTCGACTCGGCTGGCATAGAGATCCATCGAGTCGGTCAAAGGCACAAAGACAAAGTCCCGGTTGTCCATATCGAACATCTTCGCCGTCTTGACCGCACACACCATGTTGCAGATCGACGAGATCCCCAGCAACGGCAGTTGCGAGACGCAATCCCTAGCCACGCCGTGTTCAACAAGAAATGCCTGCCCCTGCGGCTCGTTGAACAGTCGCATCAGGCCCAGGCACTGTTCGTCGTCCAGCGCGCATACCACGTCGGTGTTGCGCACATTGTGAATCCACGGGATGTGCTTATCGCCGATTCCCTCGATGCGATGCCCGCCAAAACCGCACAACAGCAGCGTCGGGCATTGCAGCGCTTCGGTCGCCACGACGCGGATGGCCGGGTGCCTTCTCCGCAAAAAGTCGCCCGCGGCGATCGTTCCCGCGGAACCCGTCGCGGAAATGTAACCCGACAGCCGGTCGCCTGGTTTGGAGAGCCGCCGGAAGACTTCGTCGACTACCGTTCCCGTCGTGTGGTAATGCCAGATCGCGTTGCCGAATTCCTCGAACTGGTTGAAGATGACACAGTCCGGTCGCGTCTTGCGGATTTCCCAGCACTTGTCGTAGATCTCCTTGACGTTCGATTCGCAGCCCGGCGTGGCGATGACCTCGGCGCCGATCCGCCGCAGCCAGTCGAACCGTTCGCGGGAC
>DATKKX010000529.1:0-13808 GCA_035542775.1 Phycisphaerae bacterium | reverse complement strand
CGACGTTCACCACCACCACGGCGAGGTTGGACCGCGCCGTCGCATCCCAGGCCGCAAAGGTAAAAGTGGTGGACAGGGTCTGCCCGAACGGCGGCACGTAGCGCACCACCCGGCCCCCGTTGACCAGCGTGTACGGAACCGCCGTAATCTGCTGCCCGGTACCCGGATCAATCAAGATGCCCTGGCCCGCCGCCGGCAGGACCTCGATCTCGAATGTCAGCGGATCGCCGTTCGGATCGGTGGCATTCAAGTCGATGTCCGTCGGGGTGTAGGCGGAGGCGCTGACCGTCTTGCCCGTGGCCACGGGATCCCAGCCCGCGCCGCCTACCTGGAGCGTCACGGCCCGCGTCGTGTCTCCGTCATGATCCGTCAAATTGATGAAGTTGATGGTGTCGCCGTAATTGCCGTGGGCCAACGAGCCGGCCGCAGTGTTGGCCGTCACCGTCACATCGGCGGTGCCCAGAGCCGGCAGCGTGCCGGACCCGTTCGTGATGGTGAGCCAAGGCTGCGCCTTGGTCACACTGTAGCTCAGCGGCGTCGAGTTCTTGTTGGTCAGGGTGTAAACCTTGCTGGCCGGTGTAAACGGTCCGCCGACAGGTCCGCCCGGCGCGTAACCGTCCTTCGGCATCACCTTGAGGCCGGTCAGCGGCTCCACCTCACCGGTCATCGCCAGCGCCGGATCGCCCAGGATGTTGTACATCTCGAAGTAGCGCCGCGTCGTGGCTCCACTGCCCATCTCCGCCATGTACCGCATCTTGGCATCGTTCCACACCGGGCCGACTTCCGACACCACGGCATCGTTGGGATCGTATCTGGAGACGAACAGCTTCTTCTCCATCACGTCGTCCTCGGTCCAGTAGCTGGTGACCGAAGCACCGATCGCGATCACCCCCCCTTTATCCTGCGCCCGCTGCCAGGTCTCCATGAAGCACTCGCTGACGGTGAGGGTGCCGGTCAGGCACGCGAAGCTGTAGATCAGCGGATACTTGCCGAGATTGGTCAGCGCGTTCACGTCGCTTTGATAGTACACGGGGCCGTCCGCCCAATAGGTCTCCGAGCCGTGGCCGCTGTAAATCCCGTAGAACTGCCCGTCGTTGAATGCGGCCGTCACTTGCGCCGGCGTCGCTCCGTACGTGTGGCAGTACAGCTTCAGACACGTGAACCCGTCGGCGAGCAGGTAATTTGAAATAACCCAGTTGTGCGTCCCCTCACTGACGGTGTAGTTATCATTCGAAGCCATGAACACTGCCCGCTTGAAATAGGTGGGATCCGGCACCGGCCCATTTTCGAAAAGCAGCGTCTTGGTCACGATGTTCTGAAGCTGTGTTGCGTTCTGGGCCGAGAATCGGCCGATTGCAATGTCCGGGTACCAGTCGCTGGCCCCATCCATGCACGCGTACTGGAGATCGGTGGAGGGCGACCCTTCTCCGCCGCCTGTCCACATCGGGATCGTGTCCGTATCGCCAACCAGCAGGATGTAGTCGGGCGAGTTGGCCCCACCCCACAAGCTCTGAATGTATGCCTTGATCGCTTCCTTTGTCCCCTCGGCCTGGTGCGTCGCCACGGTGAAGCCTTGCGCCTGCTTCGCCGATGCGAATGACGCAATGGCGGATACGTATGCCGGCGCGGCGACGATCAGATAATTGCCCGTCCCCCGCGGCGAAACCATCGGAAGCATTTCGGGATTCAGCACGATCGAGCGCAGGCCCGGCAGCGGGTTCAATCCTGATGACCCGGCCTGCTGGCCGCTGAATCGAACCTGAATCTTCATCTCCGGCCAGACCGTCAGCCGCTGCTCTGCCGCGTTGTAAGCCACGGGCCGGGCCTCCAGCAGGAACAACCTCTGTCCGCGAGCGATACCCCCCTCCATCGCCGTCACCCGCTCTTCCGGGACGCTCGCACTGACTTCATAGGCCGCCTCGTTGAGCTGGAACTGCGCCCGCTCCAGCGCGCCGGGAACTTTCTCGACGGGCGGCTGAACCGGTATCACCCGGAGCGGTGTGTTCAAGAAACTCGAATCGAGCGTAACGGGTTCACCCACGGCTGCGTTGACCGCCACTGTCGCGCCGTTCGGGACCACGAAGAGCCGGCGAATCACGGGAATAGCCGGCGAACCAACTTCGCCCGTGATCGAAGCACCCGGCCACTGGATGCGCACGAATTCACCTCCCTTGGTCTGGGAGGGCTCCACTGCTAATCCTTCAGTGGTCAACGTCACATCAAAGCCGGTCTGGCCTTGATCCTCGACTGCCAGACTTGGTGCACGGTCTGGTCCCGCTTGAACGGCAACCGGGCCGCCCGACGGCGTCGAGACCCACAGGTCCGCGGCGGCGCTCGATGTGATAAGTACTACGGCAAGAACTGCTGTCTTCCAACTCATCTGTTGACTCCTTGCCACGCTCAAGCGCTCACCCGCCTGAGGTGAACGTTAACATCGCGTGGTCACAAACCACTCTTCCTCACACCGGCCTCGCCGGGACCGCGTCACCAGTAGTATCGAAGACGGCAACGACGCGAATCCCATCCACCTTTGCCGATACCCACCGATCAGGACCAATCCAAGCGCGTAGTCGCCGCTCACCCTGCGAGGGTCTCGCTCCCCCTTGACTCCAACTGCCAGTCGAATGGACAACTGTCGCGGCTTGTCCACACCTGGCGCGAGCCCACCCATGCAAGCGCCGCCCGAAGGCCTCTGCCCTCTCCCCCGGGTGCCTGTTCCGGGCGCGACTCGCCGCATCATGAAAGACACTTCAAGATACCGCCTTTTCGTCCGTAAATCAAGGAAAAGAATCGGCTTAGGACCAGGCGGGTTTTCTCTTTCTCGCCCATCCGCGGTCCACAAAACGCGCCTGTGGGAAAACCATTCTGAGGTCGACAAAACGGGAATATCGCCTCGCTATCCTGCTGTCTATCACACGTATCGACAAACGTTAACCCACTGCCCCACGCCATCTTGCGAACGCAGCGCCGCCTGCCCTTCCGGTCCGGGAAGTCTTGCCACGGACTTCGGCTGCTCCCTGCGCTTTCGCGCTCCACTCCCTGCACAAGTGTTTCCATTTCAGGACAGGAACATGAAAACATAGCCCCGCACCGGTCGGGCGTTTCATCCCGACCGGCACGGGGCTCATCGCAAGTCAAACCAGGCCTTATGGATTCAACAGCACCTGCACAAAGCCATCCAGGTCTGCAACCGTCATGAAGCCGTCACCATTCATGTCCGCGGCGCAGAACTCTTGGAACTGAACGCCGCCGCCGTACGGGTTGAGCAACACCTCGACAAACCGCTGCACATCTCGCCCGTCGACCAGGCCGTTGCCATCCACGTCGCCAGGCACGACGCCCGCGCATGAGTTGTGGACGATGCCCCAGATCTGCACGTCGTCGATGTTCCAACCGGGATAGGGAACGGCATCAACCGCCGTCGGTCCCATCGCCCAGCGGACGTATACCGCCGCATGGTTGTCGGCCACAGCCGAGATGTCGTAGGTCTGTTGCGACCACGCCGACTCGCTCATCGCCCCGCTGTTCTGCCAGAGGGTTGTCCAAGTGGTGCCGTTGTTCGACACCTCCACCGTGGCATGAGCAAACGCCGATGAATCCACGGCGAGCCACCGCCAGAACTTCAAATGCACGTTGGTAACGTTGCTGCAGTTCATCGCCGTGGTCGTCAGGTTGCGGACCGGCATATCTCGCGTGTAGTCACCGTTGAGGTTGTAACCGTAGACGTTGGTCCCCGTGTAGCCGTTGTTCGGATCGCGATTGTGCGTCCCGCCACCGGTCGGATGGCCGAAGGCCCACAGGCCTGTCGTGCTCCAGCCGGGGTCGGTGTTCATCGGGAATTCCAGGACGATCTGCTGAATCCCCACGCCGACCGTCAATGACACCGTGGCGGTGTTCGATGTCGCCGTCGCGTCCTTGGCCGCATAGGTGAACGAAGCCGACAGCACCTGGTTGAACGGCGGAATGTAGCGCACGACCTTGCCGCCGTTCAGCAGCATGTACGGCACCGCCGTGATCTGCCCGCCGTTGGGATCGAACAACAGACCCTTCCCCGCCGCCGGCAGGCTCTCGATCCAGTAGGTCAGCGGATCGCCGTTCGGATCCGTCGCGTTCAGCGTGATGTCCGATGGGGCGCTGGCCGGAATCGACGCAGTCACGTTGTAGGCCACCGGGTCAAAGGCCGATCCGCCGAGGGTGACCGTCACCATCGCCTCATTGGAGTCGCCGCCGTCCGGCGGAACTCCGCCGTCGTTGGCCTTGAACTTGAACGTGTCCGAGGGCCGGTAATCGACCACCGGCGCATAGGTCACATGGTTGCCGCTCAAGGTGTAGGGCACGCTGCCGATCGGACCGGTGCCCGGATCGGTCAGGCTGCCGTGGGCCGGCAACTGCGAGATGATGTAGGTCAACGCCGCGGGCGGGCTCGGCAGGCCGTCGTCCGTGGCGGTCAGCGTCACCGTCACCGGCGTGCTCACCGGCGTCGCCGCGCTGACGTTGTTGGCCGTCGGCGGCTTCGGACCACAGGCTCCCATGGCCGACAGATCCATCTCGGCGAAGTCGGACGGTTGCCCGTTGCCCGCCGACAGTCCGGCCAGGCCGTCCGCGGCGCTGCAGGCCAGGTAGTTGATCGTAATCGTCCCGTCGTAAAACATCTCGATCTGGAACGTGTTGGAACCGGTGCTGGAATACTCCGGAATGTTCAACCACGTCACCACCGCCCGATCGCCAAGCTGTTGCCACTTCACCACCGCGCTGCCGGTCACGTTGAGGTCGTCAAACAACGCCGAAATCCGCGGCTGGTTGAAGTGCGCCGAGTAGGATTCGTTGTAGCTCGTGTCTCCACTGCTGAAGGTGATGTAACCGTTGGTTCCCACCCAGAAGGTGCCGTAGCTCTGGCCGTACAGCTTCACGGTCTGACCGCCGCTCAGGGTGATCTGGGCGTTGCCGTCATCGGAGGTGCCCGACCAAGTGGTGATGGCCGTTCCGCCGGAGGGATCGGTCGGCAGGCTGGTGATGGCCTCGGCGCAGCCGAAGTAGAAGTCGTTGGGCGAACCCGTCGTGAACTTCAGGCTGATGTTGTGCAGGTCGTTGTTGGAGGTGAACAACTGCGTGAAGTAATGCGGAATCTCCGGCGTAGTGAACGAGTAGCAGACCCCGCCGTTGTCATCCGTCGCCGTGTTGCCGGCTTCGTCCTCGGCGCTGATCTTGTAGAAATAGGCGGTGCTGTCGTTCAGGCCGGTGACTGTGATCGTCACCGAAGTGCCGTACGTCGTGGCCGTGACCTTGCTCGTCGCCGATGCGCAGCTCAGGCCGTAGAACACGGTGCCCAGCACGGACTCATTCGCATTAAAGCTGATGGTGGCGCTGTGCGCCGCGACACTGACGGTCTGCACACCGCTGATGACCGGGGGCGTGCAATCGACAGTCGCTGTCGCCGTCACCGGAATGTCCGTCCCGCCCTGACCGTTGTCGGCGTCAATGTACAACGCCGTGATGGTATCACCTTCCGCAACTTGCAGGACGCCCGGGCTGTCGATCGTGCTGAGCTCCAGCGCCCCCTGGAAGCGGGCGGTGTTGGGCATCGTCTCGACGAGCTCGACGAGCTCGCCGGCGGGCTCCGATGTGCTGCTGATGGTGATCGTCACCGTGTCAAGCGAGTTCGGATCCAGGTTCAGATCGCAGTCCACGACTTCGACGTTGATGATTCCTTCACAGGCATACTTGGGACGGTCCAGTGTGACCTCACCGGCATCGGAGCACAGCGTGTCCAGCGAGACCGTGTTGACAAAAGTGGCGCCCGTGCCGGAATAGTCGAGCCAGTCGCTCAATCTGGTCGAGCTGGTCCCGCCTCCAGTCCAGGAGACCTGGACGCGGCCGTAGCAGTCGGACAGGTTGTCACCCGTGGCTCCGCAGGCCGAAGGACCGCCGTGAAGCTGCCCGATCACGTGATGGTTGTTGTCCCACAACGGCGAACCCGACGAGCCCGGCTCCGTGACGGCGCCGTCGGCGGCGCTCCAGTACACGCGAATATGCGTGCCGTCGCCCGGGCCGGGGTACGGCGAGCAGCCCCAACTCGAATCGTGGCTGGGATGGTAGCCGGAGTCGAAGAAGGTGATTCGCTTCTCGTCGCAGTTGGGGTGATGGATGCCGCATCCGGTCGGAGGCAGCGTGTGCGTGCGATCCCAGCCGGCATAGGAGATGTCCCACGCCGGGTTGGGATCCTGGTTCAACTCGACAAGGGTGAAGTCCGACGCGGAATACGCGGCGCGGAAGGTCGATCCGGTGTTGAACTGGCTCAGGCTGCCGTCACCGGGCCCGCCGCTGGCCGGGCTGCCGGGGGTGCGGCACCACGAGTTGTAGAAATTCCAGTAACAGACCAGCGAAGGAGCGGTGCCGGAGGTGATGCCGCAGTGGTAGGCGGTCTGGAAGAAGTTGCGCAGGTCATTGGCGGTGTTGTTGACCATGAAGCCTGTGCAAATCCCGCTGCCGCCGGTGGAGATCATGGCGACGGCGGGGATGTCCAACCGCCAGGGATCGCCCTGAGGACAGATCACGTCGATGTTGCAGGCGCCGGAGCGGGGTCCCCCCTCGTCGGCCTTCCTGTTGGGCCGGAGACTCTCGAAACCACGGTAGCCGTGGTTGATGAAGCCCAACTCCAATGCCAGGTCCGGCATCTTGGCCGTCGGGATGGTCAGCTCGACCATGATGTCATCCGACATGCAGACCGGCGTCCACAGCTGCCCGTGATCGGCATTGTCGTTCGCGGTGAAGGCCCGGATGATGAAGCTTCCGTCCGTCGCGTAGACGATGAGCTGCCCGCCCGGAGGCATGAAATATCGCGTGAAGCCCAGGTTAATCGATGTGGCGCCCGGCGAGAGGATCCGCAATCGCCAGAGCATGGTGCTGGCATCCAGTTCCTCCCACGTGCCGTTGGTTCCCGGGGTCATGTAGACCTCGTGCGGGATGGCATACCGCGGGGGCATGCCTTCGGCATCGCGGGCGATGTCCTCGGCCCGAACCGCTTCCAGGTCGATGGGCGGCATTTGCACCTGCTCGACAGCGCTCAAGGGCTGCACCGTTCGGATGAATGCGGTCGGGTCAAGCACCTCGTCGCTTGCAACCCTCCGTATTGGGGCGGGCGCGCTCTGCGCGGCCGCAGGGGTCCACGACCAACCCACGACCAGTAACAATGCAACGATGACTGCTGATTTCCAGCTCATTCCCAGACTCCTAGGCCACGCCTGCATGGTTGTCTCCTTAAGATGAACCGTGAACGTTAACATTGCTGATGACAAGACTTCTTCCCCACATGGGCTGACTGCAGCACCAACCCGAGGACAGTTGGTTCATCGAGTCGAATGCTGCCGCCACTGCCGAGGAGGACCGATCCGCTCGCGTGTGATTGACCGACCGAACTGGGATCGTGCTTCCCCCGTGACTCACCTTGCTACCCAAGGCGGCGACCCCTCAGCCGTCGCCGGATCGGGCGGGCGAGATCCCTCTCATTCGCGGAAGGACGCCCTCTTGATCTCCCGTCTCTGCGCCCGCCGCGACTCGCCCCATCATTCCGGAACTTCCACTATACTGCCTGCTCTTTCGTAAATCAAGGAAATTGATCGGCTTAGAACGGGCACGACATCTCCTGTTCCTGTCTGCCTGACCACTGCCGCTTCCGGGGGGAGCGGCCTGGGAAATCAGCCGGAGCACGGACTGCTCCGGGCCTTTCAAACTGAGGCGAGTCGGAACTTGCCGCCGCCGGCGGGCCGTCCCCTGGGCGCGGGCGATAACCTGATGCTCGAAGGCATGTTGTGCGAACGGCGATTGGGCTCAGGTGGGGACGGGCGTCCGGCTTTGCTTACCGGTTCGCAGCGTCGCCGCCTTGGCATGTCGTAAAAACCCTGTCTCAAAAGTGGGTCTTGCTGGGTGGGTCAGACGCCCTCACCAACCTCAGACCATCCACCGCTTCACGTCATGGCCGGCGTCGCTGGAGTGGCCACTCGCCTCGGTGGCTGCGACGGGGAACTAGGCTGCGCTCGGGGCCTTGGGCTTGGCCGTGGCGAAGTAGAAGATGATCATGCCGATGGTGCCGATCAGGCCTATGATGCCGAGGTAGTACCATACGACATACGGATGATACTTGTCCCACAACATCTTGGTGGCCTTCGGCCTGTCTTGTGATGCCAAAGACTCCGCCTCGTATGGATTCAGCTCCAGAACTTTCCGCGCCTGGTCAGGTATCCTGGTCCACTCTTTTGCGGCGAGTGCCTTCTGGACGAGCTCCTGGTTTGAAGCAAGCTTGTAGTAATTGATCCCGTCGTCGCTGGCCTCACCCTCGTATTCGTCCGGCGCAAACACCTTTGTGATGCGTCGGACCAGTCCGTCGAAGAACCCTTCCTTGTTGATCTGTTCGCGCACGATTTTCATCGCCTGCGGATCGCTGGAAACCAACTCTCGCAGGAGTCCAAGATCGTGCTTCCAATCTCGCCTGGCAATCGCCTCGAATCGATCAGCTGGTTTGCTCATTAACTGGATATAGACCTGGGCAGACGGCGACTCCGTGGCCGCGCTCGTCGGCACTTGATGCGGGGCAGGCTTGGAGGCCGCGACCGCCACACCCAGAGCCGCAAATGCCTTACGCGAATTGATGCCGACTTTCTCCTCCAGTTGTTTGGTTCTTTCCGCGAGGCTCGCTGGTGTATCAAATCTAAGCTCGGCGACGGCGGATTCGACTCGCCCCGTCGCCTGAGCCAGGTACTCCAGCGCCAGATTGTTTAGCACTTGCCGGTCCTGCCCGTATTGCTGCCAAAGCATGGCGATGATGTCGGAGTCCTGTTTCCATTGGTTTCTGGGCACGCCCTTGTTTACTAAGTCCCGCACTTTCTCCAGCGCTGCCGATCGCTGAATACCAAGAATGCCGGGCAACTTATGGACGAACGCGGCTATGGAAATGCGACCTGACCCTGGAGCCTCGTCCGCCAATGCAGCAAGGAGCGCCGCCAAGTCAGACATTTCCTTCAAGGACTTCTCGAAACCTCGTGCTGGACTCTCCTTCTCGGCAGGCTTCGACGTGCTCGGCTGACTGGCGGCACCCTTCTCGTTCGATTGTTTTTCGGCTGTCTCCGCAAAACGAGTCGCCGCTGCGCTGAGTTTGCCGGCATCGGCCGCCAGCAGTTTCGCGATGCCTGCCTCTGTCTTCATGCGGTTGTCAGGATAAAGCGCGAGGTACTGCAGGCAGAGGTTCTCAGCTTGGCCGGCGTCGTAACGGAACGCCTCTCGGAGCATCCGCGCGGTCGTCTCGGCGTCGCTTCCTGCCTCGTCCTGCACAATCGAAAAGGCCGCGTCGCGATCAATCTTCAACAACGTCGGAATCTTCTCGAGCGAATCGCTCCAGTCCGCTGCTCGCGCGGCCGGTGCCACGAGCTGACGGGAGCTGGCCAACTCTTGCATCGCCAGATTGGCTTTCGCTCCGCAGTCCTCATAGACAAAACCTCCGATCAAGTTGCCCAACGCCCATCCAATCGCAAATGGGATATTCGAATAGCCCATGTACAGGGCCTTCTTATCCGGCGGGGCAATCAAACCCACATACGCGCTGAATGTGGGGCTGCAGATCATCTCGCCGATGGCGAAAATGAAGATCGCCAGGCAGCACACCCAACCCATCATGGTTGAGCCCGATGCCACGAAGGCGACCAACGATATGACCATGCCGATGATCATGGCTGCCACTTTGCTGATCTTGCCGATCAACCACGAGATCGGGATCACAAGCAGAATGATGGCGATTGCGTCGATATTGATGATCATCTCCGGCTTGACCTGACCGCTTCCCAAAACCCAGCCGCCGCTGAACCATCCGAAGAACGGTCTTACGTCCGAGGTATCCACCCACTCGTCGATGAAATTCGGCAACAGGTCCCAGAGCTGCATGAACATCAGCCAGAAACACGAGAAAATCGCGAGAAAGATCACCAGCCGCAGGTCCTTGAAGACTGTCGAGACCGAATGGGTGAATACGCTTAGCGCTCCGCGCGGCTGCTCTTCACCCGCCCTCGGCGGATTCTTGGCCGGTTCGCGGTAAAAAATAAATGCCGGCAAGAAGTTCAACGCCGTGACGATGGCCGCAGCCCAGAACACGATGTTCCAGTCGATTTCCCGCCGCAGCGTCGCGGCCCCCATCGGTGCCAGCGCTCCGCCGATGTTGACAACCCAGTAGAAGATGCCCCAGCCCAGCGATGATGTTTCCTCTGTTGTGCTCTTGGCAATCGTTCCATGCGCGGGTGGCTTGAAGATCGCAGTGCCCGTTGCCACGCAGCAAGCGGCAGCCATGAACACCCAGAAGCCCGCGCCGGACCATCCCATCGTGGCCAGGTGATCAGCGATCGGTTTGGACAAAGCCATGCCGCTATAGCCGACGACGTTGATGAGGAAGGCCACGGCCAAGCTCTTGCGGTAGCCATAGCGATCGGTGTAGCCCCCCGAGACCATCGGGATCAGGCATTGAAGCAACGCCCAAACCGTGTAGATCAGGCCCTTCTCCTTGTAGTTCAGCTCGAGACCGTTCTGGCTTGACGAGGCAACGAGATACAAGGGTGCGACCGCCCGCGAGCCAAAAAACGCGAGCCGCTCCAGAATCTCCATAAAGCAGGCGACCCAGAAGTTCGCCGACATGCCGGATAACTGATCCCAGAATGAGGCCTTCTTCTCGGCGTTCTCCATTCCACGGTCTCCTAAGGGCAAGATCCGCACCCGCGCAGCACAGCACCCTCAATCCAACTCTCGAATTCCGCGGTTCCCTACTGCACTCCGTGCATCATTCGCTTCAAGGGTTTGACCAGCAGGAGCATCACAAAGCCGGCGATGCCGCACATGAACACAAACATCATGAAATACTTGCTCGGAGCCATGGTGCCCCACCAGGCACCGAAAATCTGGGCCGAACCTTCCGACAGCGCGGTGAAGAAGAACCACCAACCCATGAAAAAGCCGACGTACCTGGGCGGGGCCATCTTGGTCACCAGCGACAGGCCGACCGGCGACAGGCACAGCTCGCCGCAGGTCAGCACCATGAAAAAGGCCACCAACCACCAGACGCTGACGCGATGCTTGTTGGAATCCACGAAAATCTTGTCAACGGCGGCCTTGAAATCCGGCTGAGCAGCAGCGGCCAGCAATTCGCTCTCGGCGCGGGCCTGTATCTCGCCAGTGGCCGTGAGCGTGTGGCTCGCCGCATCCCACTTCACGATCTTGGGGGCCTCGTCGCCGATAACGCGATATCCATCGGGCGCGGACGGCACCGTCTCCGAGACCTGCCAGGCCTCGCCGCGCTTGGCCTCGGCCGCCTTCGCCGCCGACTTCTTTACCAGGGAGGTCACGGCGCTCCGAAAGTCGGCCGGTGTGCTGGCAGCCAGCAGCCGGAGATGATCCAGTTCCGGCAGCGCGCCGTTCATGCGGAGTTGCCGGCTGGCCTCATCATAAATCAGGCGCGTGGCGCCGTAGCTCTTGAGGTCGATCCGATCCGGCAGCCGATTCAGCGGCGCCTCGCTGGGGCCGTTCTCGCGGACCGCCGCGGGCCACATGACCAGGAACGCCAGAGCGACCGCCAGAACACCCATGGTCATCTTCGTGGGGGTGGAGGGCTCCAAGCCCCGTCGGCCCAGCCACAACCAGATCGCGGCAAAAACCGGGGCCAGCGTGAAGATGAAGAACGGATTAAATGACTGCGTCTGACCAGCATCCATGGCGATGTCGGCCCAGCCTCCGTCGGCCGGGCTGGCGCGGGTGGCCGCGGCCGCATCAGCCAGAATTACGGGTGGCGGCTCACTGGAAAACGGCCGAAGATTGGTGTGCTGGTCCGCCCATATCAACATAACATTGCCGCTCTGCTCGAATGCTGCCCAGAAGACGAAGACAAAGGCAAAGATGACCACCAGCACGATAATGCGGTCGAGCGTAACTCTGAAGGGCACCGCCTCCGCCTGCGCCTTCTTCTCTTCGTCGCCGCTCTTGACGGGTGCAGCAGCCTGATTGAACTCCACCAGCTTTTTCTGGCCGATGGTGTACACGATCAATCCCAGAATCATGCCGACGCCGGCGGCGCCGAAGGCGAGGCCGAAACTGTTGTAGTGGACCTGTATCCAGCAACAGACCAGCGGGCCAACCAGGGCGCCAAGGTTGATGCCCATGTAAAAGATGGTGAAGGCCCCGTCGCGCCGCGGATCACCGGGCTTGTAGAGTTTGCCCACCTGCGTCGAGATGTTGGGCTTGAGCAACCCCACGCCGCAGACCAGGAAGACCAGGCCGGCGTAGAAGAAGGAGAGATCTTCCCTCACCAGCAGGAACTGGCCGATCGCAATCAGGACGCCGCCGATGAACACGGATTTCCGCGCTCCCAGGACATGGTCAGCGATGAGCCCACCGATAGGGTTGACGGCATAGGCGCAAAAGGCATACAGCCCCAGCATGTGAGACGAATCCATCTGCGACCAGAAGAAGTGCTTCAGCATGTAGAGCACCATCAACGTCTTCATGGCATAGAAGCTGAATCGCTCCCACATCTCGGTGAAAAACAGCACATACAAGCCAAGTGGGTGGCCGAACAGCGTGCGCTGCTGGGGTTCGCTGGGCATCACGGCGGCGGTTGCTTGGGACATGAACTGATCCTTCTCCTGGCGTGGCGGTCGAGGCTCGACCTCATCGGATTCCACTTGCTGAGGCAGCGGTCGAGGGCCTCAACGGCCGTGCGGCGGTTTCACCGCGCCTTTCGCCCGGCGTGGAGGCCAACCGCCACGGCTTCCGGCCCATTCGGAGGTCGATTGCCGCAAACGCCTCAAGGTTGCATAGGCTTGGCAGGATAATCCAAGAACCAGCCCATCGCGAGGACAAAGGCCGCTGGATTCGCCTGCGCCCGGCTCAGGAACGCCCGGCATGGGGATGTGGTCCGACCGATAACCGGGCCACAGGCCGTCGCCCCGCGGGCGCGTCCGCGGAAACATGCCTAGCACGGCGAATGAAAGTTCAGCCCGAGGGCCGCCGCGTCCGCTATTGAGAATGATGGACGGGCAGAGCATGCAGACAAACCAGAGTCAATCCCCCGCCGAACCCGCGCCGCCGAAGCCCGGCTGGTCCTGGCGTCGCATCGTCACCCTCGCCGGCCTGCTCGTGCTGGGCATCACGCCGTGGGCATCGGCGCAGCTCCCTCCGCCCAACATGCCCGCGTACTGCCCCCCGCTGACGTCGATTGCGAACCCGTCCCTGTTCGACGTCTTCTGGGGAACGACGCCGATCCGGTATCCGTATCAGTAATCGTCGCAGGTCCACTCGCGGCCAAGGCCGGCAAGTGTTGCTCGGGCCTCGCCGCGAGGACGCGCTCGAAGACCGCCACTTTGCATCAATCGGCGGCGCTTTCGTCCCCACGCGAATCAGCCGCCGTGGGTGAACTCCCCCAGACCATCCATCGCGGCGCGGAGGGCTTCCAGGGCGCGCCGGGTCAGGGCCACGACCGCCCCTTCGGATTTGCCGAGGCGTTCGGCGACCTCGCCGACAGGGCGACCCTCCAGAAATCGCCATTCAAGCACTTGACGATGCGGTTCTGACAAGGCCGCCAGGCCGGCGCGTAACGCCGCCACCGCCTCCTCCCGCCTGGCCGTCCGACTGGGTGTGCCAGACTCCAGGTAGACGGCGTTGAGCAAATCCCAGCACGAATCAGAAGCGGCCGCGATGCCATGCTCTTCACGAGCGACGTCGCGAAGCTGGTAATGAGCTGCCCGCCAGGCATCGCGGAGCTTGTGCTCCAGAATGGAGTACAT
>DATKKX010000528.1:0-3075 GCA_035542775.1 Phycisphaerae bacterium | reverse complement strand
CGACGTTCACCACCACCACGGCGAGGTTGGACCGCGCCGTCGCATCCCAGGCCGCAAAGGTAAAAGTGGTGGACAGGGTCTGCCCGAACGGCGGCACGTAGCGCACCACCCGGCCCCCGTTGACCAGCGTGTACGGAACCGTCGTAATCTGCTGCTCTGTACCCGGATCAAGCAATATTCCCTGGCCCGCCGCCGGCAGGACCTCGATCTCGAATGTCAGCGGATCGCCGTTCGGATCGGTGGCATTCAAGTCGATGTCTGTCGGGGCGTACGCGGAGGCGCTGACCGTCTTGCCCGTGGCCACGGGATCCCAGCCCGCGCCGCCCACCTGGAGCGTCATGTCCCGCGCAGTGTCCCCGTCATGATCCGTCAGGTTGACGATGCTGATCGTGTCGCCGTAATTGCCATGGGCCAGCGAGTTGGCCGCAGTGTTGACCGTCACCGTCACATCGGCGGTGCCCAGAGCCGGCAGCGTGCCGGACCCGTTCGTGATGGTGAGCCAAGGCTGCGCCTTGGTCACACTGTAGCTCAGCGGCGTCGAGTTTTTGTTGGTCAGGGTGTAGACCTTGCTGGCCGGCGCGAACGGTCCCCCGACAGGACCACCCGCCGCATAGTCATCCGCCGGCGCCACTTTCAAACCGGTCGGCGGCTCGACCACACCGATGATCCGCAAAGAAGGATCACCGAAGACGTGCCAAGTGAGGAACATGTTCGCGCCGCTCGACCCGGTGGAGGAGCCGTAGCTATCCATCATCGAGCACGATCCCGCGTAGCACAGCGTGCCGTAGCAGTTGTACGTCGGAGTCGCCGCACAATACAAGGCGTCGAACTCGTCCTGCGCTTGCATCGGCGGGTTCCAGTCCTGGTTGATCGAGGACATGTAGGTCCCGACCGCGCCGACTGGTTCGCCGGCGTGCGTAGACCGCAGCCACGCTTCAGCAAAGCAGGTCCCGCCGGCAAACTGCCCGTTCACGCAAGCCACGCTGAAGATGAAAGGCAGCATGTTGTCGTTGGTCAACGCCGCTACGTCCGAGCTGGAGAAGCCCGTCGTGCCCCAGGAAGTGGAGCTGCCGTGGCCGCAGTAGTTGATGATGCCTCGGCCGGCGTTGAGGGCGGCGGTGACCTGGGCCGCGGTGGCGCCGGTGGTTCCGTAAAGCTGATCCACCAGCGTATAGCCATGGGCCAGCAAGAGCGTTCGGATGTTGTCAATGTGCTGCCAGTCATACTCACCGTCATCGCCGGTGCCGTACTCGGATCCAATCCCAGTGCCCTTCCAGAACCACGCCTGCTGCGTCGCGGGCATGTTTTCGTATTCCACGCTCCGCTGCACCTGCGTGTCGACCTGCCCAGAGGTTTCCGCAGAGAAGCGCCCCACCATGATGTCCGGGTAGTTGTCAGTGCCGGCCACCAGCGAGTAGGTCGGGTCTGACGATCCTCCCGCCGCGCTGGGCGTTGCCACCTGGGCGGAGTCGCCCACCAGCAGCACGAACGCCAGATTCCCCCCGGTGTACTGGCTTTGGATGTAGTTCGCGATCGCCGATGAACTGGTGCCGCCCGGTATCGTCGATACGCCCACCGCAGTCGTCGGGATTCCGGCCGAGTTCTTGTGCTCCACCAGCGGCGCCACGTTCGGCAACCACGAGTCGTAGCAGATGATCAGCATCCCGCCCACCTCATCCAGCGGGGCATACCGCGGACCCGGATTGTAATTCAGGAAATGGACCTGGTAGAGGTTGTGGAACGCCAGGCTCAGCTCGGTCGGCCTGGAGAGCTGATCCAGCACGTTCACATTGCTCCGCCCGACGTTGGACACCTCAACGGTCACGCTCTTGTAGACCCGCAACGTGCGCTTCACCGGGTTGTACTGGAACGGCTTCAAGTCCACGACCACGCCGCGGTAGTCACGCAGGATGTACGGCTCACCCAGCGTCGCCACCTCCCCGGGATAGAACGCGTCCACCGCGTACCAGGTCCCGAAGGTGTACGGCACGTCTTCCGGATTCACCGTTCGAGGGAGGTTGCCCTTGGACGGGGCCACGTCCACGCCTTCGATGTCCTGGTATTCCGCCCCCGTCACCGCCAGCGACATCTCCGCGTCGTCCGGAATGATGATGCTGCGGCACACGTGCGGCAGCTCGGGCGCCCCGGTCACCAGCATGGGCGCTTCCTTGCCCAGCGTCACCAGGGTGTATTCGGCTCCCTTAATGGTCACCGACTGGCTTGCATAGCTTCCCAAGTCGTACTGCAGAACAACGTGCGCCGGGGTGCTCTCCTGAACCGTGACCACCACGCCCGGGTGACTCGGGGCCCCAAACGCGAACGACGCCGTCATCACCAGGATGACGACCATGAGACAGGCAAGTCCGACACGCCGCCCAGCGGCCCATCTACGAACCACATCCAGGACACAATGCGAATTCATCACGATACTTCCTCCGCTTTCTGCGCCACACGGAACGATGGTGTCTTGTGACTGGATCACTCGTCCACCCGTTCTGACCCGGCAGATCCCTGCAGGCTTCCAACCTCACCCAGCCCCGAGTCCGCCACGCTTTCGCCGATGGTCCTTGAAGGACCTTCAACAAGCTCGCTCCAAGAGCCCTACCCGTCAGCCGGCATTGCCATCCCAACCGGCACGGGACTCGTCACAATTCAATCCATGCCTTATGGATTCAACAACTCCTGCACAAAGCCGTTCAGGTCGTCCCTGGTTATGAAGCCGTCCGCATCCGTGTCAACGGCGCAGAACTCTTCAACTGTGACGCCGGCGCTGTAAGGATTGATCAGCACCTCGACGAAACGCTGGATGTCCCGCCCATCCACAACACCGTTCCCGTCGGCATCACCCAGCAGGACGCCGGTGCACGTGCTGTGCGCCACGCCCCAGAGTTCGACATCGTCGATGTTCCAGCCAGGATAAGTGATGAACTCATCCGTGGGGCCCATTCCCCAGCGGACGTACACGGTCGCATGGTTGTCGGCCACCGCCGAGATGTCGTACTTCATCAGCAACCAGTAATTGTCGCTTTGAGTGGTGGGATTCACCCAGATCGTGGTCCAGGTGGCTCCGTCAAC
>DATKKX010000527.1:0-2347 GCA_035542775.1 Phycisphaerae bacterium | reverse complement strand
TACAAACAGGGACGGCTAGCCGGCGACTCGCCGGGCGACTAAATCCCCCACCTGGGTCGTCGAGTATCCCATCTGCCCGGCGGCGAGGTTTCGAACCTTGTTCGCCGTGACCCACATCACCGCGTCTTCCACGCTGCGCGCCGCCGCCGGTTCCCCGATCGTATCGAGCAGCATGGCCCCTGCGCAGATCGCCGCGAGGGGATTGATCACGTTCTTTCCGGCGTACTTCGGGGCCGAGCCGCCCATCGGCTCGAACATACTGACGCCCTGCGGATTGATATTCCCGCTGGCCGCAATCCCCAGGCCACCCTGCGTGATTGCAGCGAGGTCCGTGATGATGTCGCCGAACATGTTCCCGGTGACGATCACGTCGAAGATCTCCGGATTCTTGATCATCCACATGCAGATCGCGTCCACGTGGAAGTATTCCCGTTTGATATCGGGATAGTCCCGCCCGCCCATCTCGTGGAATGCCCGCTCCCACATCTCATACATGTAGGTCAGGACGTTGGTCTTGCCGCAGAGCGCCAGCGTCCGCTGCTTGTTCCGCCGCCGCGTGAGCTCGAAGGCGTAGCGCAGCGCCCGGTCCACCTGGAAACGGCTGTACATCGCGATCTGCGTCGCCACCTCTTGCGGGGTCCCGCGCATCATCGCCCCGCCCGCGCCGGTGTACACATCCCCTGTGTTCTCCCGGACGACCACGTAATCGATGTGCTCCGGCCCCTTGTCCTTGAGCGGGCAGTCCACCCCGGGGAAGAGTTTCACGGGACGCAAATTGATGTACAGATCCAGCTCGAACCGCATCTGGAGCAGAATGCCTTTTTCCAGGAGGCCCGGCGTGATGCCCGGATGGCCGATCGCACCCAGGAGGATGGCGTCAAAGCCGCGCAGCTCCTTGAGCACGGAATCGGGCAAGATCTCTCCGGTCCGCAAGTACCGCTCGCCGCCCAAATCGTAGTCCGTCAAAGACACGCTAAACCCGTGCTTCGCCGCGGCCGCGTGCAGCACCTTCAACGCCTCGCGGGTCACTTCCGGCCCGGTGCCGTCCCCGGGAATCACTGCCAGATTGTAGCGCTTTCCGCCCATGGACGCCCTCCCCTCTCCGATCCGACGCAACCTGCCATACCAGAAAAAAGACCCGGGAAATGCGACGCAAACTATCAGCCGAAGGGAGGCGCGTCAAGCCATCAGGCAGGTAGGATAATGGGTTTCTGCTTGACTTGGGCAGCCGGTCGGGGCTAGCTTCGGAAGGGCAGTGCCTCGGGCACCCAGCAGATGCTCCTGTTGCCGGGCGTGGAGCGTATGGACAAGGCACAGCTGAAGACGCAGGGGATTGCGCTCGGGACCAGCATTCAGACCGCCCTGAAGATGGTCCTCATGTACTCGGCGGATCATCCCGCCGCCGCCCGGGCGGTGGACATTGCTTATGAAACTCTGAAGAAACTGCTGCACACGCCGCTCCCCCACTTTACCCTCGGCTTCCTCAATCACCGCTTAGTCCTGAATGATCTCGCAACCGACGATTCGTCGCTGGCCCAAATGGAAGCCGACTTCGGCCGCCGGAACATCGCCGCGATCACGTTCTTGTCGGGTCTGACCTTGGCCGAGTTTCGGCAGGCCGTCGCCATCCTGGCGGTCAAGCCGAAGGTAATCGAAGAGCGCGGCATCAAGGCCTTTCTCGCCGACCATCCCGTCAACCGAGTGCGCGTGCTGCCCGCCAAGAAGCAAGAGAAAGGCGATACCGTGCTCGGCATGGATTCGGAATCGTATTTCCTGGCCGAGGACTTCCTCACGTCTCCCGGACTGAGCGCCGCAACCGGCCTGGAATCCTTGCTCCAGCTTGCGAAAGACAGCAGCGGTGGCGGCGGTGAAGGCCTCTTCCTGCCGAAAGGCAAGGAGATCCTCGAGATCGCGACCAAGATGACCGACGCGGTGGAGGGCGATCAAGCGGTCGATCCGCAGGCGGCCATCGCGCAATTCGCCCAGCTCCTCGAAGAGGTCACACCGGAGCGTTTCATCAGCGCCCTGCCCCCTGCCCGACAGGCCGAGCTGCGCGGCCGGTCGGCGGCCGATGTCGTCTCCGATGTGGCCTCCGATGTTGCGGAGGACATTGCGGTCAAGGTGATGTTGAAAAAGGTGACCGAGGCGCCGGGCGGCCCAACCTCGGCCGAAGCGCAGCAGTCCGCGATGCGCGTGGTACGGCTCGGTCTCAGCATGACCCGGACTGTGGACCGGTTCATGACGAAGCTCGAGAGCGTCCTCAAAGAGGCAAACCTCCCGCCCGAGCTGTACGAGCGCATCACGGCGGAGGTCAATTGGCGGAGTTCGCCGATCGAGGACAAGCGGC
>DATKKX010000526.1:0-3893 GCA_035542775.1 Phycisphaerae bacterium | reverse complement strand
AAAAGGCCCCCCAATTGGAGTGGGCCCCTGTGGGCGGACAGAGCGGCGTTCGTGAATTGACCGGGGTGTCGGGCTTTCGAAGGATGGGAGCCCATGGCAAAGCATCGAACTCACAGCGTCGAGTTCAAGCGGCAGATCGCTCAAGAATTTCTGGGCGGTGAGACGTTGCATGGTCTGGCGAAGCGGCACGACATTTCGCGCAACCTGATCAGAGTCTGGGTAGAGAAGTACGAGGCCGGGGTCTTCGACGAAGACGCCCAAGCCGCTGATCTGATCCAGACGTACGAGGCGCGCATCGCGGCTCTCGAGCGCTTGGTCGGCAAGCAGGCGTTGGAACTGGAGTTTTTAAAGGGGGCGCTGCGGTCCGCACCGCGGCCGAGAAACGGGACTACATCGGCCGTCATCGGCCCCGCGGCATGTCCATCGCTCGGGGATGCGAACTGATGGGCATCGCGCGCTCCACCTACTATGACATACCGACCGCCGGAATGGACGACACCGCTCTGGTCGCGGCGATCACAGCCATCTGCGACGAGTTCGAGGCTTATGGCTGGCGTCGCGTCCAGGCCGCTCTGCGGCAGCAGGGGATTGTCGCCAATCACAAGCGGATCCGGCGCCTGATGCGTGAACATGGCCTTCAGCCGAGGATACGACGACGTTTCGTCGCCACCACCGACAGCAACCACGACGGCCCGATCTTCCACGACTTAGCGAAGGACATGACGCCGGACAGCCGCGACCAGCTCTGGGTGGCGGATCTGACCTACGTGGCGATCCCGGGCGGGTTCGCCTACGTCGCGGTGATCCTGGACGCTTGGTCGCGCCGCGTTATCGGTTATGCGATCGGGCGGTCCATTGATGCGCGGTTGGCTCTAGCTGCCTTGAGGGCGGCAATCGAGACACGGCAACCACCGCCCGGCTGCGTGCACCACTCGGACCGAGGATCGCAGTATGCCGCTGAGGTCTACCGTAAGCTGCTGACTGCCCATGGGCTGGTTGGCTCCATGAGCCGACGCGGCAATCCTTACGACAACGCCAAGGCAGAGAGCTTCATGAAGACCCTGAAGGTCGAGGCCGTCTATCCAATGGCCTACGAGAGCTTCGAGGAAGCCACAACGCATCTCCCGCATTTCATCGAGGAGATCTACAATAAGAGACGCCTGCATTCAGCGCTCGCCTATCTGAGCCCCATGCAGTTTGAGGAGCAACACGTCCGGCGCCAGGTCAACGCTGCCGCCTGAGCCTGTCCGGCCGCAGGGGCCCACTCCAATCGGCGTCCAAAAGGGACCCCCATGATGATGGTGATGTGCCGCGTTGCTGTGCGACCCGCAGCCGTAGGCGGAGGGACGCACAGCAACGCGGGGGCGATGTTGAGTGGGCAGGGACGTCGAGATGGTCAGGCGCGGTTTTTGAACCGCCAGCTTTCGTTGCCGGTCTCGACGATGTCGCAATGATGGGTCAGGCGGTCGAGCAGAGCCGTCGTCATCTTGGCGTCGCCGAACACGCTGGGCCATTCACCGAACGCCAGGTTGGTGGTCACGATCACCGAGGTCTGCTCGTAGAGACGGCTGATCAGGTGGAACAGTAGTTGGCCACCTGACTGCGCAAACGGCAGATAGCCGAGTTCGTCGAGTACTACGAAGTCCATCCGGCAGAGGTATTCAGCCATCCGGCCCTGGCGGCCGGAGCGTCCCTCCGCCTCAAGCTTGTTGACCAGTTCGACGACGTTGAAGAACCGTCCCCGCTTGCCGTCGCGGATCAAGGCGCGAGCCATGGCGATGGCCAGATGGGTCTTGCCGGTACCGGTGCCCCCGACCAGCACGACGTTGCGCTGATGCGCCAGGAAGTTGCCGCCCGCCAGATCGCGCACCAGGGTTTCGTTGATCGGCGTGTCGTCGAACTGGAAGTCATCAACGTCCTTGGCCAGCGGCAGCTTGGCGATGCTGATCTGATAGCGGATCGAGCGCGCCCTTGATCCACTTCGTGCCTCAAGTCTCGTTGATCTCGGCGGTCAGCAGATCGCCGACAATGCGGTGCGGCTCATGCTGGCGCTTGATCGCCGTGGTGAGGATCTCGTCGTAGGCGGCCTTCATGCCGTAGAGCTTGAGTTCGCTCATGGTGGCCAGGATTTCGGAACGCTCCATCAGAGGGCTCTCCTGAGGCTGTCATAGCGGGTGCAATCGGCAACCGGTGCGTGCGTCAGCCGCAACGCATCTGGCGTGATGATCGTCGCGGCGGGTGCTGGTTCGCGGTGGCGCGACAGGATGTTGAGAACGACGTCGGCCGAGTGCACGCCGTCGCGTAGTGCTTCCTGACAGGCAGCCTCAACCGCGGGTAAGCCGTCGCTCAGCACGACGGTGAGGATCTGGACCATCTGGCGATCGCCATCAGCCGATCCAGCCTGCTTGCGGCGGATCCGCTCAAGCCCGGGCGGCAACACCCAGTCCTTGAACGGTGCACCGTTGCGCAAGGCGCCGGGCTTTCGGGCCAGCACCGGAACGTAGTGCCACGGATCAAACACCGTCTGGTCCCGCCCGAAGCAACGCCGATGCTCGCCTACCAGGCGGCCGTCTTGACGGATCTCGATCCGCTCGGCATAGGCGCGGATCTCAACCGGTCGCCCGATCGCGTGCGCCGAGACTGAGTAGCGGTTGTTGTCGAACCGCACGAGGCAGGTCTTCGACACAGAGGCAGGCACCGCGTGGAAACCATCAAATCGCCCGGGGTAACGGATCAGGCTGGGTCGTTCCGCCTCAAACGCCTCCCAGATCGTCCGCTCGCGGAACTCCGGATGGCGGTGCGCGCGGGCATAGGCGATGCACTGGTCAACCAGCCGCGCGTTCAACTCGTCATAGCTGCTCACCCGCAGCCGAGGTGTGAAGAACCTCTCGCGCACCAGGCCAACCTGGTTCTCGACCTGTCCCTTTTCCCAACCAGAGGAAGGCGTGCAGGCCACGGGATCAACCAGATAATGGCTGCACATTTGCTGAAGACGGTGATTGTAGACGCGCTCCCGACCAACCAGGATCGTGTCCACCGCCGTCTTCATGTTGTCGTAGATGCCACGCGTGCAGGCACCCTTGAAGAAGGCGAAGGCACGATCATGCGCGTCGAGCACCATCTCCAGCGTCTCACGGGGATACGCGCGAACAAACAGCATCCGGCTATGACATAGCCGCACATGCGCGACCTTCACCGTCACCGTCGTGCCGCCGATCAAGACGATCTCGTGGCTCCAGTCGAACTGATAAGCCTCGCCGGGCGCGAAACTCAGCGGAACGTAAGCCTCCACCGTGGCAGACGCCCGATCACGCTGCCACCCTCGGGCGTAGCGTCGGACGGCATCGTAGCCGCCTTCATAGCCACGATTACGGAGTTCCTCGAAAATCCGGATCAACGTCAGACGTTCGCGGACCGGCTTGGCATCATTGCTCGTTAGCAGGCCGTCGAGATCGGTTTGCCAGGGGCCGATCCGTGGCAGCGGCTGCGTTTGGCGTTCATAGCGAAACTCCGTCGCATCCGAGCGCAGCACCTTGCGCACCACTTTCCGCGAAACCCGCAACTCGCGGCAGATCACCTTGATCGGCTTCTTCTGAACAAAATACGCGCGCCGGATCTTGGCGACAGTCTCCACTACCAGCATCCCCAAACAGGCCCCCGGTCATCCCGAAAGCCAGCGTGAACCCATTCAACAGAGGGGTTCCTTTTGAACGCCGATCACCCCGTCTGTGGAGTGGGCCCCTGTGGGCGGACAGAGCGGCGTTCGTGAATTGACCGGAGTGTCGGGCTTTCGAAGGATGGGAGCCCATGGCAAAGCATCGAACTCACAGCGTCGAGTTCAAGCGGCAGATCGCTCAAGAATTTCTGGGCGGTGAGACGTTGCATGGTCTGGC
>DATKKX010000525.1:0-2377 GCA_035542775.1 Phycisphaerae bacterium | reverse complement strand
CCGCACCAGGATCTGGTCGACGGCGGGTCGATCACGCCGCCGCAGTTCGGGCTCTATGGCCTGGATCGCCGCTGGCTGATCGAGGGCATAGGCGTGGTGCCGGACATCCAGGTGCAGAACATGCCCGGCGACGTCGTGCGCGGCAAGGACACCCAGCTCGATGCGTGTCTGGCGCAGGTTCAGAAGATGATGAAAGAGAATCCGAAGGAAATCCCGCCGCCGCCGCCTTATCCGAACAAGAGCCGTCAGGCGGGCATGGATGCCGAAGCTGCCGCGGCGAAAGCTTTTGACACCGGCAGCGCCAAGAAAGCGCCGTAAATAGAGATATAATATCTGAAATACGTTCGAGCACAACCGTGGCATCCGCATCCCCGTGCGGATGCCACGGTCATCTAGGGGATGATCGCATCGCGGCGCCCCCCGTCACTTGCTCCTGGGCGTGTACTTGATCTTGACGACCTGCGTGAAGTCCTCCGTACCCGGCGGCTTCATCAGGATCTGCTGGTCCAGCGCGCCGTCATCCCGTACTTTAATCACCCATCGCACCGGCACCTTCTCGCCTCCGGTCTGCCCGCGTTCGCCCTCGAATGTGAACGTCTTGCTCTCGGCATCGTAATCGCCGAGCAAGGTCAGCGCCGTCAGGCTCATCGATTCGAGGTTCAGCAGTGTGAACCTCTTGGCCTGGGGGTCGTATCCGTAGATCAACATGCGGCTGCCCTTGAGTTCCTCATCGGGTGCGGATTCGCAGTCGACCTTCACGAATCGCTCACCCATGATCCACCGACCCTTGGCGATGCTGTGGGTCAGCATCGGGTCACCCGAACCCATGCGCACTTCGGAGACCTGGTCAAACTTGCCTACGAAAGCCTTCAGCGACTTGTGCTGATCGGTCGGACCCGAGGTCCTTTCCACCATCTCGGCATACCGCTTCTTCAATTCACTCTGCGACTGCTTCAACCCCTGCGGTTGAGCCATCGTCACTAAGGCCGCGGAGCATGCGATCACAGCAGGCACTACGACGATACGGCTTCGCATCATTGGAAAGTCCTCCAACCAACGCAGCCGCGCATTCGAGGGCGCAGCAGCCTCATTCCGGCGGCCTCCCAACCTTAAAGCGCCACTGCCGGAACCGCAATTGTCCCTTGGATTCGTGGCGCGTGCGACTTGTCCCTCCCGGACCGCGCCATCGAGAGCCGCGGATCACCCGCCTTCGCCGACGCGATGAAAGAAGCCGTCTTCCGGCTGCTGGGTGTGGCACACGGTACAGGTGTCGATCGTGCCGGCATGCCCTTGCAGCGTCTCCGCCTGCACATTGTCGGCCGCCACAACCGTGGGAAGGATCGCGTGCGGACTGCCGTGGCAGGCCTCACAGTGGACGCCGCTGTGGCCCTTGGAATTGCGGAACAGCGTGTTGGCCTGCTCGTAGTCGTGACCGGCGACCTGGTGGCAACCGGCGCTCCCGCATCGCGGCTCATCGACCCACGGCCGACGGCCCGGGTCGCCCACCGCCGCCATCGACGTGTGGCAGTTGTTGCACAGCATGCCCTTGCTGAAGTGAACATCGCGGAGGCACTGGGTCTGCACGCCCGGATGGCAGGCGTAGCACTCCGTGGTCAGCGAGACCGCGCCCATCCGCGAGGCGTGCGAGCTGTGCATCGCGGTCGACAGCGGCGGCACGCCCGCCGTGCCGGTCAGATTCAGGGCCGCGTCCGCGTGGCAGCGGGCACAGAGCACCGGCTTACTGTTGACCAGGTTGGTGCCGTGCAGCGTGTCGTGCTTCTGAAGAATGTCGGTGGCCATGGAGATGCCCGGCGTGTTGTGGCACAAGTTGCAGTTGATCTCCCACGACACCGGCACCACCGCGCTGGTCGTGGCAATGGTCGTCCCGTTCTGCTGGACGACGATGCTGGCCAGTTGATACGAGTTGTTGCCGCCGGTGTCGGGCTGCGGCGTGAGCGGAATGCCGGTGGCAGACCAGTCGTTGCCGCCCGTCGGCTGCATGGTGCCGCTGAGGCCGTTGCCGGTCAGCCCCACGTCGGGCGCGAGGTTCACGCCAAGGAGGGCGTTCGCGTAGGTCCAGAAGTTCGTCTTGGTCACGGACGTCGTATTGCCCGGCACCGAATACTGTACGGTCACGCCATCGCTGATGATGGCCGGATTCTCGGCGCCGCGAGCGATGACCTGGGCGTGCAAGGTGTTGTAAGGAGGAAGAAGCATCAGCTCGGAGAAGTCCTGGTTCATGCAGTGCATGCCCAGGTCGTTGTAACCGAGCACGACGGCAGCCCCCGTGCTGGGAGTGGGCGGCGTGAACGGGCATCCGACCACGGCGCAGAGGGTCAGCAGGATCGCCGCCTTCGCCAATCGACCGCACCAAGGG
>DATKKX010000524.1:0-6928 GCA_035542775.1 Phycisphaerae bacterium | reverse complement strand
CCCAAGCTGAACTGGGACGCCCAGATACCGCTGGCAGGCAACATTCTGATTTCGGGGATGTTTCTGCTGGTCTACTACGGAATTCCCGCGATGTACGGGATCGCTCTGCTCAGCATCATCATCCGCCGTCGGCGATTCAGGTCGGTGGATCGATCGCGACTGGCCCTGGTGAGCCTGGTGGGGCTTGCGTTCTGGGCGACCGTGGTCGGACGCCCGGACCTGTGGCATGTCGCTTACGCCATCGGCCCGTTTGTGCTGTTCGCAGCCCTTTGCGTGTCCGCGATCCGCCGGATGGCGGGCTCGCGAACCGCCAGGATCGTGATTTGCGCCGTTCAGGCGGCGACGATTGCGTCGCTGATGGTGATCGGCCAGGGCGGCGCTCTCGGCCGATTGGTGTGGAAGCAGGAAAGCACCTTGCTGCCCGAAAACATGAGGCGAAACGGGAAGCAACTGGTGGTTTGCCGCGGCCCTCGCATCGGCGAGATCGCGATGGAACCGGAGCAGGCCGTCTTCACGCGCTCCGTGGTTTCCTATATCCGGGGGCATACAGACGCCGACGACACGATTCTCGATCTGAGCAAACACGGACTGCTCTATTTCCTGTGCGACCGACGATGCCCGACGCGGTTCTATCTGCTGTCGCACGTGGGCGACTCGCCGGTGGCGGCTGAGATGGTCAAGGAGGTGCTATCCAGGGACCGGCTGCCACGCTACATCATTCAGGCGGCGTCCAACCAGGCGTTGCCGGGGGAGCTGGGGCAACTGGTGCGCGATTACTATGTGCCGGAGACTCGGATCGGCGATCTGGAGCTCCTTCGCTGCGTGGACGTGAATGGACATCGCAAGGCGTCGTGAGTAGCATCACAACACGGCTGCGCGGCACATCGCCGCAGCCGTTTGCAGCTCGGGGAGCCAATGCACACCGAACCGAGACGAGTCTTGATCGCCGGGGCGAGAGGGCTGCTGGGCACGCCCACCACGGCGGCTTTCCGGCGGGACGGCGGAGCGGAAGTCCTGGCGGTCGATCTGCCCGAGATGGATATCACGGATGCCGCCGCAGTCAGCGGATGCATGGAGGCATTCGGCCCGGACCTGGTGATCAACTGCGCCGCCTACACGCAAGTCGACGCCTGCGAGCAGAATGAGGGCCTTGCCAGCAAGGTCAACGGCGTCGGCGCGGGGATTATGGCGAAGGCGGCGGCGGATCACGGGGCGCGGATGATTCACATTTCAACGGATTATGTATTCGAGGGGGATGCACGGACCCCATACCGGGAGGATCATCCGACGGGGCGGGCGGAGAAGCTGTCGGCCTATGGTCGATCGAAGCTGCTGGGCGAGCAGCTGGTTCGTGAGAACCATCCCGGCGCTCTGATCGTGCGGACGGCATGGTTGTACGGGCCGAACGGCCCGGGGTTTCCGAACGCGATCCTCCGCCGGGCGCAGGAAGACGGAAAGCTGCGAGTGGTCAACGACCAGCGGGGCTCGCCGACATACGCGCCTGACCTGGCGGAGGCGCTGCGTCAACTCGGCCGGCTGGACGTCGGGGGCATCATGCACGTCACCAACAGCGGAGAGTGTACGTGGTACGAGTTTGCGGGCGAGATCGTGTGGCTGGCGGGTCTGGATGTGCCGGTGCAGCCGGTGACCACGGCGGAGTTTCCGCGGCCGGCGAAGCGCCCGGCGTACTCGGTGCTGGACAACCGGCGGTTCGTCGAAACGGTGGGCCGGCCCCTTCGGCCGTGGCAGGAGGCAATCAGAGAGTTCATTACGAAGGGGACCTGTCGCGGTGGAATGGGACCGGGTTGACCAGCGTGGGGGAAGCGGCTAAACTACGTGCCGAACGGAGTCGATAGATGTAATTCTGGACCGGAGCAATGGTTAGGGTGGGGCGAAAGCCGTTTTGCCCGGCCGAATGGTTCAGATTAGATTGAGCGCAGTTAATAAGGGCGTGTGTCCGAGTGGCCAAAGGAGACGGGCTGTAAACCCGTTGGTTTTTACCTACCCAGGTTCGAATCCTGGCGCGCCCAGTCAAATCCAAGGTCAGGTGAGCATCCCGCGTTATTCGTGAGCAGACGGACTGTTGACGATACTCCCGCCAGCAGGCGACCGCCCGGTAAGAAGCCGGCGGCGGAGTAGCCGGTACGCGGCTGAGCGCCGATTCCCTGGTGCGTGGCGGGGACTTCAGGGCTAAGCGGCGGCGCGAGGTCAGTCGGGCGCTGCACGGTGGGAGATGCTGACGAGGGTGTGAGGCGCTGCCATGGCTGCGGCCGGGCCGGGTTGCAGACGAACATCGCGCCAGCGACGGGTCGGGGATATAATAAACCTATAGCCGAATTACGGTTCTCGGTGCGGCAAAACGCGGCCGGGAGTATGCTTTCGAACAATTGGAGGTAGCACGTTGCCTGATAACAACCAGTTGCGGGATTTGATCGACGTCGCCGCCGGCCGGCGGCAGGCAGACATAGCGCTCAAGAACGCCCGGGTGGTGAACGTCGTGTCGCACGAGATCAATGAGGGCGACATCGCCATTGTCGGCGAGCGGATTGCCGGAATCGGCAGTTACCGGGCGGCGAAGACGGTAGATCTCAGGGGGCGTTACGTGTGCCCCGGCTTCATCGACGCGCACGTGCACGTCGAGTCTTCATTGCTCTCGGTGCCGGAGTTCGCCCGCGTGGTCGCCTCCCACGGCACGACGGCCGTCATCGCCGATCCGCATGAATTCGCCAACGTGATGGGGACGGAGGGCATCTCATTCGTGCTGCGGACGGCAAAGTATGCTCCAATCGACATCTTTGTCATGCTCAGCTCATGCGTGCCGGCGAGTCCCTTCGAGTCGGCGGCGGTCGAACTGACGGCCGAAGACCTGCAACCATTCCTGGCGAACCGCTGGGTGCTCGGTCTGGCGGAAATGATGAACTATCCCGGCGTGATCGCGGGTCAGGAAGAGGTCCTGAACAAGATGGCCCTCGCCGACCGCCGCATTGCCGACGGGCACGCACCGGGGCTCAGCGGCAGCGGCTTGACGGCGTATGCCGCAGCCGGCGTGATGAGCGATCACGAGTGCACGGGGCCCGAGGAAGCGGCGGAGAAGCTCCGTTGCGGTCTGCACATCATGATCCGCGAAGGCTCGCAGACCAGGAACCTCAAGGCGCTGCTCCCGTTGGTTACGCCGGCGACGGCCGACCGTTTCATGTTCTGCACCGACGACAAGGACGTCCGCGACCTTCTGAACGAGGGCCAGATTGATTTCATGATCCGCACCGCGATCGCTGGAGGGATGGATCCGATCCTGGCCGTTCGGCTCGGCTCGGTCAGCGCGGCGCGTTATTTCGGCCTGCGGCAGGCCGGCGCGATCCTGCCGGGCTACCGCGCCGATCTGGCCGTGGTGGAGGATCTTTCGCAGTGCCGCGTGGTGCAGACCTACCATCGCGGGCAGCTGGTGGCCGAGGACGGCCGCTGCATCGCCCCGCGCAGCGCGCAGGAGGATCGCGTCCAGCTCCGCAGCAGCATCGACGTTCACTGGCTGGAGCCCAAGGATTTCCAGATCCCTCTGCCCGACGGGAGAGGCCAGGCTTCGCCGCCCAAGATCCACGTGATCGAAGCTTTCGAGAACCGGATTGACACGGAGCGGAGCATCGACACGGCGTCGGTTCGTGACGGGCTGGTGGTCGCGGACTCGGCCCGGGACCTGGCCAAGATCGTGGTCATCGAGCGGCACCGCGCCACCGGCGAGATCGGGCGGGCATTTGTCCGCGGTTTCGGTCTGAAGAGCGGAGCGATTGCCTCCAGCGTGGCCCACGATGCCCACAACATCATCGTGGTCGGCATGTCGGACGAGGACATGCTCGCGGCGACGATTCACCTGATCAAACTGCACGGCGGGCTGGCGGTGGTGAATGGGGGTCAGGTGCTGGCCTCAGTGGCCCTGCCGATCGCCGGTCTGGTCAGCGGCGAACCCGCGGAGCAGGTCGCGACTCAGTTAGAGGAATTGTCGGCAGTGGCGAGGACGTTGGGCTGCAAATTCGAGCAGCCGTTCATGGCGCTGGCGTTCCTGAGTTTGTCCGTGATCGGGAAGCTGAAGATCACGAATCAGGGGCTGATCGACGTGGAGGCGTTTCGCCGGATCACTCTCTTTGCGGATTGATATCGGCCGGGCGGCACGGGCCAGCCTGTCGGCCTGCGCCACCTGCTCGAGGACGCCGCGCCCGTGTCACCCTTCGTCGCTGGGGGCGGTCACCGTGCAGGGCTCTTTCTTCCCCGGCGGAGGAAGCTCGACGTTGAGCGATTCGTCGACGCCGTTGGCCAGGCGGGTGGCGGCCCGGCGATAGCGGTTCACGAACTCCTCCTCGCTGAGTTTGGCCGCGGAGGCCAGCTTGGCCAGCATGACGGGGTTCTTCAGGTCGGAGAGTTCCAGGCGGATCATGTAGGCCCGGGCGACGCTGTAAATGTCGGAATGGACGTCGACCTTACGGATGCGGGTTCGATTGGTCTTCTCGTCGATCATGTCCGCGAAGAGCATGGGGCAGATGTTCCCTGCCTGCCGCGTGACCATGATGCCGCCCATATGGTCCAGGGATTTGTCGAGCAGCAGCCGGACGGCGCCGTGGCCGAGATCGCGGCAGTAGGACATATCCTTCGGCGTCGGCGGGGCGCAGCGGAGCATATAGCCGATGGTCTGGGGCACGATGGTCATCTTGTCGCCGCGGGCCTCCCAGCGGCAGGTCAGCTCGTCGGCCAAAAGCCGGGCGAGAGGAATCTCCGCCAGGCGGATGTGTCCGGCGGCGTCCACGGGGACCTTTCGGCCCAGGACCCGCTCGATTTCCTCCCTGTCGCCCAGGCGGTAGGCAAGACCCTCGGCGACGATGGCCACACCGTCGCACTTGCCCATGGCGCGGCGCTTGATCATCGCCCCTTCGAGGACATCCGCGATCTGGCCGATGCTGGTGGTCTCGGCGAATTCTTCCGGGATCAGCGTGAGCGTAGCGCCGGTGGCCTTGCCCATGCCCAGGGCCAGGAAACCCGCGTGCCGGCCCATCACCACTGCGATGTACCAGCGCTGCGTGGTGCGGGCATCTTCCATCAGGTTGGCGACCAACTCGGAGCCGACGTGCCGGGCGGTGTTGAAGCCGAAAGTAGGGATGTCTCCCGGCAGCGGCAGATCGTTATCGATCGTTTTAGGCACGTGGACGACCTTAATGCGCCCGTTGGTGCGCTCGGCGACAAAGCGGGCGCTGAGAGCGGTGTCATCTCCACCGATGGTGATCACGTGGGTGACGCCCAACTCAATGAGGTTGCGCAGGACGCGGGCCACCTTCTTCTCGTCGGCCTTCACGACCGGCGAAGCGCCCAACTGCGACTCGTCGAGCAGGGTTGTTCGGGCGGTGCGGAGGATGGATCCGCCGTCGAAGTGGATGCGGCCCACGTCAGCGATCTTCAACTCGACGGTGTGGCGTTCCGGCACGAACCGATCGGAGGCGAGCCATTTGAACCCATCGTAGATGCCGACGACGTGGAAGCCCTGATTCACGGCCTCGATGGTGGCCGCGCCGATCACGGCATTAATGCCCGGGGCCGGACCGCCGCCGACGAGAATCGCGAGTTTCAAACTGCTCATAACGACTCGACCTCAATGTCAACTAAAACGATTTACACACATTATCGCCGCGTCGGCCAGGTGTGCAAAGCCACCCCCGTCCTGAGATTCTAGCCTGACCGGTCTGTATCGGCCCGGCATGTCCGGACCTCAAGTCTGGATTTTGCCTCAGAAGGAGGCAAGGCCGGAATCGCGGCCGACGTGGAGCGGCAGGCCGGGCCTGGTCTCGGGCCGGCAAGGAAGAGCGTCCGAAATGACCCGGCCGCCCAAGGGTCGATTCGGAGATGGCGCTCTCATCGCGCCCTGGCAGCAAGATTATCGAGCACGTTCATGAAGTTGATGTAGCTGTCGTAAGGGGACTCATAAGGGTTGAAGTAGCGGTGGACCTCGCCGTCGGAGAAGTACTTCGTACACATGTAGTAGAAGTGGTCCGCGGTCTGGAGTTTCCGCCAGTCGCTCAGCAGCCGTTCGTCGTTCTTGCTCTTCACGGCTTCCTCCAGGGAATAGAGCTCCTGCAGGGCGTTTGACTGCATGGCGTTGCCCAGCCAGGCGGAGAGATCCCGCTCGGTATCGGCCCAACTCACGAGATGCGGGCAGTCGAACTCGCCCTCCGGCTCGTGAGCCTCCGCCACCTCGCCGGGGGTCTTGAAGTCGTTGGCGGGGGTGCGCAGGATCTCGTCGGGCATGCGAGAGAGGAACTCAAAGATCCCGGTGTCCGCCCACTGGTGCTCCCCGAAGGTTTCGTAGTCCATGAACAGGTTAACGGTATAGCCGCTGGCGTTCTCACGGCTGATGGAGGTGGCGAATTTCTCGGGGGTCAGGGGCCAGTCAATCCAGGCGCGGTTACCGAAGCGGAAGGCGACGTCGTCGGAGAGGCGATAATTCTTGAGCAGCACGCGGATCGGGAGACCAGTGGCGTGATAGACAAGGTTGGGAGAGCGGTAACCGAGGACATGGTCGGCACCCTCGGCAAGGACGGCCTTGAAGCCGAGGTCGGTGGCGGCCTCGGCCACCTCGTTGTTGTAGATCAGCTCGGTATTCCGGAAAGTCGCGCTGGTCTGGCCGAAGAGTGAATGGATCTTCTCCCGATGCTTGGCGACCTGAGCGTTAAACTCATCCCGCGAATACAGGAACGCCAGGCTGTGGTAGTAGGTCTCGGCGAGAAACTCCACGCAGCCGGTCTCGGCCAGGCGCTTGAAACTGTCGATCACCTCGGGCGCATAGGCCTCGAACTGCTCGATGATGACGCCGGTCAGCGAATAGGCCAGGCGGAATCGACCCTGGTGGCGCTTAACGAGATCCAGCACCCGCTCATTGGCGGGCAAATAGCAC
>DATKKX010000523.1:0-11211 GCA_035542775.1 Phycisphaerae bacterium | reverse complement strand
TTATGAGCAGGCGCCGACCTATCGCCGCACGCTGGTGCTGGTGGACGTGGGTGTGGACGAGGCCTATCTGGTGGATGTTTTTCGGGTTCAGGGCGGGAGCGATCACGTGCTGAGCCTGCACGGGCAAGATGGCACCTTCGAAGTGACAGGCGTCGACCTGCCTGAGCCTGTCCAGGATGGAACGCTGGCCGGCTCAGACATTGCTTACGGTCAGCTCTATGACGATCCGGTGCTCGGGAAACCGGACTACCACGGAGCCTTTAATGCCTATCATGGCAGCGGGTACTCGCACCTGTTCAACTGGCAGAGCATCGTCCCGACCGATCCCGTCACCGCGCATTGGACCCTTGCCGGCCAACCGAAGGCGAGATTTCGCGTCCACTTGCCGCCGCATCCGGGTCAGGAAATGGTCGTTGCGGATGCCTACGCCTCGCCGCGGCGGATCATCCCGGCCGTTCTGAAGTACATCCTCCTCCGCCGGCCGGCCACGCCCGAGGGCAACACATTTGTCGTCGTGTGGGAACTGGCCAAGTCGCCGATCATCGACGAAATCGTGATCAACGACGACTCCGCGCTTGGGACGGGCAAGGACCAGGTGATGGTTCTTACGGTTCGTCGCGGCGGCATTGTTGATACCATCGCGATAGCACCGGAAGCTGGCATGAGTCATGCCATCTCGCCCACCATCACGTCGGATGCGGCGGTGATCCTGCTCAGCCGTGCGAACGAGCAGTGGGGCCGCCGGTTCGCGGCAGGCGGCACGCGCCTGTCTGCGACGCAACCCGACCTTGCCGTGGCGATTCCGCCGATCATCCGCGGTCCCATCACCGCGGTTCGCTACGCGGAAAAGACGCTCACAGCCGAGATCGGCGATCTGCCGGTAGCCACCGATCTGCTCGTGGGGCACACCGTGCGCGTGTTCAACGATTCCCATTCGGCCGTGTACTCTGTCGGAGCGGCGCAACGGAGCGGCACGCGTCTGACCGTCAAGCTGGGCGGCTCCGATGTCTTCACGGGTCGGCTGCGGCTCCAGAGCATTGATGCCGCCACCAGGAGGGCCAGGACACCTTTCGCTGTCATGTATCCCTTCAACGTGAAGGGAATGAGCTTAGTCACGGCGGATTACGCCCACTCGGCAAGGATCGTCTCCACCGATGCAACCGGCTCCTATCAGTTGGCCGGCGACGCAGACATAAGGCCTTTCGCCGCCGATCTCGCCGCGGGCAAGGATACCTGGATCGCGGACTACGGCGTCGGTGATCAAATCGAAGTCGAACGCTCAACATTCGCCCCGTGATATCTTAACCCTCCAACGCCTCAGCGTCCCAACGACTCGACGCTCCCGCGTTTCAGCGCACGAACATACCCTGACGTTCCAACAACAACGAGCGCGTGCTTCGCCCGGAGGGCGAGTGATGGTTGCCAGGGGCGCGTGAGCAGAGCGAGCCGCCCCTGGTTCAAGGGCTGCTCCAGATTCCTTCCGCCCGGAAGGCGGACGAAGCTCCCGAGCTGAAGACGCCGCTATCGAGCGTGCCTCCTGACCACAAGCAGAATCGCCGCCGAGCAGAGCTTGACCGAGGCCAGCAGCAAAGCCGTGGCGGCGATGCCAAAAACGGGGACCAGCAGGATGCCCGTCAGAAGCGCGCCGAGGCAAGCCCCCGCGTGATCTGCGCCGACGACGCTGCCGGCGATGGCGCCGGCATGGGCCCCCGACGGTTGAATCTTACCGGTCGTAGGTGCTTCCTCATTCGCACGGAGTTGGCTCGCCGCGGCCAGTCGTAGAGCGCCCGCGAATGCGAAGGCGGCGCCGCACAACACACCCGTCAAAGCGACCAGTGCCGAGATGGCAACTTCGACCCACGCGAAAGCAGCCGGCGTGCCTTGCACTCGATCCAGCGCCGGTAGCACCAGCGGCACGGCAAAAGCGAGCAATGCGATAAGCAAGTCGACGACCGCCAGTCGCGACCACCGTTGCCGCGCGGCAACCGCTTGGCGAAAGCTGCCCGGCAGCCAGCAGCCGATCACCAGCCCTCCCATGAACAACGCGATGATCCACCCGATCCGCTGATAAACGTAACCGTACAGATTCTGAAACGCGAAGAGCCATATCAGGCTGAGGGCCATTGTGGCGAAACCCGTCGCGGCCACGGACAACACGATGGCGCCCGTCGCCCAGGCACCGGCTCCTCCCGTCTCCGTGGCTGTGTCGCCTCGGACCCGAAGCCGGCACACGATCATCGTCAGGCCTGCGATGGCCGCGAGAAACGCGATCAACTGGCCCCACCCGACCGCTCGAAGCCGTTCGATAAATCGGCCCGTCTGCCCGCCGGTCATCCGTTCCCACAGCGCCAGCCGCTGCATGTATATGCTCGGACGCATGTCGGTGCTGATTGGTTCGCCTTTGACGGCGTCAAGTTCCCGGGTCCGCTGGGCTACCTTGTCCGGATCGAGCCAGTCGGTGGCGCCCTCAAACCACAGCGGGTCGAACATGGCGGACCGGACGCCACGCTCTTCATAACGTCGCACCAGCTCGGCGGGCTCGGTGGTGATCAGTTCCTCGGCGGTAGCGGCCATGACATGTGCGGGATCCCCCCACGACACGATCACGAACGGAAAATGCCGCCGGATCGTCGCTCGAATAGAGGCCAGATATTCCGCCGATGCCGGCGACAGCTCGCCCGGCGACGCCGCGGCGGTCGTGCAGAACACCGATCGGGCCGTCATGGTTTTGCGGACCTCGCGGTAGAACTCATCGGTGCAGAATCTGGCGCGCAGCGCCGACGTGGGCTCCGGCAGGCGCGCGATGACAAGGTCAAACCGATCCTGTTGCGTCTTGATGAAATACCGGGCGTCCATGTGATGCACCGTCACACGGCGGTCTCGCAGGGCCGCCCGGTCGGCATCCGTCAAATAAGACAGGATCAGCTCGATCTGCCGCGGGTCGGGCTCCACATAATCCACGTGCTCGACCGGATGCCGCAGGATTTCGACCAGAAGACCTTCCGCCCCTCCGCCCAGCACAAGCACTCGCCGCGGCAAGGGATGCTGGCACATCCAGAAATGAGCCAGCGGGACATTGGTATACGGATCGGGAAAATCGGCCGCGATGTGACCATCGCAGTACAGCGTGTATTGCTTCTCGCGCCGTCCGACGGCCAGATTCTGGTAACGCGACTCGCTCTCGGCGCAGAGCTCATAGCCCGGTGCGATGCTTCGCCACCGTCGCTCGACCAGCAGACGATTGAGCCGGTCGCCCGCAAGTATGGCGGTGAGCAACATCGCCGCCGCGATCACGCTCAGGCACGCCGTCACACTACGCCGGCTTGCCGCGGCGGCGAAGAACGCGGCAGCACTGGTCGTGATCGCGCCGGAGATCAGGGCTGTCTGGATCGGCGCGAGGTGGTCAACAGCCCAGAAGCTGAACGCGGCGCCGCCGACAAGGCTGCCGGCGGACTCAAGCGCATAAACCTGACCGAATTGCAGGATGGACGCGAATCCCGCGCGAAGCTCGTCGAGGTGACTGACGTCTCGCCCGCCTTCCGGCGGAATACCGATGCCGCGGGTTGGCGGGAGTGAGGCTGCGTTCTTGATCGAACAAGCCAGCGGGAAGGCGGCGCCGATCAGAACGCTGGTTGGGGGGATGAAGATGATCGCTGCCAGAGCGGTGACGGGCAGCGGCAGCAGCTCGCCGGCCTTGACTCCCAGCCACGCCCGAGCGCCGCGGAAGACCCACAGCTCGGCACACGTTGCCAGGCTCAGCCCCAGCAGGACGAGTACCAGCAGCACATCGGGCCGGGCGACCCGTGCCGCCAGCCGTCCGCCGGTCGCGGCGCCGATCGCCACACCCAGCAGCCACGCAAACAGCACGATGCCCCAGGCGAATTCGCTGCCGAACATCAACACCAGCGCTTCACGGAGCAGCAACGATTGCGTGACGATCGCCTGCACGCCCCAAGCGAACACCAGCAGGCTGAGACAAGCTCGGCGCCGATTCATCGGTGTCGAGGTGTTGTCCAGGGCGGAAGTCATCGCCGATCATTCTAACGTCGATTCTCCCGGTGGCACGGCCCTCCGGCTCACGCACGTCCTGCGTCATCCAGCACCCTTCACGCAACCTCGGTGTCTCCTTGTCGCTCTCTCCACGTCACGGCCTCGCGACGGTGTATGCGTTCCAGGCTGCGAAGTTCTCCACTTTCTTGCGCTTGCGATAAACACCATTGCCGCCGCCGTGCCGGTTGGTCCCCTCCCAATAGACCTCCGTCGATCTGAAGCCGGCCAGATGCAGGGCGTCGCGGATGCCCGCCAGCGTCCACAGCCGCCAATCATAAGAGAAAGCATTCCGCAACATCGTGCCGTCGGGAAACTTGAAGTGGATGTGGCACACCGTGTGATCGCTGATGGGATCATATTCGCTCTGGTCCCAGATGTAGGTGAACCCTGGGTATCTCGTCACCTCTTTCATCACTTGCTGGGCCTCGTAGCCGCCGTAGGCGTCCAGTACGAAGAGCCCCTCCTCGTGCAGCGATTCCCTGACGCCCTTGAAATAGCCCACCAACTGGTCGAGTTGCTTGAAGATGTAGTAGCTGAAGTTGAACGCCCCCACCGCATGCACCTTCGGCTCACGGATGTTCACGACATTGTCGTTGATCAGGTGCACCCGGGCGGCAGCGTGGGCCGCCAGCCAGCTGACGTTGCGATCCTTCCCCCAATCCAGCGTCGGTTGGTGCAGATCCACTCCGTAGGCGTGATTCTCACGCCGCAGCCGGACCCACGCGCACGAGATCAACGCCGTCCCGCAGAAGTCCTCGCGGAAGAGCGTCGGTCGGCGACCGTAGGCTTTCTGATAGATGCGATCAATAAACGCCGCCTCCTCCTTGGGCGACTGCACAGCGACCTGATACAACTCATGCTTGTCCGCCGTCCTCGCGCTGTACTTGGCCATCTGCTCTCCTGCCCCGAAACACTCACGCCGGGCCGGAAGGATAGACCAGGATGCTGTGCCGCTGCAACCCGAGGCCGTTACTTATTCAGAAAATAGCTCCTCAGGCTGTCTCTCCTTGCGCGGTACTAAGCCGTAGTGAGACTCTGTGGCCGCGCGTGCGCTGTTCTATTCCGACATGAAGGGCGCCGCGATCACGATACCTGCTCTGCAGAACCGCCCCGCGACGGCGCGAATGCCTGCTCCGTTGGATCTATCTTGATATACTAGACCTCGGAAACGTGCCTTTTGTGCGGTTCGGCATCACGGCTGCAGGTACGCGGTGACGAACGGCTGGATGTCGCGGGCATCGACCGTGCCGTTGCCGTCGAGGTCGCTGTTGGCGACATAGCTTACGCCGTGCTCGATGCCGAGCAGAACGTTCACGAACAGGTTCACGTCGGTCGCGTTGCGGACGCAGTCGCCGTTGATGTCCGCCGCCGGCCGGGCTGCGATCGTGAACCTCATCACCGCGCTGCCCCCGGCCACGCCGTTGCCCGATGGCAGTGAGGCGGGGCTGTTCGGATCCGCGATCTCCCCGTCCAGGGCCATGCCGCTGTTCACCGCCGTCACCGCGTCGCTGACCGTCAGCGTGTAGGTATCCGGCGAAAGAGCGATGGCGCTGGTCAGCGTCGTGGTGTTGGTCGTGCTGTTGTAGGAGAAGCTCACCGGCCGCGGTCCGGTCGTCGCCCCGACCAGCGTGTACTGCCCGGCGGACGTGGTGACGTTGGTGTGGAACGTGATCGTGACCGCATGCAGCAGCGTGCCGCAAGGCAGGACCGTGCCTGGCAAAGGCGAGGCCTGCGCGATCCTGGGCGGGCCGGGCACATACGTCGTCGTGGTCTTGCTGCTGTTCAGGACCCAATCGTCCGGGTCCAACGTTACGGTGGTCGCTGGAGCGGGGATGGGAATTACGAAGTTCTCGGGATCGTGACTGTTAAACACCGTGTAGTTCGTTCCGTTGATCCTGACATCGATCGGCATGCTGAAGCGCTGGTAGGACGCCGATTGGGTCTGGTCGATGTAGAGGGCCAGGTAGTTCTGACCGGCGACCGACAACGACTGCCAGCCGTAGGCGTACGCGGGGGCGCGCTCGCCATAGATCCACTCCTGGAAGAAGTAGTTGAGACTCTTGCCGGAGACGGCTTCGCAGACCGCCTGAAAATCCTCGGTGGTTGCGGCGCTGCAGAAGAACGCGGCTCGATAGGCCGCCAGGCTGTTGAAGAAGTTGGTGTCGCCGAGCACGTGCCGCAGCATGTGCAGCACCCAGCCGCCCTTGTCGTAGGTGGTGCTGGTGTCAAAGATGCTGTAGACACTGCTGAGTTCGCTGTCGGTCACATAGACACTGCCGGCGCCGGTGTATTTTATGGCCGCCATGGCGCTCTTCAGATCCGGCAGGCCGCTGCTGCCCGGCTTGTGCTCGGCCCACAGTGCTTCGGTGTAAGTGGCGAATCCCTCGTTCAGCCAGATGTGGTTCCAGGTCTTGCAGGTGACCATGTCGCCCCACCACTGATGGCCCAACTCGTGGACCGTGACGCTCTCGTCGAATGTCCCCTCGCCGGTGAACGTCTGGTGCTCCATTCCGCCGCCAAACGGGAATTCATAGATGCCGTACTTCTCATCCACCCAGGGATATTCGCCGTACAGGTCGCGCAGCGTCGTGATCATCTGCACGGCCTGCCCCCACGCGTTGCGGTTGCTGGGGTTGTCATCCTCGGGATAAATGTAGAACAACACCGGCATGGTTCCGCCCGCCAGCTTGCTGTAGTCCAGTGACCACGTGTTGTAGTTCGTCGAGGAGAAGAAGGTCAGGTAAGTGGACAGCGGATGGCTGGTCGCCCAGCGGGTGCGGTGGCGGCCGCCGCTCAGCGGGTCGACGCCCTGCAGGGTCCCGTTCGAGGCGGTCGTCATCGTGCTGGGGGAGATGATCGCCATCTCCAGGGTGAACTTGTCGCCGTTGTCGCCGGCCGCGTACACGTCGCCGTCTTTGACCGGCCACCAGGTGTAGGCATAGTACGGCTCGCTCAGGGTGGTAACGATGTTTGCCCCGCCGTGCGTGGTGAACTCGATCGAACCAAAGCCCGTGGAGTATGCCGTCCCGTTGTACGCAATGGTCAACGTGAAGATCTCGTTCATCCCGTAGGCCCGATCCAGCGTGGCAACGCGGGTCGTATTGGGCACGGTTGTTATGCTGACCGGCGTGGTGCCGTTGATCAGGGCGCTGGTGATCGTGTACTGGTAACGCAGGCGGAAGGTGAACTGCGTCAGAGCGCTGGCCTTGCTCTGGATGGTCATCGTGTTCGTGCCGGAGAGATTCGGCGTCTGACCGGGCATGATCTCGATTTCCGCGGTGCAATGGAGCAGATCGGTATCGGTGGAGGCCTCACGGGGACCGGCGTCAAGGGCCTGCTCCTCGGTGAGGGCTTCCTGGGCCGCTTGCTGTGCCATCATGGCCCATGCCTTGCCGCAAGGGGCCGTCGGCGTGTCATGGCAGAAGACGCCCGGCGGATCGGCAAAAGCAACCACCACTGGGAGCGAAAAGCCCCAGATAAGTGCCAGGAAAACCACAGCGGACCGTCGGCCCAAGAGACGATTCGACATCATGTTACTCCCCTCCTCTCGGCGGATTAGGTCTTCTGAAGGTGGGCGGTGCTTTCCCCCGAACTCCCCCGGGGACCCTCCCCATCGGGCGCGGCCCGTCGCAGCGACCGGAAGATACACTCTCGCCCGTTTGTTATTGTACAACTGCAGACTGTTCGAGTAAAGCTAATCCGACTTGGCGGGGAGGCGTATTTCCCCGACCGAACCGCATGGGCAGGCTGCGAAGCTCGTTCTCGTTTCAAAGGCGAACACCCGCGTGTGCGGAGGATGGTGCGTTAACGTTCGGTGGTCTTCATCGGGGTAGGGTCTTGCACTGGGCAGGAGTGCCGAAATGTTCGAACATCGCAAGCAACCGTTACTGCCGCGTATAGCTTTCGTCCGCCGGGTGGCACGCTCGGGTGCCATTGCCGTCGGCATTATCATCATCGCCTGGGCCGTCGGCGCGATCGGCTACCATCACCTGGATAATCTCCCCTGGATCGATGCCCAGCTCAACGCGGCGATGATCCTGGCGGGCATGGGTCCGGTGAGCGAGCTGCACAATGCCGCTGCGAAGATCTTCGCCTCGCTGTACGCGCTGTTTTCCGGATTCGTCTTCCTGACCGTCGCCGGCGTCCTCTTCTCGCCTCTGCTCCATCGAATGCTCCACCGGTTTCATCTGGAGCCCAGGGCTGAGGGAAGGAAGACACCATGACACGCAAGCGACGACGCGAGGCGAACTCATCCAAGGTCGCAGAGACAGGTCCTGCTCTTGGCCGCGCGTGGTTCGGCAGCCGCCCTCGCTTCTGGATCGCTTGGGCCGCAGCGGCCCTGCTCCTGCGAATCATCCTGATCCTGGCCACGCCCGGCTCGATCTACCATAGTGATCACGACGATTATGTCCGCTGGGGCATCCAGGCCACTGACGAAGGCATCCTGACCCTGTACGACAAACCGCCGCCGCGGCACGACATGCGCGTTCCGGGCGAGCGTGGGGCGGTCATCACCCAGCGGGCCATGGATCGCGTGTGCAACTATCCGCCGCTGGCGACGTACTTGTTGTACGGCTCCGGTCTGATCTTCCGCGCGGTCAGCGCCGACCGGCTGATCAACACGATTACGTCCCGTTTCCTGTTTTGCGGCTGGGCCATGCTCTCAGACATTTTGCTGGCGGCCGGATGCGCGGCAGTGGTGTCACTGCTGCGGCCGGGAGCGCCCGGGCGATGGACCTATGCTCTGATGCTCCTGGCTCCGCCCTTCTGGTGGGACTCCGTAATATGGGGCCAGACTGACACCATCTTCCTGGCGCCCGCCGTTTGGATGTTGTACGCCATGCTGCGACAGCGTTGGCTGTTGGCAGGCGTACTCTGGGGCATCGCCCTGGGCCTCAAGCCCCAGGGAGTGCTTCTCCTCCCGGTGTGGTGCCTGGCCATTCTGATGACGCGACCGCCGCGGCGGGTACTCGCGGGCGCGGTCATGGCCGCGCTGGTGCTGTTCATCGGTGCTGCGCCCTTCCTGGCCCACAGCGGCTGGGCCTGGTTTCGCGTGAGCTATCAGGAAAACTTCTCCTCCGCCTATGCGAACTTCACCACCCTGAAGGCCTTCAACATCTGGTACCTCGATGTGCTCATCAGCGACTCCACGGACGCCACGCAAACCTGGCTGGGCTTGTCGAAAGCGCGATGGGGCGACATTTTCCTGGCGGTCGGTCTCCTGGCCGGCTTTCTCCTCGTTATTTGGCGATGGCGCCGCGACATGCGAGGCCTGATCCCCTGGACCGGCCTCGCCCTGCTGGCCTTCGTGATGCTGCCGACGCGGGTCCACGAGCGATATCTGATCCTCACGCTGCCGTTTCTGGCCATCGCCACCGCGATGTCCCGCCGCGTTTGGCCGGGCCTGGTGGCACTGGCGATTGTCGTGATGGCCCAGATGAGTTGGCCGCTGTGGCTCAAATCGTCGCCGGGACAGACATCACAGATTGCCGACGAGACGACCAGGCGATACGCCGAACTGCAAGCCCGGGCCGCCGCCCACCCGGAGCAGAAGCTGCCCAGCCTCGAAGATGTCATCCGTTCGCGGCAAGCGGATTACCGGCAAAACCGGATGAAAAGCCTGGATCTCGAATGGACCTGCACCATCCTCGCGCTATTGGGCGCCGCCGCCGCGGCCGCTGCCCTCCTTACGCTCTCACCCCAGAAGCACGACGCTGGCGCGCACCGACCCAGGGAAAAATGAAGGACATGGCGGCACCGGTGTTTCTTGCCCGCCTCGCCAAGGACGGAGCATGCAGCCGATGTTCGTCCCGTCACTGATCGGGCGGCAACACCGATTACTTTTTTGGTTGCGCCTGCGACGCGTTGTCCGCCTCGCTCCGCGGTGGTTTCCCATGATCTCGCGAGACCGCCACGACCGCACCGGCATAAAACAGCGCCAGTACCAGCGTCACCCAGCAGCAGATCCGGCCTCGTTTGCGTGAGCTTCTGCTCTGAGGCAGAACCGAGCCGAACAACGTCCTGAACATCAGCCCCCCACACAGCACCAGCACGGACACCAGGGCCAGATGCACGATCGGCCAGCCGATCCGGGCCGCAAAACCCAGCCGGGTCGAAGCGGCGGGCGGCGGTACAGTCAAAAGTCCGATCCATGCAACGCCGAAACCGAGGATGAGGATGATCACCGTCTTGATGACGGCTGCCACAGGTATGTGCTTGGACCGGCTCAATTGAGCATATCCTCCTCGCGGTCAGTGTTCGTGCCCAATGTCTTGCTCATGCAACCCGCCGGCGAAGCGCATGAATGCCCGACCACAGCATCTCCAACGCAAACAAAACGCCGAGCCCACCCAGGACAAGGTCAATCACCGTCGAGCTGTTGATCAAGTACCGGTAAGTGAACATGGTCGCGAACAGGCTTCCCGAGATGAACAGAAACACCGCATGAGCCCGGTTCGACATCGGGAGATAGACGATCCCGCATTCAAGGCACTTCCGAAAGTTGTAGAGCACCAGTTGGTGGGGCGGCTCTTCGTCCCTCCGGGCGAGTCTCACGTTCCGCGAACCGCAGTGCGGGCACCTCTTCCAATCTCTTCTGCCGGCCATGTCGGTCTCCGGTCACACGGGCCTTTACGATCCGCCGCGCAGGCGTCACGGCCAGGCGGACGCTCAGGCAATTGATGCCGCCGCGGTTCGATCCATAGCTCTATTCTAACAATTACAGCCGACAGCACCGCCCGGATCTCCGCGACAACCGGATTGTTGACGTGTCGGCCCCGGCCTGCTAGGTTTACCAGCAAGCCCAAGCCTCCAGCCCGGGTGGCGGAATTGGCAGACGCGCTAGGTTGAGGGCCTAGTTCCCGTTAAAGGGAGTGCAGGTTCGATCCCTGTCCCGGGCAGTACCCCACCGCCTCGGAAATCGAAAGTCCACAATCGAAAATCGACGACCAACAGCCGAAGATCGGCGGCCATTTCCTCGGTTCGTCTTTAGCGGAACGTCGCCCGGCTACGACGGGGTAATGCGGGCTCCGGTCTCGCGGGTGGTGCGGCGAGCGGTCCGTGAGCCACGTCGGCCGGGGGCGGCCGACGCTACGCGGGAGAGGGCGCGGACGTCCGTACCGGTTTCTCCTCGGGAGAGGATGCTTTTCTTTCCGCGGCCTT
>DATKKX010000522.1:0-2891 GCA_035542775.1 Phycisphaerae bacterium | reverse complement strand
ACATATATTCGTCTGGTTTTTGCGTCGCAGAAGAGGTCATCGGCGTCGCCGACGCAGGGGGTTTGGGAAAGGGGTTGGCCGGCGGTGGTGTTGTATTCGACCAGGCGCGGGGGCTTGCGCGTGGCGATGAAGAGGCGCGCGGATGCTGGGTCGAAGGCCATGGGGAAGTTCTTCTCGCCGGCAGTGACGGGCCAAGTGGCTGACACGGACAGGTTGGTGCCGAGGGAGAGGACGGCGATTTCGTGCTCGTCGGGCACGTTCACAAAGATGCGATGGTTGGCCGGGTCGAGTTGGAAGGACTCCGGGTGCGAGGGGAGCTGGATTTCGATGGCCGGGTCGGCCTGCCTTGGGGTGTCGAGGAGGAAGTCGGCGGGTGAGTGGGGCGGCGAGGGTCGGCCGCCCTGGGCGACGGGGAGGAGCGGGGCGAGCGGGACAGCGGTAAGCGCGCCGGCGCCGGGTTCCCCACCGGAACCGACCAGTACGAGTTTTGAGGCGGGGTCGAAGCGGATGTTGTCGGCATTACGGCCGAGATCGGCCCATGGACCTTCCTGGTAAGTACGGGCGTCGAAGGTGCGGCAGGTGCCGTCGCCCCGGCAGCAGACCAGCAGGCGGTTATCCTCCGGGAGAAACAGCAAGCCCTGGGGCTCGTTTATACCCGTCAGGCGATGGATCCGGCGACGCTTGGCGAGATCAATGACTTCGACGGAGTGATTCTCGAGGGCAGCGACGAAGAGTCTGCTCGAAGCCACGTCAACCGCGAGGTGGTCGAGGCGGCCCTCCACGCCCTTGAGGGGCACGCAGGCAATTGGGACAAGCGGCCCGTTACCCCGGATGCTCTGCGCGACGAGGCGAGAGGTTTCCCACTGCAAAAAGAGGGCTGTCAACAGGAGCGCGTACGCACCAGTTGAACACGCGACTTTGTCACCTGGTCTTAGCGTATTCACCGGTCGGAATTGGACCGCAGGCGTACTTATGTGTCACGCAGAAACGAGCGTGGCGTGACGGGTAGGTGACAACATGGTCCAATTCCACGATAATGAGCGGAATGGCACGGGCAAGAGGGCCGAAAGGCTTCACACTGATTGAGCTGCTGGTCGTGATAGCAATTATCGCGATCCTGGCGGCGTTGCTGTTGCCTTCGCTGAGCAAGGCAAAGGAGAAGGGCCAGAGAGCGGTGTGCGCGTCGAATCAGCGGCAGCTGGCGGTGGCGGCGATGACCTACACGGTGGACAACAATGAGTGGATGAACCCGCTGCAAGACGTGCGGAGGGGGCCCGAAGGCGGGGACGACGAGACGACCTTCCGGGTGATTTTGTGGGAATATGTGGGGCGGGCGCCGGCTGTGTTTGATTGCCCGGCGGAGCGAGTGGCGGTGTATGCAGACGGGATTACGGCGTCGGACGCGGCTTTAGGCGGATTCGATCTAGGCAGCGTTCCGGATGCGAGCCATCTCTATGGGTATCCGAGCCCGTACGAGGTTTGGAACGCGAGCGGGATCGGTGTGGCGGGGGCGCACTGGATTCCGGTGAGGAACGACCCGACGGCGGCGATGCGGGTGAGCACGATGCCGTTTGGGAGGCCGAAGAACCAAGGGTACTGGGAGGGACTGCATAAGACGACAGAGATTTCGTCGCCGGCGAAGCTGATTTGGTTTGGCGACGGCGGGAGCGGGACGGCGCTGTGGAGCGATGACAATTGGTGGATCAAAGACGTGGTTGACGGGGCTGAAGACGACAAGGGCTTTAATCGGCTGTTGCAGGATGACTATGGCTGCCGGCGGCACAGCGGGAAGGCGAACTATGGTTTTGCTGACGGCCACCTGGGGCTTTACAACGCGAATGACATTCGGTGCGATGAAGGGGAATGCTGGTGGTCGCTTCAATTGAATGCACATAGCCGCGGAGTGGTGGCGGCAGCGAGGTAACTTTATGAGCAGGTGGGCGCAATCGATGTTGAAGCTGGGCAGCGCCGTGATAGTGGCTACGACGGCGATCTTGTATGCGGGCGCCGGTTGTGGTCGGCGGGGCGAGAGCGGCGCCCGGGTTTGGTTTTACGATCAGCAGAAGAAGCAGTTGTATGCCGCGGCGCGGGACACGATTCCGCCCGACGGGCACGGTGTGCGGGCGATTGTGGTAGCTTTTCGGGGTGAGGAAAATGGCCTGGCAAAACGGCGGGTGGCGTATTTGGAAACCTACGGGCAGCCGCTGAAGGAGGCGCTGGAAAGAGCGAAAGAAGCGCGCAAGTCAGGAAACGTGCTGAAGGAGGCGCCGCCGTCGCGGGAGAGCGAGCTGTTTCGAACGAACAACCTGGTCAAGCAGGTAGATGAAACGGAGTGGCATGTTGTGGGCAGCCCTGAGGGCAGGCGGGTGATGTCCGCGTGGAGGACATGGCGGGCAGCAGACGGGCGAGAGGCGGTAGTCTGCCTGCCGTAGGCAGAGTGCCGATTCTCGGTCCGCGAATACGTTCTTGCATACGCTTGGCGAAGGGACCCATTAATCCTGGCAAGCAGCGTTATTTACGGTTTGGCAGGCTAGCCGCCTCCATCAGAGCGCGAGCTAGTTCTATCGGTGTCCATTCATTGCCGTCGAATTGCCGATATATCTTTCCCCCAGGGTCGAGAACCACGGTGCGGAGATTGTGGGAGATGCTGCCGCCCGCTTCATGGCGCACCATGAGATCTAGGCGTGGTGCGAGGGCGGCCAAGGAATCCTTCGGCGCGGCGACGAACAACCAACCATTGGTGTCCTGCTGGCGATAGGAATTGGCGTAGCTCGACAGCACAGCGGGCTGGTCGAAATCCGGGTCAAAGGAAATGGAGAGGAAGAGCCAGTTCGTAGGCGCATCCTCTGTGGCCCGAACCAACTCACGGGCTTTGGCGAAGTTGCTGCCCA
>DATKKX010000521.1:0-4190 GCA_035542775.1 Phycisphaerae bacterium | reverse complement strand
TGACCGTGTCCACCCGGGTTGGCCGTTGTCCCACGTCGGCACCGGCGTGGCGTACTTCACCGTCACATCAGGCCAGCCCAGATCGCTCAACGTCAGCATCGGGCACTCGGTGCTGTCGACCTGCGTGGGCACCCAGGTCGTAATCAGTCCAAAGTCGCGCGGATTGGTCAGGAAGCTGAACGACCATGCGTCCGTCGTCTGCTCCAACTCCGGGTTGTATACGTACGCCGCGTTGGGAAACTCCGGCAACAGGCCCCCGTATACGCGCGGCCAGCAACCCTCGGTGTACTCCAGCCGCGCATCCGTATAAGAGCTGTGCGCCAGATTCTCCCGGCTCATCCACATGCTCTGCGTCGCCAGCTTCCACTGCGACTTCAACCGGTGGTTGGCGAACACGTTGCTGTCGCCATCCTCGCCCTGGAACGTGATGTACTCCTCGGGCACGTCGATCAGGAACGGCGTGACCGGATGTGGAGCGGGCGACGGGATCTTGCGGACCTGGTCCACGTCGAAGCCGCCCTGCGGCATCGCCGCCCCTCCGGGCAGCAGCTTCTTGTACTCGTAGTCCAGCAGGAACGCCTCCTCACCGATCGCCGCGGCATATTCGTTCGCCACCGCCTGCATCAGGCCGGCGAGTTGCACGTAGTCATCCGGAAACACCATCATCGTCTCGCCGAGCTGCATCAGGCTCGAATAGCGCAATACGTAGGCATATGTACCCCACGGGCTGATGTCGACCCGCACTTCCTCAGGGGTCGCGCCGCCTTCGGGATTGGTCACCGACACCGCGCCCAACTGCGTGACCAGGTAGACGCTGGCATTGTTCGACGCCGATCGATCGTACGTTCCCACGCCATTGGCCAGCTCGAACTGGTCCGGAAACGAATGGTGCACCAGCATCGCCATGCCCACCTCGTTCGGGTCGACGGACCGCCGCAGCCGCTCCAGGAACGCATTGTCGAAGTAAAAGCTGGAGTATACCTTCCGAATGGCGCGGAAAACGCCTCGCTCGCTGGTGTCGTTCGGATCGCACCAGCTCGGCCCGTGCGTGTCGCCGTCGAGGTCGTCGGCCAGGCACCCGCTGTAGCTCTCATACAGACCCGCCCCGGTAAACTGATCGCTGTCCTCCACGTTGGTCGAGTTGCGGAAGCGAATCTTCTGGTCCGGGATGAAGCCGTACTGCGGGTCCTGAAAGATCTCCAGGATCCCCGCCTCCACATCCGGCGGAATGATCGTCGGCAGATCGTGGTTCTTGTTCTCGATCAGGTCGCGGACGTATCCCAGATCGTCCGCCAACTGTTGCATGTTCGGCGGCCAGGTATACCCGTCCAACCTCTGCGAAATCTCCTCGCGCAGCGTGTTGCCGTTGGCCAACACCTGGTCCATGAACTCGTTCCACACGTCGAACGACAGCCCCAGGGCCGTCGGGTTGTTGTCCGGAATCGTCCGCTTCAAGAAGCCGTAGTTCGATGCCTTCCCGCCGAAATACGGCATATCCTCCAGCACCATCTCCACGGCATTCTGGCTGTACGCCCCAAAGGGTTCGATGGGCTGGATCTCCAGCGGCGGCAGGACCTTCAACTGCAGGATGTCCTCGATCTGCGCGTCGGTCAGCACGCCCTCCACGTCAATCAGCCGCACCTGCGACCCGTTGTAGGTCTCGTAAGCCCGCAAGACGATGCGATGGCCGACCAGCGCCTGGGCCAACTGGGCGTCCGCCGGGACCGCCAGATGCACGAACGGCACGCTGTAATCATTGGCCAGGATCACGACGTGCGAGTTCGGCGTCGACGGCGTCAGCGTCAGGATTCCCGCCAGGATCGGCATCTCCGCCGGCACGCCGTCGGTCAACACGATGTCACCCGGGCACAGCGCCCCCGACAGGTATGCCTCCGCGATCTGGTCCCCCTCGAAGTACTTCAACTCGCCCAACGCCCAGCCCTGCGAGTAAATCGCGTTCCCGGTCGCCCAGCGCGACGACGAACTGACAATGACTCCCTGGCTCGCCAGCCACTCGGCGTTCTGTTGAGCCACCTCCCACTGCTCGTACGTCGGGAAGTAGAACGCCTGCACGTTGGGCTCGGCGATAACGGTGTTCTTAATCAGGTTGAAGTAGTAAACGATCTCCTCCCGCGGGTACGGATCAGACCGGATGAGCTGAATGCCGTATTCCGGAATCTGCGGCGGCGGCCAGGTGCCCGACGCCGGCATCAGCACCGCCCCCAGCGCCAGCTCCTGGCCCTCCGCGTACAACGAAATCAGGTTGAAGTCGTCGCGTGAGATGCCGATGTACCCCGGCAACTCGGCCGTCGCGAACTCCCAGTGCAGCCCGTACACGTTGCAGTTCTGCCAGTATACCGTGTTGGGATCTGCCAGCTTGATCGTGCACTTCACCCAGTCCGGGTTCGCCGGGGTATTCCCGATCACCCGGAACGGGTCATCCGGGAAAGTGATCGTCGGCCTCCAGTTCTGCCCCGACGCGGCCGACGCCAATAGCGCCACCGCGATCAGCGCGCATCCCAACAACCGGACACTCGTCCTTCAGGCGGACTGTCTTCGTCGCTCGGCCAACATGATTTCGCTCCTTTCGTAGACGTGACGTGGTTGCCGCTCGTTACGATGGCCTGACACTTCCCGCTTGCCCGGCCATTAGGCCGGCATGATACTGCCGCGAGCGACTCACTTCAAGTGAAAGCATTTCACACCGCACACGAGCCATGCCACGTGCTAATGGGTGCCGGCCGCTGTTCAGAAAACCAACCGCCGCTGGCCATTCCCGGTGTAACCTTCCCTCGCGGAGGGACTTCAACCATTCCGAGACTGCCCCCCAAGTGGTGCCGGTGCCCTCACCGGCGGCCCGAGCACGTGTCCGTCCGCATGGCCTCGCCCTCCTATGACAACCGCGGTCGATCCGGGGAGGACGAAGCTCTGCTTTGTCCGCCAGCAGCAGCCTCAACGCCCGCCTTGCGGTTTTCATCCGAAATGGCGAGCGCCGCGCTCATGAGGACCTGCTCAGAAAATCCATCGCCGGTCGGGGTGGCACAGACAAACCCGGTTGGTCCGTGCTGTCGCGCGACATGGCCGTCCCGTTTTTATCCGAAACGGCGAGCGCCGCGCTAATGAAGAACTGCTAAGAGAATCTCCCGCCATCCCGCCCGCACTCGAGCCCTGGAAGGGCGGCAGTCAATAGCCGAGGGCGTGAGCCCTCGGAACACGACGCTCAACCACAATCCAGCCCTGGAAGGGCGACAGAAACCGCTCCTTCGCCGGAGCGATCCCCCTATAGAAGACGAGAGCTCGCTCCCGCCCGCATCTATGGCGGCAGAATCGCCTCCACAAGGGCCGGAATGTCCTCTGCATCGATGTCGCCGTCCTCTCTTTGATCGGCGCGATCTACACATTCCGCATCGCTGTGAGGATCGCGTAACGCCCCGACCAGCACGCTGGCGTCACCGATATCAATTATGCCGCGCTCGTCCATATCGCCTGTTGGCAGGCACAGATCCGGCTCATACCTCGTCCGTTTACAGCTTCAGACCGTCCTCCCCCCCGGCGTAGCGGCATGGCCGCGTCCGTATGGCTCTGACCTGATTGTCAATTGCTGATCACCGATAGCCGCGGTATGATCCCCTCAATTCCGACAGGGCGTGCGAAGGCACGACGGCGATCGCCTTGACGACACCCTTGCCATGCCCCGACGGTCCTGGCAACACGCGCCTCCCCGCCGCCCCGGCCGGAATGCTGGAAGGGCCTGGACCACGAAGGTCACAAAGCCCACGAAGGCCGACGGCTGACTCCCGCTCTCTTCGTGTTCTTCGTGCCCCTCGTGGTGCTGACGCCCGTCCGCTGAGTTCCGCCCTGCAAGGGTCTTCGCCATGTTTGCACAGATCGATCAGGAATCCTGGACCCAGACCTTCCAGCAGTTGCTGCACTATTATCTTCCGCCGCTGGAGAACTCCCCCGCCGTTAATCTCATCAGCCTGGCCTGCGTCGCGGCCGGTGTCTTTCTCACCTTTCGCAGCCTGAAGTCAGAGCAATTCGTGGTCTGCGCCTTTGGGACCGTGGCCGGCGCCTGGATCGGCTATCGCATCTCGCTCCTGGTCGGCACGCCGGGCCCCATCTCCGCGGCGGTCGGGGCGGTCCTGCTCGCCGCCCTGGCATTCCGCACTTATCGCTGGTGGCTCGCCGCC
>DATKKX010000520.1:0-17947 GCA_035542775.1 Phycisphaerae bacterium | reverse complement strand
GGCGTCCTTGACCACGTACTTCCGCGTCTCCGGCTGCTGATCGATCACATCGATCTGCTCGATCAACTGGATGGCCCTGGCCACGTCGTCGCGAGAGCCGGACAGCATGACCCGACTGCCGCTGGGAACGGCCTTGAACCCTTTTCCGGCCGTGGCCGCCATCGGCACCGCGGGAGCGCCGGCCGGCCGTGAGCGAGCGCCGGCTCCCATCATGCTCATCAGCGTGTCAGCGATCTCGGTCGCCGAGCGATTCTGCACCGGCACAAAAACCTGGGCCTCGGTCTCGGCCTCCTCCATCTTGGCCACCAGGTCCTTGATCTGGGCCAGCTCTTTCGGCGGAGCGGTGACCAGCAGCGAATTGGTGATCGGCTCGGCCACGATGCGGACGGCCGAGGTACTGCCGCCCGCCGCGGGCATCGGCCTCGGGGGTTGGCCCGGCGCTGGCGGCGGCATCGCCGGCGCGCTCCGCGCCGCGCCTCCGCTCACACTCTGCAACAGGATCGGCGCGATCACCTCCGCCTTGGCGTTCTCCAGGTGAATGACCGTCATCGGCCACTCACTCTCCAGGTCCAACTGCTGGATGAACGGAGTGATCTTCTCGACGAAGTCGGGCATGGCGAACACTTTCACCGTGTTGTGAAACGTGTCCGCGGTGATCATCTGTGCCGGCTGCCCCGGCGCTTTGGCGGCCGGAGCGGGGAACAGTTGATTCAGCATCAACACCACGTCCGCCGCGTTGGCGTTCTTCAGGTCGAACGTCACCAGCTTGGACTCGAAGTCCTGGGCCTGACCGTCCAGCTTCTTGATCAGGGTATCCACCCGCTCCCAATCCTTGTCCGAGCAGGTGACGATCAGCATCCTGGTGCCGTCGTCGGCAATGAATCGCGGCCCGCCCGGTCCGGCCGCCATGGCCATGGCCGTGGGCTGCGGGGCCGGCTGGCCCGGCGCGGCCGGCGGCCGCGGGGTCGCCCGCGGCGCCGCCTGGCCGGTGAGCAACTGCTGAATAGTCTGGGCCACCACGCTGGGCAGCGCGGTCGTGAGCTTGACGAAATGCTCCTTGCTGTCGTCCTGCGCCACGTCGATCTTGTCGATCAGGTCGCGAACCCGCTGAAACTCGTTCTTGTTGCAGATGACCAGCAGCCTGGTGTTGGACTGCGGGGCGATCCGCGGCGGGACCATGCCCTTCTGCGCCATCGGGGCCAGGATGGCCTGCAGGGTCGTCGCCGCCATCTGGGAGTCAATGTTCTTCAGCTCGACGACCTCGCTGACCTCGTTGGTATCCGCGACGTCCCACTGCTTGACCAGTTCTTCCGCAGCATCCACGCCCCGCTTGCTGCCCGTCAGAATGACCGAGTTGGTCGTCGGTTCCGCCAGCAGGTCGCGGTCCATTTCCGCCAGCATCGCCGGCGGCACGTACTCCCGCGCCGCTTTCTGCATCATGGCCGCCTTCTGGGCCGCGAACAGGGGCTTGAGCACGGTCTGCAACGTCAGGGCGTTGGCCTGCGCCAGCTTGATCGTCTTCATCGCCTGCGGCTCGCTCCCTGCTCCGCCGTCCAGGCTCTGGATGGTCTTGCCGATCTCCGTCAGCATGTCGAGCTGGGCCCGGATGATGAGCCGGTTGTTGACGACGTCCGGGATGATCGTGACCTGCTGTGCGGTCTGCGCCTTGGGATCGACGGCTGTACCGCCCGGTCCCTTGGCGGCGGGCGGGGCGCCCGGATACATCTGCTTCAGGATGTTAGCGACATCCACGACCTTGCTGCTCTTCAGATCGAAGGTCAGCATCGGCCGCGGGTCCGGAGGAGGAGGAGGCTCCTGGGCCAGCTTCTGGACAACGTCCCGGAACCGATAGTGCTCTTTCACCAGGCCGGTCAGCTCGAGCTCGTCGGAGCTGAGCGCCTCGGTGCCGTAGGTGTCGGAGAACTCCGGCCTGAACCGCTCGATCACCTGGAAGGCGGACCATCCCTTGGGCACCTTGAAGCGGGTCTTGGCCAGATCGAAACGATCCAGCTTGGCCGCCTCGAATTCCTCGAAGCTGTTGAACATCTTGTCAACCGGGATGGCCTTCATCAGGTCCGGCAGCCGGTTGATGGTCAGGTAGTTGTCCTTTCGCTGCACCAAATACTTGTTGAGCGGCCGTTCCAGGAGCAACTCATTGAGCTGATCCAAGGCCTCCTTGTAGGTGAACTCCCGCGGGCTCCGGAACGTCAGGGTGTCGATCAGCGGCTGCTCCGGCTGGTTCAGCCAAGGCAGGCCGGTGATGCGCGAAAAGTCGGCCAACACGTTGGTCCAGGGAGTATTCTCATAATCGAAACGATACGTCCTCGCTTCCGGGTTGGGCGGCCCCACCTGGAAGAGGATTCCCGTTGCGGTATTCGCGATCGACGCCGGACCGCTGGTCGGCGTGAGCGTGGTGGTCTCGCCGCCTTCCGGCGCGGCCGGCCTGCCTGCGGCGGGCGGCTGCGCACCGCCGCGCGCCCCGGGCCGGCCCGGCGGCGTGACGCCCGGCGTCGCGCCAGGCGTTCCAGGTGTCGTCGGCGTGACACCCGGCGTGGCGCCGGGCGCACCCGGCCTGCCCGGCACGCGGCTGGCACCGGGCTGAGTCTTGTCAGCCGGAGTCACCGGGGACTTCCCGGGTGTGGCTGAAGGGGTGGGTGTCGCTGGTGTGGGTGTTGCCTGATTGGCTGTGGGCGTCGCAGCGCCAGGTGGCGTTGCTCCCGTTTTGGCGCCGATTTGCGGACCCGGTTTCGCGCCGGGCGTGAGCGGCGTGCGGCCGCCTTTCGGCAGGCCTCTTTCGGCCCCCACGCCGGGGGCTCCCGGCTTGCCTGGTACCGCCGCCCCGGGTCTGGCTGGAGCGATGGGCGTGGTAGGCCCGGCCGGCTGAGTGGTCGGAGTGGTCTTGTCGATGGAGGCCATCGCCGCTTGCTTGGCCGCAATCAGAGCCGCCTCTTCCGGAGTCACCGGCTGCGTGGTCACAACGGGCTCAGGCTGCTCCTCGGGGAGCATCAAATCTTCCTCTTCGTCGGGTGGCGGCGGCTCCTGGGCTCGCGCCGCCGGAGCGGCCAGACCCAGAATCAGCAGCAGGCACAGGGCCGTTCCAACCGCCCTGGCCACAGCACGCGGATCACGTATATCCCATGTCGCCATGGTCAAGCCTCCGCAACGACCGTGGGCACGCCGTCCCCTCGTTCCCCCGCATGCTTCCGATCGCCGTGTCGTCTTATCAGAGGACATCTCTCATACACCGCAAGACCGCTGTCGGTCGCTTCACTCGCGGGACCAGCGGTCGATGGCTTCAGGCAGCTCCGTCTCGTTGGCCGCGGCGAGCTTGACGCGCTGAGTGAACTTCCTTCCCAACGGATAAATGTAGAAATTACCGGTCGGCATCTTCACCACGCCGCCCAGCGGATGGACCGCCAGCAAGGTCCCTCCGTCCACCGCTCCGGCCTCGCCGGCCCGGATAACCTTTCGGTCCGAGGTCTGGCTGGATGCGACCATCTCCTGAACCTCCTCATAGGTCAGCAGGGCCGTCACTGTGTAGGTCGGATCCGGCGGCGAATCCGCCACCGGAGCCTGCTGCGGTGTGACCGCGACCGCCTCCGCGGGCTCTGGCGGAACGGTGTAGGTCAGCTTGCTGACCGACGGCGTGAACGTCTGCGGCGATGCCGGCTTGCCGGACGCGTATTTCGCCGTCACCGTGAGATTGGTCACGTCCTTGTACTCACGGACGTCAAAGCGGCCCGGCTCGAAGATCATGGTCGGCTCGGTCTTCGACTTTCCGTCCTTGCCGTTCACCCTCACCTCGAGCTGGATGGTCGCCGAGTCTTTGTTGTCGACGGCCAGATCGATCACCTCCGGCGGGGGCGGCGGATGGTGGGCCGCGACCTGATAGACCCAGTCCTTCTTGGTGCCGAATTCAAACCGCTTCGGGCCGAAGCTCTCGCCGTCGGCATAGCTGCCCTGGACCTCGGCCACGTCCCCCTTGCCCTCGATCGATACGCTCCCTTTCTTGGGAATCGCCTTGATGATCGGCGGGCCCGAGGCCTTGTCTTCCCAGGAGAACGCGATGTGGGCCACCACGTCCTTCCAGTCCTGGTTCTCGATCATCACGATGTTGCTCGGCGGCGGCTCATAGGCGCGGAAGATGTTCCGCTCGGTAAGCACCTGGTAGGCGTCGTCGTCCAGCAGATGCTCCCGGAAAGGCGGCAGCGTCTTCTCGAGCTCGGGCCCCATCGTTCGGGCGACGGCCACCTCGGGAATCTTCTTCTTGTCGACCTGCGGCAGAACCGGCGTCTCCACCGTCAGTTCCACCCTCACCATGTTGCGGCCGGCCTTCGCCTCCTGTGGAATGATGCTCAGCTTCGTGATCTGGTTCATGTACGGCGTCTGATAGATGTCCCGCAGGAAGGAGATCACGTTGGGGAACGTCCCGTCCACGCTGATGCGGTGGGCCACCGTCTTGATCTTGGTCTTCGGCCCGATGAGGGATCCTGTGCTCGGCTGGAAGACGGCCCCCTCGAAACCGTGGCGCTTGCAGATCTCCTTCAGGTCCACGCCGAAGCGGTCCAGGGCATCGGCCGGATCGAAGGTCTGTCCGACGTACTTCACCCATCGCGCCGCGAGGACCTCCCGCGAGGCCATCTTGCCGTCGATCTCGCGCTGTTCCTGGGTCAGGGAGGTAAGCTCCACGTCGGCATTGCGCAGCGGATTGATGAAGAGGTAGTTGATGCCGTAGTAGATCACTACCAGGGCCAGCGCGGCGCCGATGACGCTCGCCAGGATCCGTTCTCGTGGATTCATGGCTGGTCCCCCTGATCCATTTCCGGCGATGGCGATTCGTCCGAACCTTCTTCCGCGGGCGGCGCTTCCGCCGGCTGGGTGGTGGCCTGCTCCGCGACCTCCGGCTCGACATTCTCCGGCTGCGGTGCCATGGACTCGTCACTCGGGGTGACTTCAGGCGGGACGGCGGGCTCGCCCTCGGGCGGCTGGGCCGGCATTTCCGTCGTGGGACCGGCCGTCTCCTCCGCGGGGGCTTCGGCGGATTCCGGCGGCGGTTGTTCGGAGGGCGGAGTCCGGGCCGGCTTCGACGGCGTCTCCCCGGCGCCGCTGGCCGGCGACAGGGCTTCTCCCCGGCCGGCTTCCTCGCTTTTCGCCTTCGGCTTCGGCCGTGGCGGCAATATCGCCTCCACTCCCGTCTCGGTCTGGTACTTGCCTGCGCCGCGCCGGCCGGTGATGGGCATCTCCTTGCCGGTCTTCACGTCCGTGTAGCCCATATCGCGCAGTTTGGTGCTGATCTCGTTGACCTTGCCCAGCACGGCGGTCCGCAGCCCGACCCGCATCCGGCCCTCTCGCGCGGCGGCCTGCGGTTTGGGGTGGGATTCAAACTCCATCTGCGTCGCGACCACTTCGTCGTCCGGCGGAAAATTCGCCGACAGGCTCACCAGCACCTCGGGCCAGTACTGCTCGGAGTCCCGCCAGTCCTCCAGCGCCTCCACCTGGGCCTTGAATTCCTCGATGTCCTTCACCGCCTTGCGATTGGGCTCCATCAGCTTGTTCAGCACGTCGATCTCCTGCTGCTTCGGGCGGACGTACTGCAGATAGGACGCCACCGCCGACCCGACGAAGAGCAGGACCGTCGCCACGGCGATCGGCATCTTCTTCATTTGAACGGCGCGCTTGCTGACGTGCTTCTTGGGGTGCAGAAAGTCGAACGACTCCAGCTCCCTCTGGCCGTGCTCCATGGCCAGCCCCAGGGCGGCGCTGAAGCCGCGAAGCTCCTTGGCCCGTTGCGGGGTGAGATCCAGGATCCGCTCCGGCGAGTACAGCTCGGCCTGTGCGGCGAACCGCGCCGCCAGCATCTGGGACAGTTGCGGCTCGATTCCGGAGGCGCCGCACACCACGATCCGGTCCACGTTGAGGCTCGGGTCCGTCGCCCGATGGGCCTCCAAGGACCGCACGATCTCCACCATCAGGTTGTTGACCGAGCGGCGGTCCGTCTCTTCCGGCTCGCGATCGCGGACTTCGACCGAGGCGATGCGGCTGTCGTCCAGGCGCGCCGCGGCAATGTCGCCGTACTCCGGCAGCGCCACCGAGGCGGCGCGGCTGAACACCAGCGTGTCGTTGCGGATGACGTCGATCTCCGTCAACTGCGGGCCGACCTCGATCAACAGCAGAGTCTTGCTCTTGTGCTCGGGGGCCTTGGCCGTCACCGCGACCAGATTGGCGTGCGGGCGCAGTCCGATCCGCTCGACCGACAGGCCGGCCTCGTAGGCCACCTTGCGATAGAAGGCCAGTTGCTCGTTCCGGACCGCCGCCACCAGGACGCTGAACGGTTCCTTGGGGTTGCAGTCCGCCCCCATCGCAAAATCCAGCGTGGCCTGCTCAATGCCGAAGGGCAGCTCCTTCACGATCTGGAACTGGACGATCGCCGCCATTTCCTCCGGCGGAGTCGGCGGCAAATCCAGGGCGTTCAGCACCACCTGATCGCGCGGGATGCTCATCAGGACCTGCCTCACGCCCACCCGCGCCTGGCGCACTGCTTCACGGACGAACGCGCCCAGCGCCTCGGCATCGTCCATCTTCACGTCCGGCGGCACCGGAATCGACACCGCCTTGAGCAGATCGACGCCGTCGATCCGCCGCCGAACCAGAACCAGGCGCAGGTTCCTCGCGTCCCAGTCGATGGCCAACAGCTTTTTGCTACCCAGTCCGATACGCATCATCTTCACTTCGGCCTGTTGTTCATCATGCCACGGCGGTCGATGCCGTGAGGGTTGTAGGCCGGGCCCAAACCGGTCAGATTGCGCTGGTAGAGCACCTGCGCGATCGGCCCTCGCATCTCAAACACCACGTTAATCCGCTCCACCACGCCCAAGTGGTCCGCGTAGCCCAGGGCCTCCACGCGATACACCGACGACTTGCTGGTGATGATTCCGCCGGGCCTGGGCTCGATCATGTCCTTGCCGTCCAACAGCACACGGAACTTGTTTTCATCCAGCACGTGCTTGGTCACCAGCCATGCCGGGGTGGCCTTTTCCACACCGGTCAGCTCCCGCCGCGCCGCGACGATCGCGTCTACGTCCGCCTCAGTCAGCTCCTCGATGGCGCTCAACACCTCGCGAGGCGCGGTACTGAAATTGATGCGCCCGGTGAACGCCGGCATCGGCGCCACGGTCAGCCGGTCCAGTATCAGCGGCAGGGTCTCGGGGGTTCCCGGCGGCACCTCGTCCGTCAGATTCTGGTACGTCGGCAGCTTCAGCGTGCGCGGCTTCTCGGACGCGTTTTCTGACTGCTCTTCATCGGAAGAACCCGCGCCATTGCCCTCAGCGTTTTCACTGGTCGGTTGAGAACTTGCCGGACCCGACGTGGGCTGGCTGGTCGGCGGTTTCTTGGTGTCCTTGGGCTGTGTTGTGGTGGGGTTCTTGCTCTGGTCGGCTTCATCTCCCGGCTGCGTCGTCGGCGGAGGCGGCGCCGGATACAGATTCATAACACTGTTAAACATCTTCCCCGAACCGCGAACCCCCATAACATAGCTGACAATGTTGGAGTCGAACTCCTTCTCCAGCATCTCCTGCAGTTTCTGCGTGTCCGGCAGATTGAGGTTGATCCGCGGACGGTTGTTGTTCGACGTGTTCCATTCCTTCGACCACACCGTCAGGAACGGAGCGACGCCGCAGAAAAGCTGGCCGTCGGCGTTGTCCGGCGGGAAGGTCGCGTCTCCGTCGTCCTCGTTCTGATCCAGCAATCCGTTGCGATTGTAATCCTCGCCGAACAGCACCCACCCGGTGAAGCCCCGCACCAGCAGCAGCTCTTCCACCGTTGAAAACGGGGCGCCCTTGCATCGGTACGGGGGAGTCAAGGCCATGTAGTACTGATCCTTGGCCCCTTTCGGCCGCGGCGCCGGCCCCGTGGCCCCCGACTGCGTTACGCCGCTCGCGGGCGCGCTGGTCGGCGCGCCGGCCGGGGCGCTGGTCGGCAACGGCAACAGCCCCGCCAACGAGCCCGACCCCGACCCCGATTCCCGCCAGTCCAGCAACGAATCCACCAGCACGTCGATGTCGACCTCGTGCTCCGAATCCTGCGGTATCACCGTCGCAAACAGCCGGCGAAGCTGCGTCTCCGTGGCCTGGTTGATATCCAGCTTCGAGCACTCATCCGTGATGCCGTACCGCACCGTGCCGGGCTCGTCGTAGTTCGGCGCCACCAGGTTGTACCGCCACGCCGCATTGGCTTTGGGATCGTAGGTGGTGTCCTCCTCCCTACGATCCACCAGCTTGTCCTTGCCCTCCGTTCCGTACACCAGGCCTCCCTGAAACTGGTTGGGATCGTCGAACCACCGGTTGAGATCGTCGGTGTACTCCGGGTCCTCGGGGTTCTTGCGCAGCAACACGATGACCCGCTGAATGCCGGCGTCGGCCGCCATCCGGGCCTGAAATCGATGGTGAGTGGCCATCACCGTGCTCAAATTCGCGTTGACCATGAACGCGTAGCTCGCCGCCAGCAGGGCCAACAACGCGATCATCACCAGCACGACGAGCAGGAGCAGCCCGCGACGAACGCGACCCATGCCCCTTCTCCTGACGCTGAGAAGGACCGTCGGCCTGCCGCGAGACCCCGCCATCGCCCTGTTGTCAGAACTAGAAGCCACCGTGGCTGGATCCTCCGCTGCTGCCCATGCCACTACTGCCAAAGCCGCTGGAGCCGACGCCCATCCGCGAACGCCGCTGGGCCCGCATCAGACGCGACCCGAAAAACGTATCCGCTTGCGGCAGGCGAACCACCACCGTGAAGGTCTCCGGTGAGTAGGGCTCCGGCTCGGCCAACTGCAGATCCTGATCCTCGTCTTGCAGCTCGAGTTTGTTCTTGTCCTCCGGCGCAAGTGGAGTGTAGCCAACCGTCACCTCCACGGCCTGCGGCAACGAATTACCCGTCTTGCCCTCGACGTCAGTGCCGATGTCCCATTTGTTCAACCAGTCAATCCCGTCAAAATAGCGAAGGCGCAGATATTTCATTTCCGAGGAGAATAAGTCCAAATCCACGCTCTGGGCCTTGTTCTCAAGCTGGGAAGGCTGGTAGAGCGTCTTGATCTCGCGCCGCACCAGCCCCAGCGGCGCCGCCGCTTCTGTCCCGTCGGGGTACGAGTAACTCGCGTCCTCGTCGTAGGCGAGGTAATACTGAACCTGCCGTATGTCGCATTCCGCGGGCAACGGTTCGTCCTTGATGGAACGCTGCCAGAACAGCTCTTTGTCCGGCAACACCACCGTCTGAATCGTCAACAGCCTTCTCTCGCCGCTGATGCCCGGCCCGACGGTTGGTACGAACGCGTTGGCCGACCGGATCTCCTCGGCGATCTTCATGGCGATCACGCGGGCGAGCTGATCGTCGGTCATTCTGCGATGGCCATAGTCGCGGGATTTCAACGACGCGTCGTAAAACGCGAACATCATGCCCGAAACCAGCACGAGCAGGCCCAGAGCCAGCAGCAACTCGACCAGTGTGACCGCGCGCCGTCTGGCCGCTCGCCGCCTCTCGCGTAGCGAGGGCCGCGGCAAGTATGACCGACGCGCCGCGTACCGGTTGTTCGGCGTTGGAGTGATCATTTCCGCCCTCCGCCAGACCGGTTCGTCGGATTCTGTGGCTGTTTCCCGCCCGATCCGCCACTCGGGGGAGTCTTGCCCTGGCTGCCGGCACCGCCGCCGGTGGTGCCGCCGCCCGAGGAGGTCTTGCCGCCCTGCGAACCTTGCCCGCCGGTGGTGCTCTGCCCTCCCTGCGTGCTGCCGCCTTGCTTGCCGCCGCCGGTTCCCGTACCTGTCCCTTGCTGGCCGGACTGATCCAAGGCCTGCTGGGCCAGGTTCTGCAGCGCGTTCATGTCTCCCTTCTGGATGGCCTGCAGGATGGCGTCGAGTTGGCCGCCACCGGTGAGATTGCCGCCGAACATCTGCACGAGGGCCGGGAGCATCTCCACGAGTTGGTCCAGATTCATCGAGGCGAGCGTCCGCGGATCGAAATTGGTCAGGTCAAAGGCTGCCGATCCGCCCGGAATCGCGTCCGTCAGCACTTGGAGTTGATCCTGATCAAAGCCGAAGTCCTTCTCGAAGTCGATCCCCTTCGGCTCCGGCCGTTGCAATCGCGTATACAACACAAGCTGGTGATCTTCCGCCGAGGCGTCCGGATTCCCCAGGTAGATGTAGATATCAATGTCCAGGAGGCCCCTGATCTCCTCGTGTGGATTGACCACCACCCGCCACGACATGCCCGGGGGTGCTTCTTCCCCGAAGGAGTCCCACTGCTCCCTCGCATCGAACTTGAGCTGGTTGGTATCGATCTCCTCCACGAGCCGATCAGTCATCATCATCGCCCGCGTGATGTGATCCGAGAGCTCGACGTTCCGCTCCCCGTTGCGGAAGGTCAATCCCACCACCGACATGGCGATGAGGAGTATGCTGAGCGAAAGCACTACCTCTAGTAGGGCGGCGGCAGCCCGAGTACATCTAATGGTGGGCGGCGCAAGCTTCGCCCCTCGCTGCGCGAGAAGCAACGCTTGGCGCCGTTGTTGTGCTGGTTCGCGCATATCGCATCTCACTCAGGCACGCGCAGGCCATCTCTCTCTGCGGCTTACCTCTTTGTACCCACCGCTCTGCTGAACGTCGCAGCCGCGGCTCTTCCAAACGGTTCCAAAAGCTCCGCGGAGCGGATTCCGCTAAAGCTTTCGCCAAGCTGGGTTTAGCTATCGACAGCAGATCACGGCCCGCTTCAGCGGATTGGCGCTGGCAGCCTCGATTGAGCGGTCGTGCCCGATGGCACGGCTGGGAAGTGGCGCGCGACCCCCGACATGTCGCCCGCTCCGCACGATTCCGCATACCCCAAGGGCGGCAACCAGCCGCCTGTCGCGCGACTCGCCGAGGGACCGGAAGAGCTTACTTGCCCTTCTTCGGGAATCCCTGTCGGATATTGTTTTTCTCTTCTTCGGTCAGACTGGTGTTATCGAGGGCCTGCTCGAGCTGGCCTTCCGCGGTGCTCCCACTGCTGGCCTGCAGCTCGCCGGCAGCGGCCGTGGGTGCCGCGCCCGCATTGCCGGCTGCGGCCTCGGCGGCCTGCTGCGCCTGTTGCGCCATCGCGGCCGCATCCCCGGCCTGAGCATTGAGATCCGGCTGCCCCGTGTCTCCCTCCTGCCCGGTATCTCCGCCGTTCATCTCGTTCGCGGGCTGACCGTTGTTGTTGATGTCAAAAGTCAATTCATCGACGTTGACCACATCCGGCAACTCCAGCTTTTCGCGCTGAACGTAGAACGTCGGATCCGAGAGTTGATCCGTGGTCACCTTCTCGCGGATCGTGGCCATGCCGGTCCTGCCGTCCAGCACGATCCAGATCTGCTGGTCGGTCTCTTCCAGGGTCTCCTCCGGCTTCATGCGAGCGACGATCAGCGTCGCCCAGTCATTGGGCGTCCCGTCCGGCTCGAAGACGATCTCCGGCCGCAACGGATCGGCCTCCTCTTCCTGGTCCGTCTTCTTTTCAAAGCCGCTGCGGAGCTTCTCCCGCTCCTCCTTGTCCTGTTGCACCTTCTCGGCCAGCTTTCGAGCGGAGTCGGGGTCCGAGGTGATGGACAACGGTTGGAGATAGACCGGCCGCCCGGGCTGGACGTCGTGAATCTGCACGTCCGCCAGGAGCATCGGCTCCTTCGCCCAGGCCGCCGTGGACGCGACGTAGACGCCCGGCTGGTTGATCGGATCGATCTCGCACTCGATCCTCGGCTGCTGGTCCCCCTTGGCGAGGCGAACGCGAAAGCGGCGGTGCTCCATCACCGCTTCGCACCTGGCCATGGCCAGCGTCGAACGTACACGCTCCGCGGATTCCGGCAGCTCTGACGCCGTGATCTGCGACTGCAGCGCCGGCCAGGCCATGCTGGCCAGCAGCGCCAGCAGGCTGAGCGTGATCAGTATCTCCACCAGGGTGAACGCCGGCGCGGGGCCTCGGCGTGCCGCGAAGCGCTTGGCCGGCGGCATTGCCTCGGCGCCTTCAGACCCCAACCGCGTCGGCTGCAATGTCATTACTTGTCCGTCTTCCAGTTGCAGATGTCGTCACCGCTGCCGTTGTCATCCTTGCCGTTCGGACCGCGGCTCCACAGGTCGAACCCGCCCTCGTTGTGCTTACCCTCGGGGTTGTACTCATAGTCATGGTCCCAGGGGTCTTTCAAGCCGCGGATGTCCTCAAGGCACTTGACCCATTTCTCGGATCCCTCGCCGGACGGCTTCTCGACCAGATTCTTCAAGTCCTTGGGGTAATCGTTCATGTTGAACTTGTACAGCTTGATCGCCTGGGACAAGGTGCCGTTCGGACCGATGGTGGCCTCGGCCATCTTGATCTTGGCGCTCTCGGCCTGCCCGCTCAACGCCGGAATGGCAAGAGACGCCAGCAGCGCCAAAAGCCCGACGACCAGCAGAATTTCCAGCAGAGTGAACGCTCTGCGACTTCTACGACAATAGCGATTAGATCTCCGATACATCTGCAAGCCTCCAAAAAGAGCCTGAACCTCGCCTGTTATATACACTCCGGCGGACCACCAGGTTGCTAGTGCACGCCGGCAGTACTCATTGTCAGGATCGGCAACAGCAACGCAATGGCAATTACCGCCACGATCGACGCCATGCCCACCAGCAGGAGCGGCTCCAGAAACCGAAGCATCAGATCCACGGTCCTGCCCGTACGGGCTTCGTAGGCATCGGCAATCGTCACCAGCACGTTCTCAAGGTTGTTGCTTTCCTCCCCCACCGCGATCATGTCGATGATGTCCAGCGGAAAAAGGCCGCTCTTGGCCAGCGGGGCCGCCAGCGACGAGCCCTTCCGCACGCTCTCCGTGGCCTCCTCGACGGCATCGACCAGTAATCGATTGCCCGCCGAATCCCGCGAAATCTTCAACGACTGCAGGATGGGCACGCCGTTGTGCAGCAGCGTGCCCAGGATGCGGCAGAAGCGGCAGATCGCCACCAGCGTCACCAGCTTGCCCAGCATCGGCGCCTTGAGCTGAATCTCGTCGAGGTGCCTCCTGCCCACCTTGCTGCGCGCAACCGCGACCAGCGTGATCACAACGACTACGGCCACTCCCGCCACGATCATCCCGTTTTCCTTCAGGAAATCGCACAGGGCGAACACGAACCTGGTCAGCACCGGCAAGTCGCCTCGAAGGAACTGCCGCACCTTCGGAACCACCACGACCAGCAGAAACAGCACGATGATCGAGCCGATGAACATCAGGATCGCCGGATACAACATCGCCCCGATGAGCTTGTTGCGCATCTCGTTCTGACGTTCCGTAAATATGGCGATTCTGGCCAGCACGTCCTCGAGGAAGCCGCCCTTCTCGCCGGCCCGAATCATCGAAACGTGCAGCGGGTTGAAGGCGTTGGGATGCTCCGCCATTGAGTCGGCCAGCGTCTTGCCACCCGACAGACTCTCGCGAACCTCATGCAGCACCTCCTTCAAGACCGGATTGGAGGTCTGCCGGGCCAACACGTCCAACGATCGCAGCGCTGGCACGCCCGCCCGCAGCAGGTCCGCGAACTGCGAGTACATCACCGCCACGATGGTCGGCCGCACTTTCCTCTTTCCACCGCCCAGTTTCCGTTGGGCCTGCCCGCCCTCCCGGATCTCCACCGGGAACAACCGCTGCTCATCGAGCTGACGCAAGGCCTGCTGCTGTGTCTCGGCAGTCAGCACGCCGTTCACGGTCTTGCCATCAAGGCTGCGGGCGGTATATGTAAAACTGGCCATGCTTCAAGAATCCTGGAGGGTGGCACGGCAGGCGCGGCCTGGCCGCGCACGCACGACTGGCTCGTCACGCAACCCTTTGCCTCATCGGCAGATAACTCCACGGAAGATCATGAATCACAAGCTGATCCAGGGGCGCTGGACCGGTGAGGCGGATGATATACTGTCGCATCTGTATATCTATATACTCCAGCACCCCAAAAGAATTGCGGCAGGCTCACAAAATTGGCGTCGGACCGCCCCACAGCCGCCCGCGCCCCACGCTGCCGCGCCCTGTTTTCCCGCCAAATGGCGCCGGCCCCATCAGAAGCTGCATCTGCCTCCCGAGACTGAGGTTCCGAGCGTTCGTCCTATAATAAGCGGCCTACCGACACCGGAGGACCAGCCGCGTTGCTGAGCCACTTTTCCGACGCCTGAGGTGATCGACCTCATGCTCGTCACCAGCCTCGAAACGCTCAACGGCAAGTCGCGGCAGAACCGCGCCTAGCCCTGCAGGTAGGTATACCCCTTCAACCCCGCCTCATACCGCCGCAGCAACTCTGCTGACTCCTGGAAGGTCAGCTTCTTCGCCCGCACGGCCGCCTCCGCCATCCGCCGCATCCGAGCCAGCAGGTCGTCCATCATGAACTCGACGTAGTCCAGCACCTCCTGTACCGTGTCCCCGTCCACCACGTGATCCACGAAGTACTCGCCCTCGTCCCCCAACGTCACGTGGACCGCGTCCGTGTCTCCGAACAGGTTGTGCATGTCTCCCAGGATCTCCTGGTATGCCCCGGTCATGAAGATGCCCAGGTAATAATCCTCGCCCGTGAACGGGTGCAGCTCCAGCGTGCTCTTCACGTCGCGCAGATCGATGAACTTGTCGATCTTTCCGTCGCTGTCGCAGGTGATGTCGGCCAGCACGCCGCGGCGGCTCGGCTCCTCGTTCAGCCGGTGAATCGGCATGATCGGGAAGAGCTGCCCCACCGCCCAGCAGTCCGGCACCGACTGGAACGCCGAGAAGTTACACACGTAGATGTCGGCGAGCTGCGCCTCCAGCCCCTCCAGCTCGTCCGGCACGTACTCTTTCTCCTTCATGATCTTCAGAATCTTCCGGCACGCCGACCAGAAGATCGACTCCACCATCCCGCAATCGGCCAGCGTCAGATAGCCCAGCTTGAACAGGCTGATGGCCTCGTCCCGCAGGTGCAGCGCGTCGTGATACGACTCCTGCAGGTTCTTCGAGGTGATCCCGTTGTGCATCTCCAGCAGGTTGTACAAAACCGGTGGGGCATCATCGGGCAGCGACGAAGGCACCGGGTCCTGCGTCAATTCCGTCACCCCCAGCACATTGCAGATCAGCGCCGACTGGTACGCCGTCAGCGCCCGCCCGCACTCCGTCACGATCGCCGGGTGCGGCAGACCCGCCGTCTCGCAGGCCTCGCTGATCGCATGCACCACGTCGCTGACGTACTCGTCCATGGTGTAATTGGCGCTGGACGGGAAGTTGCTCGAGCTGCCGTCGTAATCCACCGCCATCCCGCCGCCCACGTCGAAGTACTTCAGCCCCGCCCCCAGCTTGGCCAGCTCCTGATAGACCCGGCACCCCTCGGCCAGGGCCTCCTTGATCGAGCGGATGTTGGTGATCTGGCTGCCGAGGTGGAAGTGCGTCAGCACCAGCTTGTCCAGCATGCCCTCGCGCTTCAGGATCTCGACGCCGCGCAAAATCTCCGTCACGCTCAAGCCGAATTTCGACCGCGACCCGCTCGACTCCTGCCACCGCCCCGAGCCTCGCGCCGACAGCTTCATCCGGAACCCGATGCTCGGGGACACCTTGAGGGCCGCGGCCCGATCCAGGATCTTCTCCAGCTCGGTCAACTCCTCGACCACCAGGATGATGGTCTTGCCCAGCTTCGTCCCCCACAGCGCCAGGTCGATGTACTCCACATCCTTGTAGCCGTTGCAGATGATCAGCGGCTTGGGCGACTCCAGCATGGCCAGGGCCGCCAGCAGCTCCGGCTTCGACCCCGCCTCCAGCCCGAAGTCGTACGGCTCGCCGTAACGCACGATCTCCTCGACGACGTGCCGCTGCTGGTTCACCTTGATCGGGTACACGCCCATGTACCTGCCGGTGTACTCGTGCTCAGTGAAGGCCTTGGCGAAGGCCTCGTTGATCTGCCGCACCCGCGAGCGGACGATGTCCGAGAAACGGATCAGGATCGGCATCTGGATGCCGCGCTGCAGCAGCTCATCCACCAGGTCCTTCAGATCCAGCGTCGGCCCTTCCGCCCCCCGCGGCGACACCACCACGTGCCCCTGGGCGTTCACCCCGAAGAAGCCGCCTCCCCACTGGCGGATGTTGTACAGCTCCACGGAATCGGTCACCGACCAGGTGCGCAACATGTCGGCGCGTCCCGGCGATGTCTTGGTCACGTTTGGCATCGATGGAATTCCTCACGTTCTGGCCTGGACGGCCATCCCCCAAAATGAAGCACAACTGCAATTACATCCGCCGGCGGGCATCCTCCCCGCTACCGGCCCCGGCGACCGTCTTGAAGATGAAGCTCCGCCTCAACCACCCTCGCCGCTACAACTGGCAAACGGCTTACCCGGATAACTACGTGTGGCACCGGCTAATAGCCGGTGCAAGGTCATAGCCGGTGCAAAGCCATCATCCTGCCAGGCTCTAAATCGGCAAACGAACCGACCACATGTAGCACAGTATACCAGCATCTTCCGCCACCAGAGTCAAGCATGCCGGGTTTTTGCCGACGTCAACTCCAAGGCAATCGCATGTTCGAGCCAATGCCGGGGCCATCGTGCCCGATCAGAGCCCGAAGCTTGACCGCCGTGGCGGGCGGAAGCAAGGTGGTCCCGCGCCGCCCGATCCGAGCCCGAGCGGGAGCGAGGGGCGCGACAGCAAAGAGCGGAACGGCTCCAAGCATGCCCCTCGCTCCCGCTTGGGCTCTGATCGCCAACATGTGATTGCCCAGCGTGGCACTTCGTGCTTGCACGATCCATACCGCTGCATGCGAGGCGGGGTGTACAGTGTCAATGCGAGCTACCTGCATGCCTCGTATCGCAGTGCGACCTGGCCCTCGACTCCGGCCCATAGCTATGGATTCCGGCTGGTCCTGGTCCCCGAGCCCGCCGTGATCTTCATGTTGGCCGTCGTAGGTGTCGGCATCATCCGGAGAAAGAGAGCCTAGCGAGTCTTCCGCAGCCTCTTGACACCCGCAAAGCCATGAGAGCCAGCAGGCCGCACCGACCCCCATTTTCTGACCCCACACCCAGCCGGCTTCAGCCGGGCTTCTCGCCGCGACATGCCCGTCTCGGTCACCCCCCGCCCGCAAGAGCAAGGTTCAGCGCCAGCAGCCGCCCCAGCACCTCCTGCTCGATCGCTGGCTCAACCACGCCGAGAATCGGATTGACCTTGCCCTTCTCGTCGCGTTTGGGCTGAAGCTTCTCCGCCCAATCCTCCGGCCAGCCGTATGCCGCGAGCACCGCCCGGTCCAGCTCCAGGTGGGCCAGTTCCAGCCACGTCGGCCGGTCGTTATACAGATTCGTGAGCGTGCGCTTCTTGAGCTGCGTGTCGCTCAGGGCCGGCGAGCCGTCGGCGTTCTTCGGATTCAGCCAGTTTTCGCGGAGTTCGTTGAGCTTGGTGGCGGCGACGGCGATGCGCTGACGCTGCTTCTCGTTCGCGGCATCCGCCTCCCGTGCAATTCCCCCGGCCAGCGGCGGAAACGGAAACGTCTCAAAGCATGTCGTCGGCGTATAGCGGCAGCCCGACTCGGCCTCGCGAAGCTGCGTGCCCATCCGACGGGACCAGCGTTCGTGAACGGCCGAATGCAGCACGCCGAAAAAGTAGTCGTCGTCGCGGGCGAAAGCAATGACAAGATTCGCCGGAAGGTACTCGCCCGCGAGCCAAGTGAAAACGCGGTGCTTCGAAACAAGCGGGGTAGCCAGATAGCGAAAGAGTCCGGCCAATGCAGATCGCATCTCGGGGCGGGGTCTCTCAAAACACCAGAATCCCCGCTTGCCCGTCCGGTAGGCGGCTCGCTTCGGTGCCACGACTCGCTTCACATATTCAAAAGGAGCTTCGTATTTTGAAGCTTGGTCAAGGTCTACATCGCATCCGAAGTCGACAATCCAAAGTCCCCTGGGACGGTCGGTGATATCTTTGGCATTCAACCATCGACGCAGC
>DATKKX010000519.1:0-5745 GCA_035542775.1 Phycisphaerae bacterium | reverse complement strand
GCGAACAATGGGCCGGTGTGCGAGGGCGGCGCGCTCACGCTGACCGGCGGTCCTGATGGCATGAGTGGCTATGCATGGACTGGCCCGGACGGCTTTACCTCGATGGATCAGAATCCCACCGTTTCGGCCAGTGCCACCACGGCGATGGCGGGCGACTATACGCTGGTCGTGACGGACGCCAACGGCTGCACCGGTGGGGCCACGACCACGGTGGTGGTGAACACCAATCCGGCGACGGCGATCATGGCGTCGCCTGGCAACACGGTGTGTGATGGCACGCCGGTGACGCTGGATGCGGGGGCGGGGTACTCGGATTATCTGTGGTCGACGGGCGAGACGACGCAGACGATTGATGTGACCACGTCCGACACATACAGCGTGACGGTGACCGACGGGAACGGCTGCGTGGGGAGCAACGACATCAGCATCACGGTGAATAGCAATCCGATAGCGACAGCGGCGAACAACGGGCCGGTCTGCGAGGGCGGCACGCTCACGCTGACCGGCGGTCCCGACGGCATGACCAGCTATGCCTGGACGGGTCCAGACGGCTACACCTCCGCAGAGCAGAGTCCGACGGTTTCGGCCAGCGCCACCACAGCAATGGCCGGTGATTACACGCTGGTCGTGACCGATGCCAACGGCTGCACCGGTCAAGCCGCGACCCCTGTCGTGGTCGCCCTCCCGCCGACTGCCGATGCCGGTCCCGACCAGACAGTCGGCGACGATGACGTTGTCACTCTTGCGGGGACTGCCTCCAATCAAAGCAGCATCACTTGGAGCGGAGGAACTGGTTCGTTCGGGCCAGATGCCAACACCCTCGACGCACTGTACATACCCAGCTCCGCAGAGATTGCTGCTGGTACGGTAACCCTGACGTTGACTGCTAACGCAACAGCGCCTTGCACCGTCCCCGCCACCGATACCATGACCATCATTATTACCTCAGCGCCACCCGGCGGGGAGGAGCAGCCTCCTGCGACTCAGGAGAATCCGCTCTGCTTCAACCCGCTGCTGTCGTTGCTGTTCAGGTGGCCGATCTGCGGCTGCGGCTGCATCATCAGCCTGGTGGGAATCTCGGCGGGAATCGTGGCCATGAAGATAACCGTGCCGCGTCGACGCAGGCGGAACTGGTGATCGACGGCACTAGGGCGGTTTACGGTTGGACCCGTCGGTAGCGGCCAGCCTCCTCGCTGGCCGTCCTGCTCGGCTCGGCCGAGCGGGGGCTCGGCCGCTACCCGCGAGACGACGCCGCACGCAAACGTGAACAGCTCTAGTATCTATTGAACCGGCCGGCTTATTACAGCCGGCCGGTTCCATTGTCGGGCAGCCAATCAACCCGGCAGAAAAACGCTGAGGGCCGAGCCGATGAATCCGGCGCTGTTGCCGAGGGAAGCGATGCGCAGCTCGGGCGGATGGCCCAGCTTTGTCGAGCACACCTCATTCATCGCCGCCTCCACCGGGCCTTTCAGCCGCTCTCCTGCCCCGCTCAATCCGCCGGAAAGGACAATCCGCTGAAGGTTCAACAGGTGCTGAAGATTGACGCAGGCGATGGCCAGATACCAACAAGCCTCCTGCCATATGCGGGTGGCGAGCTTATCGCCGGCCGCGGCGGCATCGACGATCATCTCTGCCCGGATGGGATCGCCCGCTTCATGGACGTGCCGGAGGCAGGATTCCTCGCCGCCTTCCATGCCTTCGATGGTGCGGGCCACGATGCTGTTGGCGGATGAATAGGCCTCCAGGCAGCCCTGCTGTCCACACGAGCACCGCCTTCCGCCGGCGTGGATGATGTTGTGGCCGATCTCCCCGGCGTTTTCGAAGTAGCCCCGCCAGAGCTTTCCGTCGAGGATAAGCCCTCCACCGATGCCGGTGCCGAGAGTTATCACCGCCAGGTCACGGACGCCCCAGCCGGCGCCGCACAGGTATTCGCCGAGGGCGGCGTTATTGGCATCATTGTCGAGCATCACCGACAGGCCGGTGGCGGAGCCGATCCGTTCGACGATCGGGACATTTCGCCAACCGGGCAGGTTCGGTGGAGAAATCACCGTGCCCCGTCGCCGGCTGAGCGTGCCGGGCATGCCAAGTCCTATGGCCTGCACCTTGACGGACAGGTTCCTGGCCTCTTTGCGGAGGTGATCAATCAGATCCACCATGCGTTCAATCACGTGGTCCACACCGCCATCGCGCTCCGTTCGGACCGAGTGTTGGGCGAGAACCTTGCCGGTGGGGGTGACTAGACCGCCCTTGATCGCCGTGCCGCCAAGATCGACGCCGATTGCTGTTGTGCCGGAATCCTCAGCCATAGTCACTGTTCAGCGGGTAAGGAGAAAAAACGCCTCGTGTTCGCGGTTGTCAAAGACGCTAATTCCGTGGAGCTGATGCCGCGTTGTACGGCGATGCAGGCCACGGTGTGTATGAGATACGCGGGTTCGTTCGGGCGGATGTTACGCAACGGCTCCGGCGAAAGATAGGGGGCATCGGTTTCGACCATCAGTCGGTCAGCGGGAGCCAACCGGGCCACCGCTCGCAAGCCGTCAGATCGCTTAAACGTGACCACGCCCGTCAGGGAGATCCAGTACCCGCGGTCCCAGATCTCGTCGGCCTCGGCCGCGGTGCCGGAAAAACAGTGAAAGGCGACGCCCGGCAGAGTGGGAAAATCGGCCAAGGCGGCCATCGCGTCGCGATGGGCCTCGCGGCAATGGACAACGACTGGCTTGGCGGCTTCAGCGGCGATCTCCAACTGCCGTCGAAAGATGCGGGATTGCGACTGAGGGTCGGAGAAATCGTAGTGGTAATCCAGGCCGATCTCGCCGACGGCAAAGACGTCATCCCGTTTAATGAGGGCCAGGAGCTCTTTGTCCCAGCCTTCGCGCACCTTGCTCGCTTCGTGCGGATGGATGCCCGCAATCGCGCGGACCGATGGGTACTGCTGCGAAAGAGCCAGTGCTTTTTCGGCGTCGGCAAGATCCGTTGCGACGGTGACGATCTCGGCTACGCCCGCCGCGGCGGCGCGCTCGATGACGGCGTCGACTTGCTCGCGTAGTCCGTCGAAAGTCAGGTGACAGTGTGAGTCGATGAGGTAGTCCATCCCAGAGGCATGCCCCGGTTACATTTGCAGTGCCGGGGCAGACCGCCATCGCCGCGGCGGAAGTTAAGCGTTTTTCTCGGCGGACGGCCGACGTTGGCGAGCGCTGCCCGGCCGGCGCCGGGATACCCGAAATACCGATGATCCATACGGATGAGGCGGGTGGAGAATACCGGTGCGCTCATGCGCCTGGAAGCACTCCGAGCGAGCGATCGCCGAAGCGAACAGCCCAATCGGTCGGCCTACTGATCCGCTATGAGGATACCGCGCAGGCCGACCGGCTGCAATGCCTGTGCGCCGGGACGGCGGGGGCCAGCGGCAACGGTGCCCCGGGAAGGACAGCGGGATGGGCGGTTTCGGCCTCGCCCAGGGGCCGACGCGCGATACTCCGGCTACGATCCTCGACAGGAACGGCTGCCAATGTGAGAATGGGGTGTTTCGTCAGGAAACCGAGCGTTTGCATGCAATACAAGACGTTGGAAAGCCAGGTCAAGGCGAAGAACTGGTCCGAGGTGGAGCGGGAATGGCTGGCGATCATCGAGCAACCGGGCGCGGACACCGCCAGGCTGCTGGGCGTGATCGACATGATGGTGAAGGCGGGCCAGGGCTCCCTGGCCTCGACCCTGGGTTGGGCCTGGCTTTCCACGGTGAAAGAATTGCGTCCCGCCACGGAGGCGCTCCAGCTCGGGCGGGGACTGCTCCTTCGGCTGCCGGACGGCGAAGAGCTTCGTGAGGAGATCCTGTCCCTCTACCGTGAGACGCACAAAGACAAGCCCACGCTGGAAGCGTGGATCGAACGCTCGGGACTGAAGTCAGGGAAGTCCGTGCGGCGAGCATTACGCTTTCTGGAGACCGGCCTTCGACTGGGGACGGGGGTCTATCTGACGCACCGCACAGAGAACGAGCCTGCAGAGATCGTCGAATTCGACGTGGGCGCCGACACGGCCGTGGTGAAGACGCCGCGCCGCACGCGGACCTTCGATATCACGCAACTGATCGAGGACTATGACATCGCCCGCGAGAACGACTTTCGCGTGCTGAGCCACTTCCAGCAGGACCGGCTGGCGACACTGTTGGAACAGGATCCCGTCAAGCTGGCCGTGGGCATTCTGCGGTCTCGTGGGGATCGGATCGACCGCGATGAGCTCAAGCTCATGCTGGTGCCGCGGTATCTGGCGGCGGAGAAGTGGCCGGACTGGTGGGCCAGGCTGCGAGACGGCATCAAGCGGTCGCGAAATCTGCGGCTGGAAGGGCGCTCGCCGATGTTCCTCATCTTCGACGAGGTGGGGCAATCGCTGGAGGGCGAGACGTGGACCAGCTTCTCCCAGGGCCAGACTCCGCGAGAGTGGCTCGAAGCGCTGGAGGGCTATCTCCGCGAGACAAAGCGGCAGAAAACGGCACCCGATACCGCGTTTCTGGGCCGTGTGCAGGCGGCGCTGGTCGAGCACGTCGAGCGGTTCACGCGTCATCAGGAGCCCGCACAGGCTTTCGCAACGGCTTTGGTCCTCGGACGATTGGCAAGCGAAGGATTGCCGGTCTCCACCGATGTTCACGGCCTGGCGGTGCGGATGCTCGTCGAGGCGACTGATCCGGTTTCGGTGGTGGCGTCGTTGCCCGATACCCGGCTGTGGCCGCTGGCGCTGAAGTGCGTCGAGCAGGCGTTGCCTGAGAAATGGCCGGAAGTGCTGGCGGAATTGGTGCTGTGCGCGCCGGGGGCTCAGTGCGATGTGATCGCCAGGCGGATCGAGGCGGTTGGGCGGGGCGATCTGCTGGCGTCTGTCGTGGCTCGGGCGACGGCCGATCCCGGACAGTACACGGAAGCGATGATGTGGATCTGGAAGGGGCCGAACATCAAGACGGAGCTTCCCATACCGCCGCCGATGGAGATGCTGAACATCATCCTCGCGCTGGTGGGGCCGGCGCGGACGTCGGTCGGCAAAAACGTCGGGCAATCGACCGTGGAGATGCGGGCGAAAGTGCGGTCGGGATTGGCGGTGAAGAACTATGAGCGATTCCGGCAGTGTCTGCAGGGGCTGGACCTGGCAATGGCCCAGACGGTGCGGCGTCAGATCGAGCGTGCCGACGGGCTGGGGCCGCGGGTGCAGGAGGACATGGGCACCATCATGTACGAGGAATACCCGCAGCTCTACTTGAAGCCCAAGGTGCAGATGTGGGAGGACGAGGGGACGCTTTATTTCACGCAGGCGGGCTACGACGCGAAGCAGGCGGAGATCGATCACCTGGTCAACGTGAAGATGCACGAGAACGCCAAGGCGATCGGAGAGGCGGCAGCGCATGGCGATCTGAGCGAAAACGCAGAGTACAAATTCGCTCTCGAAGAGCGCGATTTGCTGCGGGCCAGACTGGCCAAACTCAACCAGGAGATTTCGCTGGCCCGGGTTCTCGAACCCAATGACGTGCCCGAGGACCATGTGAGCATCGGACAGCGGATCACGCTCACGCCGACGGCGGGGGGCGAAGCGGTGGTGATGACCATTCTGGGGCCGAACGACGGCGACATCGCCAAGCGGGTCTACTCTTATCTGACCCCGGTGGCCAAGCAGATCCTCGGCAAGCGAATCGGCGACGTCGCCACGCTGTCGCTCGAGGGGCGGGATGGCGAGTATCGAGTCGAGCGAATTGAGCGGGCGATCTGA
>DATKKX010000518.1:0-16237 GCA_035542775.1 Phycisphaerae bacterium | reverse complement strand
GATCCAATCTTCCAGAATTCGACCGAGATCGGCCACATCGTTCATCATGATGGCCAGATTCCGCTTCTTGCCGTGCTGGTCCCTCACCAGGTCCTTGAGCACCGCCGCGATCTTGAAGCCGAGCCGCTGCAGCAGCCTGATCGACACGCTGTCATCCTCGATCACGTTGGCATACAGCTTCTCGATATTCCTGTCCTCGGCCAGTTCGAGAAGTTCATAGGCCACGAACGTCCCCAGCCCAAGATGCCGATGAGATGGCGAAATCGCCAGCCGAATCTGACCCACATGATGCATCCAACCATGCGGCGACAAGTGCAGCGTCCCATCGGCGACGATCTTGCCCTCATCTTCCACCACCAGTGGAATAATGTGCTCAAGGTCAAGCTGCTTGGTCCATTTGCGGATCAGCTCCGGGTCCGTCACGTTGTGCTGCAGGAAGAGCCGATCGGAGTCCGGCAACCCCCGAAAGAACGCGAGCAGCCCGTCGTAGTCGCTGCTCCTGAGCAAACGAATCGTCACGCGACGACCGTTCTTCAGCGTAAGCTCCTTGGCGTAGTCATCGGTCAACATGTTGCCACTCCATTCTCCGGATTCCTCAACGCCCACCGCCCGGGCATCGGATGATCCCGTCCGATGAAACCGGCCGCGTCGCTCATTGGCCCGTAGCGTCGGCCCCCCTGCGGCCGACCTGGAAGACGAATCGCACCCCTGGTCCCCGTCGCCCACGCGGGGGTGACGCTCTCTACCAAACGCCCACGGCCGCGGCACCCACGGCGCCGAAACCTTACCTCTTACAGTACCACGCCCACCGTGGACGCACAACTCCTCCAGCCCCGGCGGTCCGACGCATTCATGGAATCCACGCGGCTGAGCGGCTATCCTTACTAACCAGGCGCAGACGCCAGACTCAGCCCCCGAGTTCTCCATTCAGAAGCCTGGGAGCCAGGCCCGGCGCTGCACCGCACTCGGGCGCTCTGCGGAGGTCGGAGTCGCATGAGTCGTATCAGACGCGCCCGGCGGATTGACGAGTCTGTTCTGCGTCGACGGCATGCTGTCGAGTGGGTAACCCGCACGAACGAGGTTGAACAAGCATATGACCACAGAAACCGCTGAGATGACGACAGGTTCGCACCCGGCACGCAAACCGGTGCAGGAACTCGAGGAAGTCACCGTCCGGTTCGCCGGCGACTCCGGCGACGGCATGCAGCTCGTGGGCACGCAGTTCACCCGCAGCTCGGTCATCTTTGGAAACGACGTCTGCACCTTCCCCGACTACCCCGCGGAAATCCGCGCCCCGGCCGGCACGCTCGCCGGTGTCAGCGGTTTTCAGATCACTTTCAGCAGCCACGACATCCTCACTCCCGGCGACAAAGTCGACGCCCTCGTCGCCCTCAACCCCGCCGCATTGAAAGCCAGCCTCGGCGACGTCCGTCCCGGCGGCGTGGTGATCGTCAACGAGGACGCCTTCGGCAAGACTGACCTCAAGAAAGCCGGCTACGAGACCAACCCGCTCGAAGACGATACGCTCAAGAAGTACCAGCTCTACAAGGTCCCCATCAGCACCCTGAACCGCAAAGCTCTCGAAGGCTCCGGCCTGGGCCCCAAGGAAGTGGACCGCTGCAAGAACTTCTTCTCCCTCGGCGTGGTCTACTGGCTCTACGGCCGCCCCATGGAGCCCACCATCGACTGGCTCGACGCCAAGTTCGGCAAGAACCCCGTCGTCTGCGAGGCCAACAAGAAAGTCCTCAAGGCCGGCTACTTCTTCGGCGAAACCTGCGAGTACATCACCAGCGCCTTCAAGGTCGCCAAGGCCACGCTGCCGCCCGGCAAGTACCGCCGCATCTCCGGCAACGAAGCCATCTCTCTCGGGCTCATCACCGCCGCACACCTCGCCGGCAAGGACCTCTTCTACGGCACCTACCCGATCACCCCCGCCAGCGACATCCTCCACACGCTGGCGATGTACAAGAACTACCGCGTCAAGACCTTCCAGGCCGAGGACGAGATCGCCGCCGTCTGCGCCGCCATCGGTGCATCCTTCGCCGGCGCCCTCGCCGCCACCGGCACCAGCGGACCCGGCCTCGACCTCAAAGGTGAAGCCATCGGCCTCGCCGTCATGACCGAGCTGCCCCTGGTCATCATCGACGTCCAGCGCGGCGGCCCATCGACCGGCCTGCCGACCAAGCCCGAGCAGTCCGACCTGCTGCACGCGGTGTTCGGCCGCCACGGCGAGTGTCCCCTCTGCGTCATCGCCGCGTCCTCTCCCTCCGACTGCTTTGATGCCGCCATCGAGGCCTCGCGAATCGCCATGCAGCACATGACGCCGGTCATCCTCCTCAGCGACGGCTTCATCGCCAACGGCGAAGAGCCCTGGCGCATCCCCGATTACGCCTCGTTGCCCAAGATCACGGTCACCCATCCCACGGAATCGAACGACGGCAACGGCTTCCTCCCCTACCAGCGCGACGAGGACTCCGTCCGTCCCTGGGTCCTGCCCGGCACCCCCAACCTCATGCACCGCATCGGCGGCCTGGAGAAGAAGGACGTCAGCGGCGGCGTCTGCTATGAACCGGAGAACCACCAGCGAATGACCGAGCTGCGGGCAACGAAGATCGCCAACATCGCCGAGAAGCTCCCTCTTCAAACCGTCCAGGGCCCGGCCGAAGGCGACCTCCTCGTGCTCACCTGGGGCGGAACCGCCGGCGCCGCCGGAACGGCCGTGTCGCGCGTGCAGAAGCGCGGCTGCTCCGTCGCCTTCGCCAACGTGCGTCACCTCCACCCGCTGCCTAGGAACCTCGGCCCAATCCTCGCCAACTACCGCCAGGTCCTCATCCCCGAACTCAACACCGGCCAGTTCCGATTCCTCATTCGCGGGCACTACGGCATCGACGCCGTCGGCCTCAACAAGATCCAAGGCAAGCCGTTCCTCGTCTCCGAGATTGAATCGAAAATCATGAACCTCGTCGCCACCAACGGGGGCAACAGATGACCACCGAATCCCTACATGTGCTCACTCCCAAGGACTACGCCACCGACCAGGACGTCCGCTGGTGCCCCGGCTGCGGGGACTACGCCATCCTCGCCCAGATCAAGAAGGTCTTTGCCGACCTCGGCCTGCCCCGCGAGAAGGTCGTCTTCGTCTCCGGCATCGGCTGCTCCAGCCGCTTCCCGTACTACATGGAGACCTACGGCTTCCACGGTATCCACGGTCGCGCTCTCGCCGTCGCGACGGGCGTCAAGGCCGCCAATCCCGATCTCTCCGTCTGGGTCGCGACCGGTGACGGCGATGGCCTCAGCATCGGCGGCAACCACCTCATCCACACCATCCGCCGCAACCTTGACATCAACATCCTGCTCTTCAACAACCGCATCTACGGCCTGACCAAGGGCCAGACCTCGCCCACTTCCGAGCTCGGCAAGCGCACGAAGTCCACGCCCTGGGGCTCGATCGATAATCCCATCCACCCGATCTCGCTCGCCATCGGCGCCGAGGCCACCTTCGTCGCCCGCACGGTGGACGTGAACGTCAAGCACCTCGCCGAGACCATCAAGCGCGCCGCCCAGCATGTGGGCACGTCGTTCGTCGAGGTCTACCAGAACTGCGTCGTCTTCAACGACGGCGCCTTCGAATATGCCAGCGGCAAGGAAACCAAGGCCGAGACGACGGTCTACCTCGAGCACGGCAAGCCCCTCATCTTCGGCGCCAACCGCGACAAGGGCATCCGCCTCAACGGCCTCACTCCCGAAGTCGTCAAGCTCGGCGGCGACATCAAGGAAGACGACCTCCTCTTCCACGACGAGAAAGCCAAAGAGCCCACGCTTGCCTATCTACTCGCGCGTATGCAGTCCCCCGAGTTCCCCGAACCGATAGGCGTCTTCCGCGACGTGGAAGCCCCCTGCTACGAGGCCGAGATGGAGCGCCAGCTCCAGGCCGCTACCGCCAAACTCGGCCCCGGCACCATCGAAAAGCTCCTCAACTCCGGCGACACCTGGACCGTCTCCGCCTGACCCGCCGGCCCAACGTCGTGGTAACTTCAGAAGAGCGATCCTGCTGAGCCGCCGATCTGAGCGGGCACGGCCGGTTGGGTGGTCCATCCCATCCGGAAGCGCAGGATCGGGGCACGATGATATCAATCAAGAATGACCGCTGGGCATTGACGAACGCCGCACCGCGATAGCCGCTGTCCCTCCGTGGACTTTTCGACTTTCGTCTTTCGATTCTCGACTCTCTTCCTTTGAGCACTCACAACTCAGTACTTAGAGCCAGCCCCCGCGGTACGCCGCAACCGAGCGCACCAGTCCTGCCGCCGAGCCAGCTCCCGGGCAGGCGGGCGCTTGCCTACTGCAGGACTTCGTCGCGAATCAGCGCCCCGTGGAGCTTGGCAATCGCCGCAAGCTGAATCTGTCGCACCCGCTCCTTGCTGACGCGCATCATCCTGCCGATCTCCTCCAATGTCTGCCGCGTTCGTCCCTCTTCCAGGGGAAACCGGCGGGCCAGGACCGTCTTCTGCACGTCCGTCAACTCGGCGTTGTCCATATGGAGGATCCGCCGCAATCGGTCGGCAAAGAGCGCTTGCTGGTCCTGCCGGACCCGTTCCGGTATGTCGCACTTCTCGAAGTTCTCGTGGTAGGAGCCGCTGATCCTGGCGCGGCGGCGCGAATCCTGCATCGCGGCCCGGGCGAACGCCCGAAGGATCGCGTTGCACGCGTACGTGCTGAAGCGGAAACCCCGCCACGGATCGAACGTATCCACCGCCCGCAACAGCGCCATCATGCCATCGCTGCTCATCTCCTCATGGTCCAGATTGTCGAACCGGCTGTGCCCGATCAGGTCATACACCAGCCCGACGTTCGCCTCGACCAGACGCGCGCGGACCATATGGTACCGTCGCCCCCATTCCCCATAGCGCCGCTTGATCGAGGTCGTGGGACCGTCACGATCCGTCGCCTTGTACAGTTTGCTCAAGCGATACCCGCAGTAGTGCAGTTGCTTGAAAAGCAGGACCTCTTCCTCGGCGCTCAAGCGACCTGTCCCACGAGCCCCCCTCGGCCAGTCCTGGAACAGCCGGGACTCCGTCCGGCGATGCCGCAATTCGTCGTTCATGACGTACGGCGAAGGACGCATCCAGTTCTTGAGACATTTACGCGTCGAGGCCTTCGTCGCGATTCTCACCATGGGCATGATTCACCCTCTCCCGCCGTGGTGGTCGATTCGCATGGGTGCTCGCGTTCCGGGTGGCATTAGCAGCGCCGGACGAGGCCGATTGCGGCCACCTTCCGCCTTGCGGGGCGTACTCATGGCGGCGGCCTCGAACGCCGCTCGATCACGGTTCATGTGGCGCGCACAAGTTGGCGGACCATCGGATGTTCCGCCAACTGACCGGCATCGAGGCGCATCAAATCGCCCTTGAGCTCCTCGAGGTATCCCGCCAGCAATCTGGGCGTGGCCTTGCGGAGCACCCCCAACATGCGGGCCGCCGCGAAGATGGCCAAGTGGTCGATAGCGTGTTTCCTGACATTCTCCTGCAACCACTCCACGATCCGGCAAGCAAAACGTCGCTCGTTATCCTCAACATTGTGCGTCGCGCCGCCCTGGGTCATCGGCCGCGCATGTTCCTGCTGTGGCAACGTGTTCGTAAGCGAATCGTACTCGTCAACGTGCGGCGTACCCCGGTCGGTCAAGCTGCAACGCAACAGCCGGCCATGCTTCGCGTCCGCCAATGCGAACCACGCTTGACTTTGCCGCTCATTGTCCGTGTTGGTCATAGATCGTCTCCTTGCGGCAATGCCCATTGTGATAGGCGAATCAGAGCTCAGCTCCGGTTCCCCGCCGCGCACGTGGTTGCCGAACAACTGTCAGTCTTCGCGCCAGCCTCTGGGCGGAACCGAGGCCGGCCGGCGCGTCGGTGCTGATCCGTTCCCACACTTCGCAACGATGGACGGGAATGCCCTTGTCAGCCTCAAAGCCCAATATGACTCTGCTGCTGCCGATCTCCAGCACCGTGACTTTGAGCATGGGCTCGGGCCGATCCAGGCCGCCTACGACCACTGATTCATTGGGTTTCCTCGATAAGACCAGCATGGCAGAGCCTCCGTTCTCAGGGCGATTCGCCTGGGTGACTTCCGCTCCAGGAGTCCGCGGGCACGCTGCTGGCGAGGAGGAACACCTGCACCACGGTGCCGGTCGTGAACGCATGCACCACGGTGCCGGTGGTCGGCTCAACTTCCGCGACCGCCTCGCGGACCTCCACGCCGGTGATTCTCTTGATCTCCTGCCGCAGCGAGTCGGCGGAGCTATTGAACAACTGCCGGTGAAACTCCTGCACCTGAACGGCGCCCGCCGGGCTCTTGGCCATAGCCTTCTCGGCCGGGGACAGGGCGTCTTGCAGCGTGATGACCAGCATGTCATTGCTCAGGACCACGGCCACCGACTTGGGCACGTGGCCGGTTCGCTGCTGCTGGAAGGCCCGCGCTGCCTGGGCGAGTTGTCGAGCCTTGGTTGAATTAGGCTTGTCCATCGGACCCTTCTTGGTTGCTGCACCGCCGACTACATGGAAAACAAAAAAGCCGACGTGGCCGGACGCCCTTGGGCATCCAACCACGTCGGCTTACTCGGTAACGAGCCCGTCGCCGCTGCGACTTGCTCTTTATTTAGTCATCCGACGACTTCGATACAAGGCACACGCGGAGGCCAATCCGGACTCGTGCCGACTCCGCCTGCTACGTAAACTCTATCACGGGGACCGTGGAAAGCCAACAAATTGTAAATTTATTATTGTCGGCTCGATATCCTTTGCCGTAAATTGCCCGGGAATCGAGAACCTGTGCCCTGGCGATGCACACGGGTTTTCTCCCGATGGGGATTCAAACTTGCGTGAGGTTACTGTGAAATCACAGGGAGAGATCGAAGCCGCCATCTGCGAAGGAATCAACCGTTTTGAGCAGGAATACATGGGCCGGGGACCCAAGGATATTCACACCTTCTTAATCGGTGATCTTCTCGTAGTCCGACTCCAGGGCGTGTTGACGGCGGCGGAACAACAACTGGCCAAGTCGCCCCCCGCCGAAAGAGGCCGCGACCTGCTCAAACAGGTACGGACCCAACTGATCGAAACCGCCCGGCCGGTCGTGGAAGCCATGGTCCAGGAGGTCAGCGGCGTCAAATCATTGAGCATGCACCACGATATCAGCACAAAAACCGGCGAGGAGGTCATGATCTTCACTCTGGCCGAGCCACCCCTGTTCCGCGATGCCAAAAAGAAATAGGCGAAAAAAACGGCTCAGCCGGGCGCTCTCGGCAACGACCGCGGGGAAAAGATTACCGAACATACCCACCACTTCGTCCCCGGCCGTATGCTGTGCTTCTCAGTGAGAGCATCGAGAAATGGCGGCCGGGATGCCTTCGGCGCGCCTGCCTGGCAGTCCAGGTATCGCGGCCGGGCGCTGCATGCCAGAGCGATGACAAGCGCATTTCCGACTTGACGATGGTAGCCGGCGCGGCAGAAAACCGGTGATAACTGCATTCTCTTGGTGGCAGCGAGAGCGTGCTTGTGCTATCATTTCGGCAGTTACAGCGATCGATCCTTTCGGATCATCCTCTCTCTCGAGGTCCTGCCCGCCGGATTGAGGCGCCTCCTGCTAGACCGGTTTGATCACTAAGGCTTGGTTGTGAAGATGTCCGCGCTTTCGGCAGCGTGAGGCCATCGCCTGCGGTTCGTGCGCGGGCAGTCGAAGGCCGTGATCTGACCGTCAACGAAGCTCGCCCCCGCGAGAGCGGACGCGGCGGCTCCGCGGGCCGCCGGCGCTGGTAGGCCGACCGAGAGTGCGGCTGTTTGCGGGCGATCTTCGCCTCGAACCGAGCAGGACGCGAGTGCTGATGGATGACAGCTCCGGCGAAGGTTCTGTCGAACGCCGGCGGCCGGCAATCCAAGCGGGAGACCGAGAAATGGTACTAAACAGAGATCATCAAGCTTTTGACGAGGCCCTTGAGTTGCTCTGCATGCTGGCCGAGTGGCCGTATATCAGCTTCCTGGCGGATCTGCGCCTGGATTTGGGTTACGAGACGCAAGGGCAAGTCGAAGACAAACTCAGGACGCTGAAGGGGCGCGGCTTCAAGGTGGAATCGAGCTTGTGCCAGATGCTTGAGCCAGCACGACGCTACGGACGCGCCGCCTGGATCGATCCGGCCGGAAGTACTCAGGCCTCCGCGGCAGCCCTGGACTATTTCGAGAAAGTCTACGCCGCCTGAGCAAACGGCCCCACTGCTGCTACTTTGCAGCGAGGCCCTGGGAAAGCAGAAACTCCCGGTAGATCGGGCGACTCAAGCGCGAATTGCTCCGGCAGGAAAGATTGCTCACCAGCGCAATCAGGGGCTTGCGTCGTAGCCAGAAACTGCCACACACCCGGCGCAAAATGTTCCACAAGGAATAGAATTTCCCGTCGCAGGCCTCCATCTCGCTGACGATGTCGGCGCTGGAGAAATGGCGGTAGCGGGCCACCGGAAACTGCAGCGTGTAGTACTGCCAGTCCTCCGGAAACGTGTTGGTGGCGATGCCGCCGTGCGATTCCATCTCGTCCCACAGCCGCGTACCGGGCAGCGGCGTGAGAAACAGCGTGTTAAGGACATCCAAGCCATAGCGACTGGCCGCTTCGGCGATCCGCGGGCCGATGCCCGGTTCATCCGCGTCCAGGCCCATGATGAACGAGCCGGCTACAACGATTCCGTGCCGCTGGATCCGCCGGACGGAGGCCGCCATATCGCGGCCCTTCAGAATGAGACGCTTGCCGCCCAGCCCGCGCAGCCCCTCGGCGGTCAGCGACTCAAAGCCGATGAAGACGCCGGAGCAGCCGGCCCTGGCGGCCAGCGCCAGCAACTCCTCATCATCGGCCATGTTGATCGTCACCTGGGTAATCCACTGCTTTCCCAACTTCGCCCGGATCATGGCGCGAAACAGATCCTTCGCGCGGGCAATATGCTCAGGCTGCGTGCCGATGAGGTTGTCGTCCACAATCAGAACGTGCTTCTCCCGAATCGCGCCGAATTCCTGCACCACGTCTTCGATAGGCCGTTGCCGGTACTCCGGTCCATTGAAGGCCGTCACGCTGCAGAAGCTGCAGCTCAGCGGGCAGCCCCGCGTGGTCTGAATCGAACCGAACACATAATCGCCGGTCAGCAGATCATGCCGGGCCGGCGGGATCGTCGCCACGTTCGCGTGCGAGCCGGCGTATAAGGGCTTCAGTGCGCCTTGCCGGGCATCGGCCAGCACCTCGGCCCAGACCCCTTCGGCCTCCCCCGTGACCACTGAATCCACGCGTGCCCCGGCCTCCTGCTGGCACATTGTGGCATGGATGCCTCCCATCACGACCGGAACACCGCGGCTGCGAAACTCCGCCGCCACTTCATAAGCCCGGCAGGCCTGCGAGGTAAACGCGGTGATGCCGACCAGGTCCGGCCGGGGGACCGCCGCATAGTCGTGCGAGCGGATATTCTCATCAAAGATGGAGATTTCCCAATCACGCGGGGTCAGAGCGGCCACCACTGCCAGGCCCAGCGGCTTCCATACGCGGTACCGCTTCCAGCGACGCTCCTTCACCTGGGTCATGCTCACCCGGGGGTTGCGGGGATTGATCAAGTACAGACGCAGGGTCCCGGCTCCTCTAGATCCACATGGGTTTTCGCCGGATCCGTCGGATCGAGGCCGGCAATGATCTTGTCTTCGCTCAAGAGTCTGTCGGGCAATCATCCTATCTGCCTCAATACGAGTTGTTCTGCACTGTCGTGGACATTCCGGCCGGGCTTCGGCTGCCTCGCATGATCGCACCTACGCCACGCCGATCGCCGGTTGTCCGTTTTCGCTGTGTCGGTCAAGCCATGCCAACAAGGCGCGGATGCTACCCGTGGCCAACCCGACACACGTATCGCCGGCGCCGTAGTAGAGATTGATGGTATCATTGTCGGAACCCACCGTGAATCCGCACGGAAATACGACGTTGCCGACGTCGCCCTCGCGTTCGTACGTCGCCTCGGGCGCAAACACCCACGAGCCCCCCCGCTGCAGGCACTGCTCCGGCTTGTCAAGATCAAACAGCGCCAGCCCAACCCGATAGAGACAGCCGGCCGCGGTCTGCCGCACGCCGTGGTAGATCATCAGCCAGCCCTCCGAGGTTTCGATAGGCGGCACCGACAGCCCGATCTTGTTGGCATCCCACCAGGCCCCCCGGCGCGCTGCCAGGATCAGGCGATGGCTGCCCCAGTGCCGGAGGTCGGGAGAGTATGACATCCAGATGTGGGCGCCCAGCGGCGACATCGGCCGATGCACGAGCACCCAGTAGCCGTGGATCCGCCGAGGGAGGATGGACGCGTCCTTGTCCTCGGGCATCATGATGCTTCCAAGGCGGTCAAAAGTTACGAAATCCTTCGTGGTCGCCAGCGCCACGCCGGGCCCGGCGCGAGAGTAGGCCGTGTAGGCGATGACATACCGCTCCAACTCCGCAACGTACGTAATGCGCGGATCCTCGATGCCCCACGCTTCCTCGGGATGATCGGCCGCCGGCAGCATCGTCGGCGCGGCATCGATGATCCAGTCGCCGACGCCGTTGGCCGAGCGCGCCGCACAGAGATGTGAGAGCCCGCGGCGGTCCTCAACTCGGCACAGCAGCAGCGTCGTACCATCCTCCAAGCGTATCGCACCCGGATTGAAAACGGTGTTGATCGCGTACGGCCACTGCGCCGCAACCAGGATCGGGTTCTTGGGGCTACGCTGGAACAGCGCTTCGCTCCGGTCATCCGACATAGCTACCTTTCTGAGCCCCGACCGACGCCTCCGAAGACGCGTCCGCACCGGTTGACAATACGCTGGTTTGCGCCGCCAGACGCATTTCCGCCACGGCCAACTGGTAGGCCAGAGTTGATTCCGCGCCCTGGTTGGCGTTCACCTGATCGGGGCACAATCCGTCGTGACATGCGCCAGTACGCGGATCCCCCAACGGCAGCCCCAGGTCGTTTCGACCGAGAAACCATTCGAATGCTCGCTCCGCCTCGCGATACCAACGCAGGTCACCGGTAATGCGCCGGGCAGTAAGACAGGCCGAAACCGAGACGCAAGCCTCGATCGGCTGCTGGTCAAAACGCGCACAGGCACCCCCGCGGGTATAGAAACCGTTCGAGCCCACGGGCGCGAAGTGCCCGGCCGCGGCGCGTTGGACGCCGACCAGCCATTCGAGAGCTTCCAGCCCGATCACAGTGTAGTCGCTCTGGCCCAAGGATTCACCCGCCACGAGCAAGGCCTGCGGCAGACACGCGTTAGCATAGGTCAGTGAGTCTTCGAACCAGCTCCAGACCTGCTGCCGTGACTCACGGAAACGGCTGACCAGTCGGTCCGCCAGCTGGCGGCCGGCCTTCTCGGCAGCGCGATCTCCGGAAAGCCAGCGCAGGTAACCGTGAATCCCGATTAGAGCGTAGGCCCACGCGCGCGGGGAACTGAGTTCCAGCGCGGTGGGCAACGCGGCGTTGAACAGATTGGCGGCTACTCCCCGCAGCCCGGGGCGGCTGGAGCGGCCCACGAGCGCTCCTAGTCCCCACAGGGCCCGCCCGTGGCAATCGTCCGATCCGACCTCTTCGGTCCAGTGACGCGGCTCGTAGGCCAGGAAGTTCCGAAAACGCCGCGCGCCGCGGTTGAAGGCGTATGCAACGAAGGCCAGGTAGCGCGTGCATAGATCCTCGATTTCGTCGGCCGGGAGTTCGCCGAGTTCATCGAGCATAGCCATCAGGACGACCGCCCGGGCATTGTCGTCTGTCGTATGACCCTCCCGGTAATTAGGTACCGCAAAAAGGGCGTGTTGGAGAATGCCTGTCCCGTCCGTCAGGCGTTTCAGGTGCTGCAACCTCGTTTCCGGCAGCAGGTCGCTCACGCGCGGCTGCGGAGCAAAGGCGCGGGTCAGCCCGGAGTGTTGGGCGCGTTGCTCTCGGGCCCGCGCAAACGAATCCAGGTAGGCGCGGGCGACATTGGGCCAGATCATTTCACGAGCGAAGAGGTACGCCCGCTTGCGCATGGCGTTCCGCGCCGTATCGTTCCCCAAAAGCCGGATGACGGCGTCCGCGATTGCCGCCGGATCGTTGAACGGCACCAGCACTCCGCGTTCGTCCGCCAACAGTTCCTGGGCATGCCAGTAGGGCGTGGAGACGACCGCCTTGCCAGCGCCGACCGCCCACGCGAGCGTTCCCGAGGTGATTTGCGCTTCATGCTGATATGGAGAGATGTAAATGTCGGCGGCCCCGAGAAACTCGATCAGTTCCTGATCCTCCACAAAGCGATTGTGAAACACCACATGTTCCTCGACGCCGAGATCCCGGGCCAGCCGGCGCAGGCTCATACGGTAAGTCTCGCCCTGCTGGCGTAACACGTGGGGGTGAGTGACGCCCACGACCAGGTACACAACATTGGGATAGTGAGCGATGATAGCCGGCAAAGCAGCGATGACCAGCTCCAGACCCTTGCCGGGGGAGAGCAGGCCGAACGTCAGCAACACGAATTTGCCCGACACGTCGAACTGCTCCTTGTGGAAGCTGGGATCGACAAAGGCAAAGTCGGGGATGCCGTGAGGGATGAAGTCGATTTTCTCGGCCGGAATGCGATACACCTCACGCAGGAATTCGACGCCGCGATGGTTCATCACGACTACGCGGTCCGAGAGGGATCCCACGTGTTCGAGCACCTTGCGTTGTTCGGCCGACGGTTCGCGCAAGACCGTATGCAGGGTGGTCACGACTCTGGCTCGCAGCTCGGTCAGCATGGTCAGCACGTGGCTGCCCGCCGGACCCCCGTATATCCCGAACTCGTGCTGCAAGCTGACAAGATCCACCCGGTTGTTGAGAAACTGCGCCGCACGCCGGTAACACGCCAGATCGTTCTGTTCGACCGTGAAGCGGACCGGGGGGGGATAGTCGTAGCGCTCGGAGCGATCATTCATCGCCACCGCTAGGCATTCCATCGAGTTGCTGGACAAGGCGGTGCATAGATCGCTCGTGAACGTGGCGATACCGCAACGCCGCGGCAGATAGTTGCCAACAAACGCAATGCGGCTGCGAGACTGCTCGCGGTCACACGATGCGGTGCCCGCGACGACAGCCTTCTCCGAGCGGTTGGCCGATTCGCTCATCAAGGGCCAACCCGGGGCTCGCACTCCTGCTCCGTTGTTGGACGCTTGCTGATTCATATCGCGGCCTCCGCCTTGCCCGGCCCGCGCCACTCCGCGCTTGGCATCCGTTCGGCGACCACGACGCAGTCAGCGGCGATCGCCATGTCATCAGCGTCGGTGGTTTGTCGCAGCGCGCAGAATCGTTCTCGAAATGTCCCTTCCGGGAGACGAACGTCCTCGCCTGCCCTGCGGGCTGATTGCATGGAGCAAGTGTCCCTACCGCACGTCAGCGCAGCGTCAGTCGCGGGCCTCCCGCGGTATTCCGAGTATCAAGCGTTCTGTTGGTCATCGCCCGGGCGACCGCTCTGTCCAACAGCAGCACTTTCCGGCCCCCGTGGACAAAAACGGTGTCGTCGGGACACTGGCAATCCAGACGGAGTCGCCAACCACCCTCCTTTTCCGCGAACCTCATCGCCATCTCATCCGCCGCCTTTTTATGGGCCAGCTTCCATGAGAGACGATCGAGCGCGGATTTCGTTACTGTGAACATGATGCATCATCCCTTTGCGTCAGCCTGACTGCCGCGGTGCAGCGGGGCGCCCCGGTTTGGCGGCGACCCCGCTGGCCGCGACGCTTTCTCTCCCTACCCCCGGAAAGCAATCTGTTGATGAGTAACACCTCTCATCCTGGATGTTTCTCATGTCATTGCTCAGGAACACGGCCAACGACTTGGGTACGTGGCCTGTCCTCGCTTGCCGAAACGCGCCGGTGGTTTAGGCGGTCCACCGGGCTGCGGTCGAATGAGGCTTCTCCAGGGGTCATCCCCGAAGATCGCACCAACCCGCTGCCTGGAAACAAAAAACCGACGTCGCCAAACACCCTTTGGGGGTATTCAGCCACGTCGGCTTACTCGGTAACGAGCCTGTCGCCGCGGCGACCTGCTCCTTATTTAGTCATCCGACCGTCTCAAGACAAACATCCGGGGAGCCGTCCTGAAATTCGCAGGGCTCCACCGTAATTTCGCTATTTTACGGCCTTTCCGCTGGAAAGCCAGAGAATTGTGGAAATATCCTGCGGCCCGGTTATCATAGTTCTTCGTATCCGAAAGCCGATGCTTCGGACCAGGCCCGAGGTACGCGTTTCTGCCCCTGCGGGCCTCAGAACACGGATTTCGCTGGGTTCGAGGTGGCTAATGAAGACCCAGGGAGAGATCGAAGCCGCCATCTGCGAAGGGATCAAACACTTCGAACAGGAATACATGGGTCGGGGGCCCAAGGATATTCACTCCTTCCTGATCGGTGATCTCCTCGTGGTTCGTCTGAAAGGGGTGTTGACCGCCGCGGAACAGCAACTCGCCAAATCACCCCCGCACGACAAGGGCAGAGACCTGCTCAAGCAAGTCAGGGTCCAGTTGATTGAAACTGCGCGGCCCGTCCTCGAAGCCATGGTTCAGGAGGTCACCGGCGTAAAGACGCTGAGCCTGCATCACGACATCAGCACCGTGACCGGCGAGGAAATGGTGACTTTCACGCTGACCGAGTCGCCGCTATTTCGCGAGTCAAAGAAGAAGCCGGTGCTCTGAGAGTACAGGCCCCGCTACCCATGCGATCATCCATCAGCGATTGTGCTACAGGCTGTCCGACGCGACATAAGTCTAGTGTTTCGGAGCATTCCTCGCGGCCCCGATGCCCGTTTTCAGCCTGCTTTCCGCATTGAATGCCTATCCAGGCCCCGGCGTCGAGGCTCCGGCGATTCAGCCGTTTGCGCGGCCCGTGCGAAATATTTGGATTTGTCCTATCGCTCGTCTCCACTGGCGACTATAATAGGCGCGGTTGGTTTGCAGACCGGGTAGTACGCGACATTGAACACGTCCCGCACCTCCTAGATCGCCCGCCCACCTTCCCGACCGGAAATTCGGTCGCTTTCACAGACGATCCTGAAAGCAAAACAGCGGGTCGTTGTCATTGTTGCATGAAAGAAAACAGTATGGGTAAGAAACTTTACGTAGGAAATCTGAGCTACACGGTCACCAGTGACGACTTGCAGCAGCTCTTTACACCGCACGGAACCGTGCAGAGCGCTGAGATCATCGAAGACCGCGACGCCGGCCGGAGCAAGGGCTTCGGTTTCGTCGAGATGAGCTCAGACGAGGAAGCCAACGCCGCCATCACCGCCCTGAACGGGCAGATGCACGGCGAGCGTGCCCTCACCGTCAACGAAGCCAGACCGCGAGAAAACCGCGGTGGCAACGGCGGTGGCTACGGCCGCCGATAAATGAATTGTTCCGCCTCGGATGGCGGGCAAAAAGGGACTGGCTCCGAGCCGGGAATCCGCCTGCGGCGGAGCGCCATCAAGAAGGGACTTCTGCGAGGTGCCTGTCTCCTTTTGCCTGACATTCGTGGCGGATGATAAGCAATTGTGGTTTCCGGAGTGGGTGAGCACGGGTCAGGCGCACGGTGGCGATACGCCGGAAGGCAGGAATCGCCCGTGCGTTCTTTCCCGCCTTCGCCCGCGTCCGTGTATTAATGCAGGAGCGCTGCATGCCCCCGACTCGGCCCCCTAAGCCCTCTAAGTGGAATCAGCCCAAGCATTGGCGCTTGCGGGCCACGGCTGCCGATGGTTTGACCATCACGCTGGGCCGTTACGAAACAGCCGAGCAAGCGCACGCTGATCGCGAGACTTTCGCCGGGCAAGGCGGATATCGCAACCTGTCCGTGGAGCGGATCGAGCCCAAGCCCGAGCCCCCACCGTCAGCCGACGGCACTCCGCCACCGCGCCGCAGATACTCCCACGGCCATTGAGCCCTGGCGTCGAACAGGTCTCATCCGCGTCCCCCTTCGCCTGCGCGTCTGTCCTCCTCTCAAGGATGCCATAAGGAAGGAAAAGGGGTCGCTACTCATTTCTGCTTTTTCCCCGGCGTCGGCCGGGATTTCGCAGCGTGGATTCCAGCGACAAGCGCTTGACTATCATCTGCACCCAATCCAATTCGCCCCACGGTCGGCCGCGGCTCAGAGGGAGAAGGGGGCACGGTCGGCTCCTTTTTTCACGGCAGGTCAGATTTGAGCAGAAACGCGCTACCGCACAAGCAGTTGAGATGTTG
>DATKKX010000517.1:0-3170 GCA_035542775.1 Phycisphaerae bacterium | reverse complement strand
CGGTCTCCGGTGCCGTTCAGACCCACCACCAGGCCGTAGCCCATGAGTTGGTTGTCGCGGACGCCTTCCAGCGTCACCAGTTCTTTCAAACGCACCGCCGCTCCCGCGCGTGGCAGCGGGAGCAGGCTCAGGAGAAACAGACCGGTGAACAGGAGTTTCATAAGGATTCTCAGAACGGCAGCAGGCCCAGCAGGATGCGGTAGAGGATGTTGGGCCGGCGGACGGCGTCGTTGACCACGCCCTTGCCGTTGATCTTGATTTCCATTTGAGCGATCTGGTTGGAGTTGATGACGTTGCCGGTGGAAAGATCGGTGGGGCGGATGACGCCGCGCACCGTAACCATCTGATGCTCGGAATTGACCTGTGTATCCTTGGTGCCTTCGAGTACCAGGTAGCCGTTGGGCAGCACGTGGGTAACGCGGGCACTGAGCGTAGTGGTGAGGGTGGCGCTGCGCCCGGTGGTGCCCTGGCCATCGAGTGTGGTCGCCGAGTTCAGGTCCAGCAGATTCTGGGCGGCTCCGCCGGGACTCTTCTTTCCGGCGAGGGCCGCAACCTGGCTCTTGGCGCTGGAGGATCGGGCGGTCTTGGTCTGGCCCGTAGCGACGGCGGAGGCCTGCTCGTTGACGACGATGGTGACCAGATCGTCGACCTGCGCGGCGCGGACGTCGCTGGCGACATCGGTGAGGCGCGATGCCGGCGACCACAGGGAACCGGCCGAGGGCTGCGTCGGCACCGGTGCCTGTTTCAGCGCTTCCTGCAGATAGCGGTCGAGGGCGCTGACTTCGGGCGCCTTTTTCTTGCTGGCCGCCGCGAGCGGCAGGGCCGCCATCAATGCGCACACGGAGAAGAGCCGGAAGGTTTGCGAGAGCATATTATTCCACCTTGGAGTACTCGGTCAGCACTATGGCCTTGCCTTTGCCGTCGATGCGGGCCTGGAAGACGCGCCTGCTCGACGGATTGCGCACGGCGATCAGATCGCCTGTGCGGCCGCCGGATTCGGCTTTGCCGGTGAACGCCAGGTGAGCGGCGCCGCTGCGCACTTCCACCTGGATGACATCGCCGCGGTTGACGTCGTTGGAGTCGACCAGCCAGTCGCGGCGGATCGGATCGCCGGCGGACAGCGGACGGAGAAGCTTGCGGCCCACGACCTGGTCCGGCGCCGAGGCGATCTTATCCGGGGCGGGGAAGCAGGCAGCGGTTTCGGCACGAACCTGGCGGGCTTCGATGGCTCGCCCGGCGTGCAGCGCTTCGGTGGCGACAGCGCGCGTGCAGCGGGCCGTGATGCGGACGCGTGCCCAGACGGGGTAGCGGTGGCCATCGCCATAGATGACGTCTCCGCGCCACAGCACAGGTGCGCGCTGGTCGGGTCCGGGAGGCGCCGTGAGGCGTTCGCGGGCGAACTCCAGGCGGCCTCGAGGCACGGGATTGGAGGTGAATTCGGCGATCGCGATCTCTGCTTCGGGCAGCGCCAGCGCCGTACGCATAGCGGAGAGAACGCGCGGAGCGCTGAGTGGCTCCATCGGCCAGGCAAAGCAGACGTCAGAGGGATCTTCCAGGGAGAGGGAATAACGGCGGGCGATGGCAGCGAGTTCGGGAGCGTGAAAAACGCGGTCGGAGCCGGGCTGCGGAGCGTTGCCCAGAACGGTATCGGGAGCGATCGCCTGGAAGGCGGGGAGGGAGGCCGCAAGGTCTTTGGCCAGAATGCGGTCGCCCTCCACAGACAGACAGGCTGGTGTCTGGGCGGGAGCGAATCGCACCAGACACCACAAGAAAATCATGCCCTTCAAAACCCGGAGACAGTTGGCCCGCGAAGCGCCTTGCGGCCGGCTGCCTGCCGGCTGGAGCGGCGGTCGGCAACCGCCGCGCCGGAGTTCACCCGGCTTCACGCGGCTGCGATCGGACGTCATTGCCGCAGATTATTCACCTGCTGATACATGTCGTCGGCGGCCTTGACGACCTTGGAATTGGCCTCATACGCGCGCTGCGCCACGATCAGGTTGATAAACTCCTCGACGATGCTGACGTTGGACTGTTCGGTGTAGCCTTGCAGCAGACTGCCGAGCCCTTCCTGGCCGCCGGGAGCCGCCACGGTGGGATCGCCAGAAGCGTCGGTCGCCTGGTAGAGGTTCTTGCCGATGCTGTTGAGTCCGGCGGGGTTCTGGAACAACGCCAACTGGAACTGGCCGGCGGTCTGGGAGGCGGTCTGCCCGGGCAGCAGATAGCTGACCGTGCCGTCGGGCGCGATGGTGACCGATTGGGCGTTCGACGGAATGGTGATCTGCGGCTCCACGGGGTCGCCGCTGGAGGTCACCAGGTTGCCGTTTTTGTCCAACTGGAACGAACCGTCGCGGGTGTAGGCCAGGTCGCCCGAGGCGCGCCGGATCTGGAAGAAGCCGTTGCCCTGGATCACGACGTCGTAGGGGTTGTTGGTCTGCGTGAAATTGCCCTGGGTGAAGATGATCTCATTGGAAGCAGCGCGGGTGCCCAGGCCAAGTTGCAGGCCGGCGGGCACGGTGGTCTGCTGTCCGGAGTTGGCTCCGGGCTGCACCATATTCTGGTAGAGCAAGTCCTGAAACTGGGCGCGGCGGGTCTTGTAGCCGGCGGTATTGGCGTTGGCCAGGTTGTTGGCGATGTTGTCGACGTTGAGCTGCTGGGCGTTCATGCCGCTGGCAGCGCTGTAGAGGGCGCGTATCATACGGCCACTGCCCCTTTCACTTCTTCCTGAATCATTTGATCGATGCGGGCCTGCGAGTAGCCGTGGTTATAGAAATCCGCTACCAGGCCGGGGTTGATGAGCGCGCCGCTTGCGAGTTGCACCATGTTGTTCATCTCGTCCTGGTGGAGCGGCCCGTCGGCATCGCCGATCATGGCATTCTTGGTGACCACGGTACCGCCGACCAGATTGGCGATGGTCTGCGCGGTCTGGTCGGTCGCGAAATAGATCGGATTGAACTGCCAGGTGTAGCCGTGATCGCCCGATCCGGTCGGATTGGAGAGCCAGGGGGAGTCTCCGAAGGCGGATTGCGCGGTGGGCACCGTATCGGCTCCGGTAGGTTGGGCTGCCGGAGTGGCAATGGCAGCGGGGGTCGCCGAACCGGCGGTGTCGGACTGCGCCGCGGCGACGAACTGGGCCGTAGCGTTGGTCCGCAAGGTCGAAGCGACACTGGAGG
>DATKKX010000516.1:0-21846 GCA_035542775.1 Phycisphaerae bacterium | reverse complement strand
GAGGATTATACGACCTGAAGATTAAGCGCGGTTAAAACCTTGGACGGTGGCGGGCAGCATTGCGCAGGGGGATGTCCGCAACCAGCCGCTGGGAGCGGCCGTCCTGGGCGAGGTTGATGGTCACCGCGGCGGGATCGATCTCGATATGCCGGGAGATGGTCTCGATCAGGTCGTCCTTGAGGGCATCCAGCTCGCCGGGCGTCAAATCGGCCCGATCGTGGATCAGGACCAACTGCAGGCGTTCCTTGGCGTTGTGGGCGCTCTTTTTACGTCCAAAGAAGAATCCCATGTTAAATCCTCCCCAACAGACGCTGCAGCAGGCCGGGTGAATCCAGGTCCATGAAGGGGACCTGTTCGCCCATCAGGCGCCGGGCGATGTTCTGGAAAGCCAGGCCGGCTTTGCTCTTGGAGTCCAGCGAAAGCGGCTGGCCTTTGTTCGAGGCGACAATCACGTTCTCGTCCTCCGGGACGATCCCGATCAGGTCGATCGCCAGCAGGTCGAGCACGTCCTCGACCGAGAGCATGTCGCCGCGCTTGACCATCACCGGGTTGAGTCGGTTGATCACCAGGGAGGGGGTATCTTTACCTTCCGAATTCAGCAGGCCGACCACCCGGTCTGCATCCCGTACTGCCGAGACTTCCGGGTTGGTCATGAGCAGGACGCGGTCGGCAGCCGCAATGGCGTTCTTGAAGCCACGCTCGATGCCGGCGGGCGAATCGATCAGAATCCAGTCCACCTCCGGACGCAGCTCATCACACAGGCGCACCATGTCGCTGGGCGAAACGGCGGTCTTGTCACGCGTCTGCGCCGCGGGGATCAAGTAAAGCTCGGGGACGCGCTTATCGCGGATCATGGCCTGGCGCAATCGGCAGCGGCCCTCGACCACATCGACCAGGTCGTAGACGATGCGATTTTCCAGCCCCATGACGACGTCAAGATTGCGCAGGCCGATATCGGCATCGACGCAGGTCACCTTTTGATTGCGAGCCGCCAATGCCACGGCAAGATTGGCCACCGCGGTGGTCTTGCCTACGCCGCCTTTTCCGGATGTGATCGTCACTACTTTAGCTGTCATGTCACCGTCCCAATCAGATATTAGCCTGCCAGGGATCAGCCACCAGGTGCCCATCGCGCAAGTGGGCAATTTCCGGCTGACTGTCCTTATCCTTCTTGGGCGAGACGGCAATCTCGCCGGCAATGCGCAGTTGCGTGGGCGACATCTCCAATGCGCAAACTACGGCTTGCTCGTCGCCGCCCGCCCCCGCCTGAACCACGCCGCGCAGTCTGCCCCAGACGATGACACTGCCACTGGCGACGATCTCCGCTCCGGGGTTGACGTCCCCCAGTACAACCACATGGCCTTCATACTCGATGCGCTGCCCCGAGCGTAGGGTCTGCTGCACCCACAGGGCCGCGTTCGCCGGGACCTCTTCACTTGAGGGCTGGACCTCGGACAGGCGCGGTTTCCCCAAACGGGTTGCCAGGCCGAGGTTTTGGGCGGTCGTCTCCGTGATCGCGGATTCGCTCAGGACCGCCCAGAGGGAGATGCCCCGTTCCGAAAGAAGGTCACGCAGCTTGGAAAGCTCGGCTACACGCAAAACTTGAAGGCCAACATCCAGGGTCACCCGCCCCCCCTGAAAAAAGGACGGCTGGTCGTCGATGTGCTTGATGAAAGCCGCCTCAAGCTCCGGCCAGGGAGCATCCCCCAAGGTGATCAGGAGACCGTCCCGGAGACCTTTGATCTGGATCAAGGAAGGAGTCTCGTCCATATTTCCCGAAATTATACTGCTTTTTACGTCCCCCCATTGCAGCGATCTTCAGGTCAGACAAGCCCCATTCCAGGATAGAAAGAATCGGGTACGGTCAGGCGGGCCGGTGTTGACCCATCTAGGGATTGCTGCCGGTGATCCCCTGGGCGATGTCGATCGCTTTGAGCTCGAAATAAGCGTCCATGACCGACTTCACGATGGGAGCAGCCGTCCTGCCGCCTTCGATGCCGTTATAGAGGAAAGTGATGATCGCAATCTCAGGATCATCGTAAGGTGCAAAGGCCACCGTCCATGCATGTGACGGCCAGTTGCCAAACGAACACTGGTTGCGCGCCTTGGCAACGTCGTCGCAGTACTCCGCCGTGCCGGTCTTCCCGGCCACGGCAATCGGATAGTTGGCAAAAGAAAAAGTGTGGTTGAGCGTGCCTCCCGGTAAGGCGACCGCCAGGCGCATGCCTTGTTTTACGCTCTGCACGACCCAGGGCTGGACGGCCTTCATCAGGCCGGTGGGCGTGCAAAGACCGTATTTGCATTGCAGGTCTTGGATGATCGGGTCCGTAGTAATGTCCCAGCGCAGACGCGGCGTGAAGGGCTGGATCACATTGCCTTCGTTGTCGACGATCTGGCGGATGATGGTCGGCTGCATCTGCCTGCCGTTGTTCGCAATCGTGGCTGCCGAAAGTAGGACCTGCAGCGGCGTGGCCAGGTCATACCCCTGGCCGATGGTGGCGAGATAGGTGTCGCCTGTCGACCAGTTCTCCCCCTCGAAGCGGCGCTTCCAGGTCGGGTCCGGGACCAAGCCGGGTAATTCGCCGGGAAGCTCGATGCCGGTCTGCTCGTCGTAGCCCAGTGCCCGGGCGTACTGCTGGATGCGCTGCATGTCCACCCCCTCCGGGATTTCCGTCTTGTACCCACCGCCGACTTTATAAAAGCACGCGTCGCTGGAAAAGGCGATGCACTGAAGGAAATTGATCTTCCCAAGGCCGGCCGGGTTGGTATCGTAAGACCAGTCGCGGTAGATCTGCTGCGAGCCCGGGTCGGTCGGTGAATACGTGTTGGTCAGGACGATCTGGCCGGGCGCATCGATGATCGTGGTGGGCGTCACGACGCCCTCATTCAACGCCCCAGTTGCCGGGCCCAGCTTGAAGGTCGAGCCGGGCGGGTATTCGGTCTGCACGGCATAGTTGAGCAAGGGGTGGCGCGGGTCCTGCTCGAGCTGCGTGTAATAGTACTCCGGGATGATGCGTGCCAGGCGGTTATTCTCATACGTGGGGTATTGGGCCATCGCCAGTATTTCCCCGGTTTTCGGATTCAAGGCGATGACCACACCGCTGGAGATGCGGATGGTGCCGAAATAGGCATTCCACGAATCGATGTTCGAAACCAGTGCCGCCTGGGCGGCTTGTTGAAGGCGCGTATCGATGGTCAGGATGATATTCTTTCCCGGCACCGCCACCACCGGAGGCTGGAGGTTGCGCAGCACCTGTCCGGCCACGTCTACCTCGACCACCCGTTTACCGGGCTTGCCGATCAGGACGTCGTCCATCGACAGTTCCACGCCGGCATAACCGACCTTGTCCCGTCCGGGAAGGAAACCCTGCTGGCGGTAGAACTTCTCGAGGGCGGCCGGGATAGGCCCCAGGAATCCGATGATGTTCGCCGTCAACGAGTTGGTGGGGTAATCACGCACCGGCTGGATGTCCAGGCCGACGCCCGGCCATTCCGCCTCGTGCTCGCGCACGGTCATGGCGATCTGCTCGCTGACGCTGCAATCGATCGGGACGGGATCATAGGGTGCGTTCGAGGCTCCCAGGTCGACCCACTGTTGAATACCCGGCCCGGGCGTGCAGGCTTTGAGCAGCTTGGCTTCTTCCACCGTCCCGCTGCTGATCGGTATGCCCGTCAGATTGGAAAGTTGACGATAAATATTCTGGATGTCCCCCTCGTCGTCCGGGAGATAGGCCGGCGTGATGACGATATTATACGAGGCGACGTTGCGGGCCAGGATGATGCCGTTGCGGTCGTAGATGATCCCGCGCGGAGGGGAAGAGGTGACCGTGGTGGTCCGGTTGCTGTCCGAGCGGGAGGCCCAATCACGCCCCTGGAGGATTTGCAGGACGAACAAACGCCCGACGAACAGGATCGTCACAACCCCAATCAGCGCGTAGATCACAAGATAGCGCCAGCTTTGCATGCGGGCTGCGCCCCGGCTCGTGGTCATGGCTCCGCCTCCATCGGGAAGAGCCGTTCCGCCAGGTCGCGGATCAAGGCATGGACAGGAATGGCCAAGAGCAGGTTGAGCAGGAGGCTGGGCAGCACGATTTTCGCCAGCACCTCCCCCAGGGATAACTGGACTTGCGAAAGGGTCAGGGTAACAAATGTGCTCATCTGTAACACCAGGGTACCGATAAGGCTGACCGAGAACATCGCCAGCAACGGCGCCTGCCATACGCTTCTGGTCAGCAATCTAGCCACGCCGACGACGGTCAGATAACTGATCAAGTAAATATACCACGGCAGGCCGGAGACGTAAGCGATCAAAACGCCGGCCACAAGCGCCCAGACCCAGGCATGCTTCACCCGTTCCTGCAATGCCCAGGCAGCCAGGATGAGAAGGATCAAGTCCGCATTGCCGCTCAGCAGGTTGATGCGGCTGAGGATCGTGGTCTGGAGCATCACCGCCAGCCCCAGGACCGGGATGGAAACAAGGCTGGCCCACATGCTTATGGACCGGGGGTTGCAAGCAAAGGGGTGATGTCCACCGGGTTGAAATTGGTGATCACCAGGACAAACTGCAGGCGGTTGAAATCCACGTTGGGCTGCAACGCCGCCTGCTGGAACAACTCGGTCGGCAGCTTGCGCACGCTGACCACCTGCCCCGCCAGCAAATTCGGTGGGTAACCTCCGCCGAGGCCCGAGGTCAGGACGACATCCCCGATCTGGACGGTCGCGTCTTGCGAGATCATGTCCAGGGACAGATCGCCGGTGACCGAACCGACCAGCTGTGCATCCGTGTTTGAAGCCTGAAGGCGGACGTTGACGACTGAAGCCGGGTCGGTGATCAGCTGGACGCGCGCCGCCTCGGCCAGGACCGCGTCGACGCGCCCCGCCAGGCCCTGGTCGGTGACGACCGGCATGCCGCTGCGGATGCCGTCGTTCGAACCGGTGTTGATGATGACGTAGCGCAGGAACGGGCTCGGGTCCCGGCCGATCACGGCGGCTGCCTTATATGTGTAAGCGGGATTGGCACGGGCAAAGTTCACCAGGGCGGAGAGGATGTTCGTCTCCGTGACCCGCTGCTGGAGGTCGATCACCTGGGTCTGCAGGCGGGCAACCTCGGCCTCCAACTCGCTGTTTTGCTGTCGCAGCGAGGCTACGTCCCGCGGTACGGTTAGGAAGTCGACCAAAGCCATATAGCGGGCGGAAACGCCAGTCTGCATATTGACGATCAGCCGGCTGAACCAGTCGGTGGCCGAGGTAAAATAACCGCCCAGGGCAAGGGCGATCAATCCGATCGAGACAAGTACGATGATAATGGATTGCAGGGAACGGGGAAAACCAGGTTTCATAAGTAAGAGCCAAGCCCGGTCCGGGAAGGAAAGGCGCGCGGCTACGAATGACGCGTGCTGCCGCGTTCCAGGCCGACCAGGTAACGGCCGAGACCGGCGAAGTCGTCCAGGATCATCCCCGCGCCGCGCACGACGCAGGTCAGCGGATCCTCGGCGACCCAGACGCGCAGGCGCAGCTCGTCGGACAGGCGATCGGCCAGCCCCTGGAGCAGCGCACCGCCACCGGACAGGCAGATGCCAATGTCCATCAAATCCGAGACGATTTCGGGCGGGACTTCGTCGAGGGCATCCTTGATTGTCTCGACGATGACCAGCACGGATTGGGTGAGCGCTTCGCGGACCTCGACCGACGAGATTTCGATCGATTCAGGCAGGCCCGTGACCATGTTCCGGCCGCGCACCTCTACCGTCTTCTCGACCGGCAGGGGAAAGGCCGAACCGATATTCCACTTGATCTGTTCGGCGACCCGCTCGCCGATCAGCACGTTGTACTTGTTGCGGATGTACTGGACGATATCCTCGTCCATTTCGTCCCCGGCGACGCGCAGGGAGCGTGAGACGACCACACCGCCCATCGACATGACGGCCAACTCGGTGGTGCCGCCGCCGATGTCCACGATCATGCTGCCGCGCGTCTCGCCGATCGGCAGGCCGGCGCCCAGGGCGGCCGCCGTCGGCTCTTCGACCAGGAAGGTCTCACGCGCCCCGGCGGACATGGCAGCGTCGTAGACGGCGCGCTTCTCGACTTCGGTCACGCCGGAGGGAATCCCGACAACCACCCGCGGCCGGGGCAGGGGGACCACACTTTGCTCGTGGACTTTTCCGATAAAATACTCCAGCATCGCCTCCGTGATCTCAAACTCCGAAATCACCCCGTCGCGTAACGGGCGGACAACTACAATCGTGCCCGACGTACGCCCGACCATCTCTTTGGCTTCCAGGCCGATCGCCAGGGGAATGCGTGTACGTTTATCCATGGCAACCCAGGACGGCTCATTGATGACAATTCCCTTTCCCCGGACATGGACCAATGTATTGGCTGTTCCTAGGTCTATACCTACATCCAGGGAAAAAAGACCCAATAGCCAATTGAGTGGGTTGAAAGCCAAGTGCGATGCTCCTTAAAGCGGTTCTGCTCTTCGTGCGTAATTTTCCGAACTTTTCCTGTTCGAATTGCCCGTAAAGTATGGGGGGTTGGCTCAGCCAGCTACGCAGCACCCGGTAAGCGTGCGTATTATACCATGAGGCCAAATCGGGCTTTTAAAGGCAGCCCTGATCGCCTGCCGGGCTTGAATTGCCGTTTGAAAAGGGGTTGTCTGAACCTCTGGCCGGGGATTGCCGCCTCCGGGGCCGTCTCAGGCCGACCTTTTCAACGCCAGCATGGTCAAATCGTCCGCCGCCGGCACGGGACCCATGAATTCAGCGACGGAATTCTCGATGCGCTCCAAAAACTCGCCCAGCGGCGTAGCGGAGATCGATGGCATCAGCGCAAATAAACGTTCCTCGCCGTAGGTCTCGCCTTCCGGCGAAAAGGCTTCGGTCAAACCATCCGTATAGAGCAGCAGGGTGTCGCCGGGATCCAGGCGGATGGAGCGTTCTTCCATCGGAGCTTTCTCCAAAACACCCAGCGCCGCACCGGTCCGGCGCAAGGTTTCGAGCTTCCCGGTTTGGGCACACCACCAGATGGGGGGATTGTGACCGGCGTTGGCATAAACCAGCTCATGAGAGGCAAGGGTCAACACACCGTATGCCGCCGTCACGAACATGCTCTGCTGGTTGTCGGGGATGATCAATTCGTTAACCCGCCGCATCACCTCAGCCGGCGAGATCGTATCGTACACGACGGCTCGCACCAGGGTGCGCGTCATGGCCATGAACAGGGCGGCGGGGATGCCCTTGTCCGAGACATCGGCGATGAACAAACCCAACCTGCCCCCCGCCAGCTCGAACACATCGTAGAAATCCCCTCCGACCTGCCGTGCCGGCCTCCAGGTCGCAGCGAGGTCCCAGTTCGGGAACTGCGGCAGGTGATCGGGCAGGAAGGTTTCCTGGATCTGCCGGGCCAACGCCACCTCGTGTTCGAGACGCTCGCGGGAGACCATCTCCTGCTGCAGGTGCTCATTCTGGATGCTCAGCGCCACCTGCTGGGCAATGCCGGTGACGATCTCGTAGCGTTTCTGGCGGAAGCGGATGGCATCGGAGGTCTCTTCCACCAGCAAGACGCCATAGAAGTCGTTTTTGATGATCAAGGGAAAACCGATCAGCAGGTGCTCGCCCGTCTGGAGGGCAAAACTGGTTTCCTCTTCCGTCCCGGCCAGTTCGGGATCCAGCCAGTCTTCCAGGCTGACCGGGGTCAGCAACCCGACCACGGATTGCGTGCTCTCACGGACCCTGTCCAGGAGGTGGAAATCGCCTGCCGCAAAGTTCCGGCCCCACAGGACAGCCTGTGCCGCCTCGGAAAAGCCGTGGCATTCGACCGGCCTGAACTGGTCAGCCTCCCATAGGTAGACGGCACAGGCCTTCACCCCGACAAGGATGGGGGTGATGCGGGTAATCGTGGCGATGGCTTCGTCCAGGTCCTGCGAATTCGCCCCCGCCTGGGCGACCTGCAACAGGGCAGCCGAGGCATAGGCCTGTTCCTGGGCGGTGTCATACAGGCGGGCGTTTTCGATCGCCACCGCGGCATAGCTGGCGAAGGTGGCCGTAATGGCCTGGGCCTCGTGGCCATAGCGGTTGGGCGTGTGGTGGGAAAGGGTCAGCACACCCAGCGGCCGGTCACCGGCGCGCAACGCCGCAGCGATGGAAGAATAGTCAGCCGAAAAACCACAGGCCAGACCGGTGGGGCCGATGGGATCCTCCGGCTTGCGCACGACCGGCTCCGCAGCCGCCAGCGTGGCGGCCAGATAATCGTAGGACTCGGGCCAGTGCCGCGCCGCCGCCTCGACTTCGATGTTGTCCGCACCGTGAATATGCGCCAGATAGAGCTGCTCCCCTTCCACAAGCCAGATGGACGAGACGTCCGACGGCAGGTTGCGCTCCAGCTCGTGCAGGACGCGATCCAGGACCTCGTCCACACCGAAGTCCGTCGAGAGCAAACCGGCAACCTCCCGCAGGCTGTCGGCCACCTGGCGGCGCCAGCGCTCGGTGCGATACAGGTCGGCATTGTGGACGGCGACGGCGATGCTGTCGGCCAGGGAGATGAGCAGGAAGCGGTCGTCCTCGGTGAAGGCGTTCTTCTGGTCGCTTTCCAGGTCGAGAACCCCGACCACCTGGCTGTCGAAAATCATCGGGATGGCCAGCTCGGACTGCGTGTCATCCGGCGGGAAGGGGGAAGGACGGTAGCGCGATTCCAGGCTCACGTCGTTCGCCAGGATCGGCTGGCCGTTGCGCGCCACCCAGGGGATGATGCCTTCAGCCCGGTCCAGATCCAGGACGAAGCCTTTCAATGACTGGTCAAGCGCTCCCCTGCCGGCTTCGTAAATGATCTGCCGCCGGTTGGGATGGACGGTAAAAAGGTGCACGTACGGATAACCCAGGCGTTCCTGGATCAACGCCGCGACCTTGCCGAGCAGCTCATCCAGCAGCATGATCGAGCTGATGTCCTCCCCCACTTCGGATACAAGGGCCAGATGCTCGACACGCTTCTGCAGATCACCGTACAGGCGCGCGTTATTGATCGCAATGGCAATGGTATCGGCCAGGGCGCGCAGGACGAGCAAATCGTTCGGATGGAAGGCGTCCGGCTGGTTGGACTGGATGTCCAAGACGCCCAAAATCTGCGCCTCAATCTTAATCGGCAGCACGACCTCGGAGCGTGTATCGGGAAGCATATCCAGGTATCGATAGCGGGGCTCCGTGAGGACGTCATTGGAGGCGATTTCCTCCCCCGTCTCTGCCGCGATGCCGATCAGTCCCTGCCCGGGTTCGACCTGCAAGACGGGGGAACGACGGCGTTTTCCCCGCCGCCCGGCTGGCCCGGCGCTCGCCCGGAAGCACAACCCGCCCCCATCCTTTTCGACGGTGAAAATGGAAACGTAATAGTAATGAAAAGTACGCTGGATCAGCCTGGTCACCTGACCGGTCAGTTTTTCCAGGTCCAGCACGTTGGCGATCTGGGCGCTGACCCGGCGCACGAGGGTCAACTGCTCGATGCGCCACTGCTCGACGGCGAATCGATGGGAGGCCACCAGGGCAAGCGTCACATGACCGGCCAGGCCTTCCAGCAGCTCGACATCCGGCTTGCGGAATTTCTCGCCCGACTTTCGCCGCAGATGGAGAACGCCAAAGGTCAGATCCTGATTCCGGAGCGGGCAGGCAATTTCAGGGTCCGTGTCACGCCTGCTAAAATGCAGGCTGGAGGTCTCCAGTGCAAGGCGCATCAGCTCCGAGGGCGGCTTTTCCTCGAACAAAGGAGTTAGGTTCAGGCCGGGCAGGCGGAACAAACGCTCCTCCAGCCAGAGATCGGACCGGGCTTTCAGCAAGGCGGCTGCGGCCTTGCGAATCAGATCGCATTGGGAGGCAAGGTCGGGAGCCTCGAGCAGCTGCTCTCCCAACAAGATGACCTGCCGCCAGGCGGAAGGGGAAGGGGTGCGACTTTTGCTCACTGCCGACTCCACCGCTTGATTAGGGTGAGCACATTCCCGCTCTCACCCAACGGCTCGAAGTGCACCTCATCCATCAGCTTGCGGATTATATAGACGCCCAGGCCGCCGACCTTGCGGTCTTTGAGCTCCGCATCCAGGTTCGGGTATGGTACCGAAGAGGGGTTAAATGGTTTGCCATGATCCCGGAGGATGATGGTCAGGCTTTCGGCCTGGGCATCGCAGGTGCATTCGATATCCCCCCCTTTGATCCCGCGGTAGGCATGCTCGATGATATTCGTGCAGGCTTCATCGACAGCCAGTTCCACGGTGTAAATATCCGAGTCGTCCATGCCCATATCCCTGGCAGCCTGGCCAGCGAATTTTCGTATGGCTTCCAGTTGATCGAATTTTGCCGGGAAAATGGTGGTACGCATCGGGACAACCAGAGGCCGCCTCATGAAATGATCCACGGGAGAGGCGGCCTCACATGAGACGAGGAACGAAACGGGCTAGATGTTACCTACTGCGGAAGTAACGTCATTATAAAACTTGAAGAGGGGGGTGAAGCCGGTCAGTTCGAAGGCTTCGAGGATTTTCTTCGGGACTGAAGCCAGGACGACCTCGCCGCGGTTGTAGCGTTTGCAGGTCCGCTGGCCGACCAGCAGGGCGCGAAAACCGGCGCTGGACATATACTCGAGCTTGCCCAAATCGAGGACGATCTTGAAGCGGCCTTCGTTGTTGATCACCGTGAACGCCTTGATCAGATCGGGGGCAGTGTAGCTGTCGACTTTACCCTTAACGCTCACCAGATCACAGTGTTTGAATCGCTGGGTTGTGATTTCCATTTCTCCTCCGTTCACGTGAGTAATATCAGGGAAATTATATCATGTCAGAACGACCAGCGATCATAATCCCAAACCGAAGAACTCGCCGCCCAGCTTATAACCGGCGGCTTCCAGACGGGGGCTGAACAAGGGGCGCATCCCGGTCGGGCGCAGCTGGCCGAGAATTTTTCCGTCCGGGGCGACACCGGTCTGTTCGAATTTAAAGATATCGGTGAGCGTGATCACCTCCCCCTCCATGCCGGACAACTCGGTGATGTGGGTCATTTTCCGTGTCCCATCCGGAAGGCGGGCGAGGTGCACGATGAGATTGATCGCCGCAGCAATTTGCTTGCGGACAGCCAGCAGGGGCATGTCCAGGCCGGCCATCATGGCCATCGTCTCCAGCCGGGAGGTGCCATCGCGCGGTGAGTTGGCGTGCAGGGTGGTGATCGAGCCGGTGTGGCCGGTGTTCATGGCTTGCAGCATGTCCATTGCCTCCCCGCCGCGTACCTCCCCGACGACGATCCGGTCCGGGCGCATGCGCAGGGCGTTGCGCACCAGGTCCCGGACGCTGACCGCGCCGCTGCCGTCCACGTTGGGGAGCTTGGTCTCCAGGCGGACGACGTGGCGCTGCTTGAGCTTCAGCTCGACCGCGTCCTCGATGGTGACAATCCTCTCACGATCGGGGATGAAGCTGGACAACACGTTCAGGATCGTGGTCTTGCCCGAACTGGTGTTCCCGGTGACTAGGATGTTCAGGCGCGTCACCACACAGGCTTCCAGGAACTTGCCCATGTACTGGGTCAGGGCGCCCATCTTGACCAGATCGTCCATCTCCATCTTGGTCTGGAGAAACTTGCGGATGGTGATCTGCGGGCCGTCCACGGCCACGGGCGGGATGACCACGTTGACCCGCGAGCCATCCGGCAGACGGGCGTCGGCGCTGGGGTTGTCGGCATCCACGCGGCGGCCGAGCGGGTTGAGGATCCGGTCGATGATGCGCATCACCTGGGCATCGTCGTCGAACCTGACATCGGTCTCGAGCAGTTCCCCGTTGCGCTCGACGAAGACCCGGTTGTGGCCGTTGACCATGATCTCGCTGACTTCCGGGTCGCGCAAGATGAGCTCGAGCGGACCATAACCGATCAGATCGGCGACGCACCCGTCCACGATTTTCTCGCGGACCTCGGGACGCAGCTCCGCCTTGGAACTTTCCAGCACCCGCAGGACCAGCTGGCGGACCGCCTGGCGATCCTGCTGCTGCTGGGGAGATAAACTCTGCATCTGCTGCGTGACGGAGTTGATCAGGTAGTCTTTCAATTGGGACTGGCGGGGGTCGGCGCGCGCGGTTGAAACGGTGGCATTGTTTTCGGTCATATGTCCATCCTCGCCTAACAGTATAGCATAACGGAGGATTTGCGAACCCGAACTTTTCCCTCGCTTGGCGGACGATAGATAACAAAAGAAAAGCTCCCGCTGGAAAAATCTGCGCGAGCTTTTTGTCGTCCGTTTTTTATTCGACTTTCCGGTGTCAGTAACCTCCAGCCGGTCGACTGGATGCATTTGCATCCGCTTCCGTCTTGACCAGCACGGCGCGTACCGCGATGCGATAGCGATAAGTCTGCCTGACCGGATCATAGTCCTGGCAGGTGATCAGGGTCAGGGTGGGATCAGCCTGATGCGCCAGGACGGTATTATCGTCCGGCCACACGCGGCGGACGTCCTGGACCTGGTAAATATACTTCTGCCTGCCCAGGTGGACGATCACCTGCTGCCCCCAATACAAAGTCTTCAAATTCACAAAAGGTCCCGGTGAACCATCGGACAGGTAGACATGTGCGGTGAGGACGGAATTTCCCGTCCAGGTCGGATACGCCGTGCCTTCCAGGTAGCCGGCCTGATCCCAGAGCCAGGTCAGGTCCCAGCCGTTCGAGCCGCTTGGAACGCCGATGATCGGCACCCGGACGCCAAGGGCCGGAATTTCCAGCCACAGGTCGCCCATGGCAAGATAACGGCTGTCGGAGGGCTGCTGCGGCAGGACAGTTAATTCGCCGGGCGCAAAACCGGTCTGGGGCAACACTGGCTGCCTGAGGGTGACAGAAGCGCTGGTGCGATAATTGTTTACTCCTCCCCCAATGACCGGGTCGTAGCGCCGCTCGGTGGAATGCACATTGTAATCCGAGAAGGGCAACAGGTGTTGGCGTGGATCGATCTGGATGCTCGACCATTCGACATTGGCCGTGTTGACCACGGGGCTCGGCCCGATAAATTGGGCCTGGAAGGTGATCGTCGCCGTGCTGGCGAGGGGGAACTCCGACCAATAGACGCTCAACTGCGTCGGGCCGGTGGTAATTGTCGGGGTAGGAAGGCCCAGGGATCCGACGACCTGGACCGAGGCTTCGTCGAGGACCAGGCCGGTCGGAATGGCATCCGTCACCAGCACGTCATACGCCGGCGCCGTGCTGCTGAGGTCATGTCCGATCTCGAGGTTGTAGGTGACCGTGCTCTCCAGGGCGGCAATCTCGGGGGTGACGGTTTTTTCGATGGTCAATTTTGGTTCGATGACGTCGACCGCCGCGGCTTCGCCGGAGAGTGTCCCACCCTCCCAACTCCAGGTGACCAGGTTGTTCAGCCCGCTCGTGCCGTTGACGTTCGCGGCGAGGTTGAGAACGATGACGCGATATTCGACAGTGATTTTCTGAGTGGGATCATCATTGGTGAGTCGTCCAAAATTGAAGGTCAGCTTTCCACCCTCGTTCTCGACCAACGGGTTGCTCCCGCTGGTGGTCCCGGCCGTGCAGTTGGTGCAGATGCCGGAACTGTCGAACGTCATCACGTTGCTGTAGATGCCATCATCCGTCGTGCCGGCACCATCCGCATCCGGGTTGGAAACCTGGATCGTGGTAACATCCACAAAAGCCAGGCCGCTGTCGAGCACGTCCACCGCCTGCAGATGGTCGATGGTTCCACTGGGGACATTCATGGTGATGCTGTAATCCAAAACTTCGCCAATCAGGACATCCAAATTGTGAGAACCCGGCTGTTCCGTCCCGGTCAGCAGCTTGGCACTCGAAATGGCAATCTGATCGGTATCGGTCGCCTGCGCCGTGACTGGCGTGCCGTTAGTGTTATTGCCATCATCCTGGACGTCGACCGTGTTGGTTATGAAGGTGATGCCCGCACTCAGCAGGTCGGCAGCGTCGTTCACCCGGATGTTTACGGTGAATTGTCTTGAAGCCCCAACCGCCAAATCGAAGGCCGGCCAGGTGACCTGGCTGCTGCCGCACGTCGTGCAACCTGGGGCGGTAACGAAGGTCATCCCGGACGGGAGGGTATCGACGAGCTGGACGCCGGTCGCATCCTGATCGCCGTTGTTGGTGACGGTGATGGTATAGTCGACTTCGGCACCCGGAGCGACAATCTCCCAGCCGTCATCCTTGGTGACCTCTAGCGCCGGCGCGGCAGTCACCGGCGTTGTATCGCTGGCCGTCTTCGGGGAAGGGTTGGGACCATGGGCGTGGTCGTCGTCGATGCTGGCAGTGTTTGTCAGCGTATCCACGCCGGCCGGAAGCGGGTTATCCACCCTTATGACGAAGGTGACCGAACCGACCGTGCCGGCCGCCACTGTGCCGACGCTGAACGCACAGGTGGTTCCAGAAGCCGCCGGATTGACCGGTCCACAATCCCAGGCGGTTGAATTGTCCGCACTGTCGTAGGTGGCGTGATCTGGTACGGTCTCGGTCAGGATGACGCCGGTCGCATCGAGATTTCCGGCATTGTTGTAACTCAGGGTATAGATCACATTCCCGCCGGCAACGGCAGTGATGCCGCCGTCGCTCTTGGTCAACGTGTAATCGACGTTGGTATAAGTGATATCCCGGCTGGCACTGTCCGCGTAGTCGTTGACCCCGCCGGATCCGTCGCGCTCGCCCTCGGGCTGGCCGGAGCTGACATCCCCGGGCAGCGACGACCAGGCCGCGTTGACGTTGTTGGCCAGGGTATCGCCTGGGCTGGCGGGCGGGTCGGCTATCGTGGCCTTGAAGGTGAACTGGACGCTGCCGGTGGCGAGGCTGAGATCGCCCGTCCAGGCAAGGCTGGAAGGAGTGCTATCGTTCGGCGTCCATCCGCCCGGAGCCGTGATTGAACCTGCCACGTATTGCAAGCCTGCCGGCAGGGTGTCCGTCACAGTCACTTCATGCGCATCGGCCGTGCTCGACGGCAGGTGCGACAAGGTGAGCGTGAAGGTAATTTGCTCCAAATAGCGTGGAGCAGGATTGTCGACCGATTTCTGGACCTGCAGCTCGGGTTCGATGACGGTTACGGTGACGATGTTCGAATCCACCGGCGTCCCGGCACCGATCTGGAGGCTGGCTTGGTTATCCAGAGGAGCGTTATTCTGGTTGACGTTGATGTTCAGCAGGCGCGCCTGGAAGCGGACGTGGAATGTGTTGTTGGAGCTGTCGTTATCGGCAGCCACGCTGATCGAGTTGTTGAAGGTGAAGGTGACGTCATCCCCGCTGCCGCAGGAGGCCGCGCAGCTCACCACCGGATCAGAAGGATTGATCGTACCATTGAAGCCCGCGGTGACCAATTGCATCGAGCTGCTCACGTATTCGAGGCCAAGCGGGAGGTCGTCGATGATCGCGATCGGCGCCGGGCTGCTGCCCTCCGAGAGGACCACCGCCAGGTCGTACGTGACCAGCTGGCCGACGGCGAGCTTCCCGCTTGCCGGAGAGACGATACTTTTATTGAAGGTATAGCTGCCGACGGTAAAGCTGACATTGTCGCTGCCAGCGTAATCGTTCAGGCCGCCTGAGCCATCCGAACCATCGCGCTCGCCGCTGACGGTGCCGCTGTCGCCGTTCGTGTCATGCAACGAACACCAGGTGGCATCGGAGGTGTTGGTGACAAGCTGACCCGGGGTTACGCTGCCGGCGATGGTGCCGCTGTATTCGATGACGACCGAACCACCGACTGCGATCGAGTCGATCGTCAGGTCGATGGTATTTCCGGAGGAGGAGTCGGATGCGACCGTTCCGCCGGTGACCGTGATGGATGGGATGTCCAGGAGGACGGCAGCGGGCAGCGTATCGGTAAAGTGGACGTCGTAAGCTGTCACAAGACTGGAGGCCGCCGGCGCGATCGTCGTCCGGTAGATGACGGTATCCCCGGCATCCTGGGTGACATCGATATAGGCGATGATCTTGTCTACCGTCAGCAGGGGCTCCCTCACGGTCACGGTCGTGCTGTCGGTCAGCCGCGGCGCAGGCGTGCCATCGGCGTAGTGGTGGTCGAACCAGACCGTATTGGGGAGAGTCTGGCCTTCCACATTCGTGGCGACGTTGGCGGCACGCACCGAATAGCTGATGGTGGCATTGGCCGCATTCTTGTACACATCGCCGAACGTCCAAGTCAACGTGACCGGGCCGGAGCCGTCCGCCGGCCCGCTCACCGCCGGCGAAGGCGAAGAGGCGAGGCCGCTGATGGCCGAATCGTTGTTGTAGATCAAGCCCGCCGGGAGGTGATCGGTGACCACCGCGCTGCGGATGGTGCCGGTCGGGCCGCTGAGGGTCAGGGTGTAATGGACATCCTGGCCGATGACGACCTGGGTGACGTCGACTGTCTTGTCAAGCGACAGCCCGCCGACATTGAAGCTGGCAGTAGCCGTATCCTGCGTGCCGTCGACGGTGCGCACGACACTGTCGTCGTAGTTGCGCTCATTGGCATCGGGGCCATCGATACTGGTCCAGTCGGCGTCGACGGTGTTGGCGTGGCTGCCGTCCACATACAGGCCGGACTGGGCGGTGGCCGTGTAGATGCAGGTGATGGCGCTGCCGGCGGGAACGTCCCAGGCGCTGCCGCTGAAGGTCACCTGCCCAGGCGTCGAGGTGTCCACCGTGGTCACACCGGTCAGATCGGTGGCGGGTGTGTCGAGGTTGCAGCTGGTCAGGGAGGTAAAGGTCACGCCCTGGGCCAGCAGGTCAGTGGCGCTGACCTCGTATGCCGTGCTGACGTTCGTGATCGGATTGTTCGTGTTGGTGAAGGATATGGTATAGGTGAGCAGAGTACCGGCCTGGACGTTTGCTGCCGGGCTGACCTGTTTGTCGGTGACGATGCGCGGCTCGGCGACGGTGATGGCCTGCGTCCCGCCGGGGACGTCCGGCGCATCCGTGCCGGTGTTCGGGTTGACATAGCGCAGCACGGCGCCGTTGGTCAGTGTGGTCCCGATCTGGTTGGCAGAGACGTTCAACACACGCAGGGTCACGTTCAGGATGAAGCTGTTGTTGGCGCCATTGTTGTCGTCCGTCGTGGTGGTATCGCCGAAGGTGAAGGTTACGTCGTCGCCGTCGGCCGGGCTGGCCGGGGAGATGGCCGGGCTGGTGTTCACCGTACCCGCAAAGGACGAGTCATCCACGCTCGAACCGGCGTAGACCATCCCGGCTGGCACTTGATCGATCACGCGCAGGGAGCGGGTGACGCCCTCGGGCAGAGTTACCAGGATGGGGTAGGTCACTGTCGCGCCGATGGCGTAGCGGGTCGGCGTGGGCGCCTGTTTGGCGATGGTTGGTGTGGCCACAGTAAGGCTGACTGTCCCCTGTGAGCGGTAATCGTTCAGGATGCCCGGTCCGGGCAGGCCGTCGGACCCATCGCGCTCCTCCGAGTTGATGTTGTACGTCGAACGGTCGCCCACTACTCCATTCATGCTGGTCCACCGGGTGGCAGCGGTGTTCCCGACGATCTGGCCGGCTGGAACCGTAGCCGAGAGGGTTGCATCCAGCGTGATCGTGACGGTGGTATTGGCCGAGATATCGATCCCGGCGGCCGCGGCGGTCTGGAGGACACACGTACCCGGGCAGCCGGTCACGTTGAAATCGGATGGGGTGAATCCGCCTCCCGACACTGCAATGATCGAAGCCGCGGAGATGGATAACGAAAGCGGATCATTCAGAGTAGTGTCGAAAGCCGTCGTGCTGCCGGCCGGATTGGCAAGCGCTATGGTGTAGGTCACAACATTCCCGGCATCGTACGGGCCGGCGGAGACGTTCTTGGTGGTGGTCACGGTGGCTTCAACTATTCCGACGCCAACACCGACTGCCGGCCGGGAATTCCCCGTCCACGACACCACCGCGGCATTGGTCCGGGTGAAACCAGCCTGGTTATTGATATGGTTAAGCACAACTGCCTGGTACAAGATCGTGACGGTCTCTGGATTGGCATTGTTCGTATCCGAATTGGTCACGGTGCCCAACGACCAGGTGATCACATTTCCGGAAGCGGTGATCAGCGGGTTGTTCGTACCGAGGGTGGTGCCGTCGTTGCAGGCATCCGCGAACCCGCCGGGTAGCGAAGTGGTCAAAGCCGCCGAAGCGCTGATCGGCGCCGCCACCGCCGGATAGCCGCTGACGCACACGTCCGTCACCGCCATGTTGGCGCCGAGCGTATCGACGACCTGCAAGCCGGGGGTGGTGCCTTCCGGCACGGTGATCACCAGTTGGTAGGTGACGATCTCGCCGATCGTGGCCTGGGTGTTGTTATTGCCGGCGACGTTCACCTCGGTGTCGACCAGGGTCTTGGCGCGTGCCACGGTGCGGGTGGTGATCTGGGCGGTATCACTGCCGTTGTAGTCGTTCACCCCGCCGGAGGTGCCGTTGCGTTCGCCGTTGGGGGCACCACTCCCACCGGGCGTCTGCGTCCCCGTCCCGGAGAGGCTGGTATAGGTGAGACTGGCCGTATTGGTGATGGTCTGGTTGGGGGTGACGGCTGTGCGCAGGGTGGCGGTATAGGTAAACGTTACCGTACAACCGACCCGCACCCGGTCGATGGTGAGATCAAGAACGTCAGTGATCAAGTTCGATGCGTCGGTCACGCCGGGGGACTGGCAGGCGGCATTATAGGTCGGGGAATTGACGGCCGTCAGGTCGAGGTAGGTGAAGGGCAGGTTATCCAGGACGCGCACCTCGAAGGCGTCCGCCAGGCCGGTGTTGGTGTAAGTAACGGTATACGTGGCGACATCGCCCGCATCCGGGTTGGCCGCGATGCTGACCGTCTTGTTGTTGGTACCACCATTAAAATTGATGATCGGCTCGACAATGCGCGTGCCGATATTGTTGGAAGTGCCCGCCAGGCTGCCGTTGATGCTTACAGTAAAAGAGTTGTTGTCGAGATCCGTATTGTTGTTGTTGGCGTCGTTGTTGACCAGGGCGTTGAAGTCGATGACGACGTATTCCGCGTCGGCATCATTGTCGTTGTTGACCAGGTCCCCGAGTGAGAAGGTCACATTCTGGCCGGCGACCGAAACACGCCCGGGCGGGACCGCGAAGATCGGCGGCAGACTCCCGCTGTCTGCCAAGGCCAGGTCGAGCGGCTCGGTGGTATTGTGATCGGTGGTGAGGAAGATCACATTGGCGCCGCCGAGGTAGGTGAAACCGGCCGGCAGGGTGTCGGTGAGGATGAACGCAGGCGAACTGCCTTCGGGCAGTTGGACGCTCAAACGGTAGCGGATAACCTCACCGATGGCCAGATCGCGCGGATTGCCCGCCGAGCCGTCCCCGCTCTCCGAAGTATGCCCTTCAGAGGTGCTGACGATGGATTTGACCGGTGCGACATTCAGGACATTGACCGTGGCAGTGTTATCCGCGGCATAATCATTCAGGGCACCCCCTATCCCGTCGGCGCCGGTGCGCTCACCGGAATCCGCCAGGTTATGCGCGGAGCGTCCGGTCACATTCCCGTTCAGGCTCGTCCAGCGCGCCGTGGCGGTGTTGGTGATGACCTGGCTGGGTATGACGGCATAGGAAACCGTGCCCTGCACGTAGATCACGATCGAAGCTCCGGGCGCCAGGTCGATGTTCGCCGAGCCGGCCGTCTGCACGGTCCCTCCGGCGATCTGGAAATCCGCCGGGTTGGCGCCGGAGACACTGACAATGGCCGGAGCCGGAAGGCTCGCCATTGCTGCGGGCAGGGGATCGCTGAAGGTGAGGTCGTAGGAATCGGTCAGGTCGCCGGTCAGCTGGATGCGATAGAACAGAGGATCTCCCGCATCCAGGCTGCCGACCACTGCGCACGGGTCTGCGGCGTCGTCGCAGACCTGCTTCAGCACCGCGACCGCCGGCTCGATGACCGTGACGGCTGTCGTGGGCGTCTGCTGATTGATCTGATGCCCAGTCCCGGCGACCGTCCAATTGAATAAAGATGTATTGGTGAGCGTCGCCCCGCCCTGGTTGGTGGAGACGTTCAGGACCACGGCGCGCAGAACGATGACGATCGTATCCGGGGTCGTGTTATCGTTAAGGTTGGTGAGGGTGCCGAAATCGAAGGTCAGCTGGTTGGCCGACGAACCCGCGATGGTCACATGGGTCGGGTTGGCCGGGTCGGTCAGGTCGATGGTGTTGCTGGCGGAGACTCCACTCGACAAAGTGACGCTGAGCACATCGACGAAGGACATGCGGCTGTCCAGCGTATCCACCAGCGTGGCGCCGGGAATCACGCCCTCGGGCAGGGTCAGCGTCAACGTATAGGTTGCCAGCTCGCCGACGACTGCCTGGGTATTGTTATTGGTGGCATTATTGAGCTCGGTGGAACTCAGGACTTTATCCAGGAACGGGGAGCCGATCGTCGTTGTGGCACTATCCTCCAGCGAGCCGGAGCCGGTATAGTCTGAACCGCCTTCCTTGCCGCTGTAGGAGGTCACCCCGCCGGTGTTGACGATCTGCTGCTCGGGATTGACGTTGTTGTCCACCTGCAGGTCGTAAGTGATAATGGCAATGTTTCGTCCGTTGCTTGGGTTGTAGTGCTCGCAGGAGCCGACCGAGCCCGAATCATCCAGCCGGATGCCGTTGTTGAATAGATCGTCCTCGGTGCCGGAACCGCCGCCGCCCAGGTAGGTGAAGGAGACGTCCGTGCCGTCGCCGCGCGTGACTTTCAAGTGCAGCCCACCGGTGGGGATGATGTATCCGGCCGGGAGGCTGTCGTACACGGTCACGTCGAACGCGCCGTACAGGCCGCTGCCCTGGTTCTCCACAACGATGGCGAAGCGTACCAGGTCGCCGGCATCCACGCCGGAGATGTCGCTGTTGATCGGCGTCGTGGACAACAGGCTGGAGCTGATCGTGCCGCCGGTCCAGGGAAGGCCGCTGGTGCCCGGAGGGTTGAAAGGTCTTGGTGTGGCCGCACTCAAGGTGGCGGCGAGGTTGTCGCTCGAGACCGCGCTCTTGTCCGACACCAGATAAGGCGCCGTGATCTTAAAATCCAGGATATGGTTGAGGATCTGGGGTGTGGAGTTGGTCGTGCCCTCGTCGGCATGCGCCTGGTTCGTCAGGAACAGGCCATCCGTGAACGGTTTGTCGGTCACCGTCAGCGTGAAGAGCAGGTCGATCTGGGTATCGGTATTGGTCGGGTCGTCGAAGTTGCCGTAATTGATGATGAGGGAATTGTTGGCCAGGCTGGTTGACAGACAGGGCGTGCCGTCGGCATTGGCGGGCGGCGATCCGACCGGCGCGCCGCCCGAGCAGCTCACCGAATTCCCCGCCAAAGCGCGGAAGGTATCCGTCGGCCCGAACTTGACATGCCCGGGCGCCGGCGACGACGCACTGACCACGTCGTCCAGCGCCCAGGATGGACCGGGACTCCCATTCGCGTCCGGGTCGCTGATGTCGAAGATCGGCAGGGGGAAGTAGTCGGTCAGGACGAGGGTCTCGAAGTCGCTCGTCGGCAGGGTGTAGACGAAGCGGAAGGTGATATCGTCACCCGTGGCGATGCCGTCAGCCAGGTCGTAGCCGGTATCCCCATTTACGGCATAAACCGTCTTGGTCAGGGATCCGAAGGCGATACGAACGCTGGTAGCGCTGGTGTCGGCCTCCGAAAACCCGGTCGTGTTGGCGGTATTCGTCACCGTAAGCAAATCGCCGCTGACCGTCACGTTATCGGTGAGGAGGTCGCCATGGTCGACCGAGGGATCCCCGGAGGGATACGTGTCGGTGAACTGGTCCTGGATGATCGTGCGGAAAGTAATCGTCCCGGTGGTGGCGCCATTGTCGTAGCCGCCGTTCCCCGGGTCACAGTTAAGCACAGTGGCAGGCAGGGTGGAATTGAGACCACCGG
>DATKKX010000515.1:0-5698 GCA_035542775.1 Phycisphaerae bacterium | reverse complement strand
ACCTATGACCGCCAGCACCTGAAGTTCATCAACGTGCCGGTGTTGAAATCCCACCACGCCACCTACGGCGCGACGGCGTCCGTCAAGCACTTCATGGGCGTGGTCACGGGCAACCTCAGCACCAACTCGCACAATGCCATCGCCCACGGAATCCTCGGCGCGGTGATGGGTGAGGTTCAGATTCCCGACTTGAACATCATCGACTGCATTTGGATCAACGCCAATCCGAACAGCGGCCCGCAGACCACCTACGCCGGTGCCACCCGTCGGGACGAGCTGGTGGCCAGCCGCGACCCGGTGGCCGCCGACATCTGGTCCGTCAAGAACATCCTGATACCAGGGTTCCTCGCCAGCGGCTACACGCCGCCCTGGCCCAGCCCCAGCGCCGACCCTGATCTCCCGACCAGCGCGTTCCGGACCTACCTGGACAACTCCATGAACAGGATCCTGGCCGCCGGTTACAGCGTGACCAACAACTTGAGCAAGATCGATGTACTCTCGACGTTCACCGGCGACATGAACTGCGACGGCGCCATCACTCCCGCCGACGTGGAGGCCTTCGTCCTGGCCCTGCTTGATCCCGCCGCCTACCACGCGGCCTACCCCGCGTGCCTGATCGCCACCGCGGACTGCAATGCCGACGCAGTGGTCAACGGCCTCGACATCCAGTCCTTCGTGAAACTGCTGCTGCAGCCGTAAGGCATCGATAATCGATGGCCGCCTGTCAAAACCAGTCGTCGGGCCGACTTGGGCCGCGCCCCGGCACATCCTTGTCACGGACCGGATGCACGAGCAGAATGGGCGCATGAGTGCAATGCGGGTTCTGTCTCGCTGGGACATGACTTATGCCTTCCGGTTCGCGGGCGTGCTGCTGGCCGTTGCCCTGGGCGGATGTATGCCGGACATTTGTGACCCCGCGGGCATGGACGCCGTCCGGGCAAAGTTCCAGGAGACCGTGAACGCCGCCGCTCCACTCACATCCGACACGGACCAGGGCTTGGCGGAACTGAGCGATTGGTGGGCGTTGCCGCATTTGCGGACAGATCGCTACCAGCAGTTCTCAAGCTACAACCGCCAGCCGGGGACGTCGCTCCCCGAACCAGGCCTCAAGGATTTCAATAACTTCATCGCGCTGTCCGGATGGAGCTGCCCGCTGTTGCTGGAGGAGGTCGACGGGCCGGACGCCGACGGCGGCACGCTCGGCGGCTACGTACTCGCCTCGGTCGATGACGGCCCGGGCTTCGTGTCCCGAATGTTTTTCACGCGATTCAAGCTGTGCGATTTGCTGGCAGGAACCGGGGTCTTCGATCTGCCGGACCTCGGTGGATTTGACTGCGAGGTGCTGCGCATCTTTGTGGACGATCTCTCGCAGCCGGTGATCGAGGTTCCGCTCGCCGACCTTGGGGACGCCGCCCCATTCGCGAGCCCGCTGGCCAGCCGCACGGTCGCCGCGACGGTCAGCTACACGCCGATCAGCTTCCGTCAACGCCTGCGGATCGTACTGGGCCGGCCGAGTCCATCCAGCGCCTACTTCTACCATGTGGACGTCAAGCAAATCGATTCGGAGACCCGCCCGTTTTCGCCGCGCCTGGCCGACGACACGGCGTACGGCGCGGCCGCGACGCTGCTCAACGGGGGCGCGGAGGCCCTGGAGCCCCGAACGGGCGAGCAAGACTGGGCACAGAGCGTGGAAGTGCCGGCCGGTGCGGACGCCGTGGCGTTCTCGGATGCGGCGGGCGGTACACTGACTCGCCTGCGCGTCAGTTGCGGCGCAGAGATGGCGGCGCGGCTCGCGGCCGTGGACCTGTGGGTCTTCTATGACGATGCCGACCGCCCGGCCTTCGATGTCCCCCTGGATACATTCTGCGGGGTGCGCGAGCAACTGGCGCCGCTGCGTACGCTGGCGCTGCGTGTTGACCCGGCGGATGGCGGTGTAGCAGCCGAGACGTATCTTCCAATGCCGTTTCGCCGAACAATCCGCATCCTGTTACACAACCGGGGGTCCGCGCCGGCTTCCCTGCAGGTCGGCGGGCGCCTCGACCGGGCACAGCCGGTCGAGCCGTGGGGGTATCTGCACGCCCGGTCGTTCGCCGTCGCCGGCCCGCAGCCGACGGGGTCGCAATTTGAGGTGCTGTCGGTGTCCGGGCGAGGCCGGTACGTGGGCACATTCCTGTTCGCCGCCGGTAATGGCGATCCGCGTCTGGGACCGCTTCGCGCGTCGCTGAACATCCTGGAAGGGAACGAACAGGGAATCATCGACGGCGCCCCCAGAATCTTCGGTACTGGGACAGAGGACTATTTCAACGGCGGCCTCTATTTCGCCGCGGGACCGTTTGACAGCCCGTTCGCTGCCGCCAATTACGTCCGGGGCGGCCTCTCGAATGATCCTGGCGTGGTATCCTGCTGCCGGTGGCATGTGCTCAGCGACGCCATCGATTTCCAGCAGTCGTTTACGCTGCGGTTCCAGTACGGGATCGACTATCCGGCACTGGTGGAACGCTACGCGACTGTGGCGTACTACTACCTCGACCGCCCCGATCCCGGCACGGTGACGGGCGGCAACGTGATCGTGGCCCCCTAGGGACCGAAGGCCTTTACGCAATGAGGACTGGCACCGCCGGGCGGCGAAGACGGGCTGGCTCGGTGCGCTTTTGGGTGAGGAGCCACTTTTTGCAGGACGAATTATGAGATTCCTGGTAAAACTCCCCGCGGGCAAATCGTCGGTTGCTGCGCCCGTCGACAACCTGCCACTGCTCGCTCCAACGCTAATCTGGAAGCCGGCGTAGGTTCTTCGGCGACAGAAGCTGCCGAAGGAAAGACCCATAAAAGCGTGCCCATGTCCAACGACCAGCGAATGTCCAGCGCGGCAACTGCCGGCTCGCTGACGGTGTTGGGCGTTCAGCCGACTACGGCTTCTCACCGAACACAGACGCCGCTGTTTTGACGGCCTCCAGCGCGGCAGGGAAACCGGCGTACACGGCCATTTGCAGGATAATCTCCAAGATTTCCTCACGGGTACAGCCGACGTTCGTCGCGCCTTGGATATGTTCCTTCAACTCGGCCTGCGGGTAGCCGAGGACGGTAAGAGCTGCGACCGTGAGCATCTCCCTTGTCTTCAGATCCAGACCGGGACGCGTGTAGATGTCCGCGAACGGGAATTCGACGAGGCAACGCGCCAGATCTGGACTGGTTGCGGCAAGGCCCTTCAACGCGGGTTCAATGCCTGGCCCGAAAATGGCTCGCATCTTGCTAAGTCCGCGTTCGTATCGAGATTCTTCGGGCTGCATATCCAGCTACCTCCGGTGTGATGGTCGAGGAGCGTTGGGGACTACCCGTGGTACTTCTGCAACGGCTCGCGCAGGGGCCAGCGGCTCGGCAGCAGCTTGCCCGCCGGTTCGGTGAAACGGCAGCGGAGCGTTCCGAGTCGCTCGAAAGTAACCTGGATCTCGGCACCCGGGTCGATGAAGTCGTCGTGGTCACAGCCGGTGCAGTCGGGAATGGTGCCGAAGCCGACGACGGTGCCGGGCTTGGGGGGGGCCATGAACCCCAGCCAGGCAAATACGGCTTCGGCCTTGTGGCTGATCTCGGATGTTGACCCCTGGTACTTCACTTGCCCATTCACCACGACCGTTACCTTGAGGTTGTACGGATCGCCAACCTCATCGGGTGTGACCAGGTACGGCCCGAGTTGGTTGCCCTTCGCCATGTCCTTCGTCAGGCAGAATCCGCCGATGAACTCCGTGGCCTGAACGTCGCGGGCGGAGATGTCGTTGAAGATGCAGAAGCCGGCCACCGGCTGCTTTTCGTTCCCATACACGACGGCCAGTTCCGGCTCGACGTCCAGCCGCGACGTATAAGCCGGCCAGGGGACGGTCTCGCCGTCGCCGACGATGGAATTCATGTTGGACTTGTAATAGGACAGCGGCTCGGGCCGACCGGCGGCAGGCTTCGGTTTCGGGCTCATGATGGCTTTGGCAAACGCCTGCAAGAGCGGTGCGGTCTGCGGGTTGTCCTTCTCATACTTCATGAGAACTTCGGCAGAGTTCTTGAGATGCCGCGGCGTCAGACCGAAGTCGAACAGGGCCGCGACCTCCACCGGCTCCAGCAGGCCGACGGCGTTGATAGGGAAGCGTTCGCCATTGCCGAGTTCTACGACGTGCTGTTCACCCCAGGCGAGCAGTTCCTTTGCCGCCCGCTCGCTATCGGGAAGATTGGCCAGGTAGGATCGGCTGTCGGCCAGGTGGGGGAACGACTTCCCCGCTTTGCTTTGCAGCACCGCGAATGGCACAGCCTGGTCTCGGACGACGACGCCGAAATAAGGGCTCTTCGAGTTGGCGGCGGTAAAGCGAATCAGTTTCATGGTGACGCTTCCTTACTCGTTCTGGACTGGTTCAGTATTCGACTTCGATCCCTTTTGCCTTCGCCACCTGGTAGATGGCGTCGAAGCACTCGCTGCGTCATGGTATTCCTGCGCCCGGAACATCCACCTCGACAACTTGGAAGCTCGCGCTCGGTTTTCGCTGGATTTCTGCCGGATCATGGGAGCCTGACGCGCAGATGAAGAGGTGCCTCCGCTCCGGCCCTCCCAGCATCACCGCATAGGCATGAGTGTCAACCTTGATCCGATCCGTGATCTCCCCGCCTTCGCGGACCCGCACCACACTGTCCTTGCCCTTGGGATTGGCGCACCATACGGCCCCCTCGGCATCGAGGCAGATGCCATCGGGGCCAACGGACGTGGGTAACTGCGCCCAGATCCGCCGGTTGCTGAGGGAGCCGTCCTCCTGAATATCGAAGGCGGTCAGGCGATGGCCGAGCGTCTCGCCGACGATCAGTGTTCGTCCGTCGGGGGTGATAACCATGCCGTTCGGGAAAAAGAGCTTGTCGGCGACCACGGACGCTTGACCATCAGGGCCGACGAGGACGATCACGCAGGTTTCGACGGGCTTGGCCGCCGGGTCCAGGAAGTTGTAGCCGATGTCCCCCACGTACAGACGGCCTTTGGCGTCTACGATGCCGTCGCTCAAGCAGAAATTGGTCAAGTTGCTGATGTCGGCCACCTGTTGCAGGGCAGCTCCGGCCCTGCGGTGAATCCGGCGCTGAAACGCATCACCAACCACGACAGTTCCCTCGGGGGTTAGCCCGAAGCCGTTCGGGATAAACGGCAACTCCAGTACCGTGGCGACAGAACCGGTGAGGTCCACAGTCTTGATCCGCTTGTCCTGGATGTCGATGAACCACAGCTTGCCGTTGTGCCAACGGGGACTCTCGGTGAACTTGAGGCCCGTGGTGGAATCAACCAGCGTTTTGATGTGGATCGTCATAGCGTACTTTCTCGTTGGTGTTTGGGTTCTAACCACCTACAACTGTCTCAGGATTTGGCCCGATTGACGAACGCCAGGGCCAAATCACTGATCGCCCGAGTCACATGCCCCTTGCCGGTGAGGTCGTTGCAGAAGAGCACCTCGCCGGGGTGGAATCGCCGTGCTTCGCCGTCGCTGGTCAGCACTTCGCCCTCGCCCGACAGGATGATGGCGATGTAGGGTTGGGGGGCGTTGTGGGCGGGCGCCTCCGTCCCGGCGGGGAACGAGATTACGCACATGGTCGTGACGGCCCCGAAATCGCTCATCTGCCCCGGCGGGTTCGGCGGCGGGCCCATGGCAACCTTACGGTCCGGTATGTCCTGGACGCCGAAGTG
>DATKKX010000514.1:0-49240 GCA_035542775.1 Phycisphaerae bacterium | reverse complement strand
CTCCACGCCTCCGCGTCTTTGCGTGAGCCTCTTCTTCGCCCCGCCGCGCCGCTCCACCAATCACTCCGCCGCCCGCACTTCCAGACATGCCCCGCAACCGTCGTGCGGGCAGAGAACCTTCACGCGCTTTCCAGACTTGAGAACGGAGTCGACCGCGCGGAGCACATTGGCAGCCATACAAAGGCACAGGCCGGCTGGGACGGTGCGATCGAAAACAAACTCAGCGGCCGTCTCGCACGGCGCGGGGCACACCTCGCCGTCGGCAGCCTTGACGCAACGGGCGATCACGACCCTGACTCCCGCGCTTGGGTGTGAAGATAGGGTGCCTTTGGCGGTTGTACGCGGAGCTCCGCCCTGGCCCGCCGGTGTCTTCCCGGCGGCTCCTCTTCGCGCCGCATCGGGTTTTGCTGCGGCGGGGATTGCATCGACCACCACGACATCTTCTCCGGCATCCATTGCGGCATTGGCCAGCTCGTCGGCGCGGTGATTCTGTTCCCGAGGAATGTGCTTGATGGTCCAGCGTTCAAACGTCCTGAGCTTCACCAGGGCCGCGTCGAAGAGATCGCGCAGGCGAGGATTCTTGACCCGGTAGTCGCCGTTGAGTTGGCGCACCACCAGCTCGCTGTCGGCAAAAACCGTGACCTCGCGGGCCCGGGCCTGTACCGCCGCGTCCAGGCCCTTCAGCAGCCCGCTGTATTCGGCTGCGTTGTTGGTCATCCGGCCGAGGAAGAAACCCGCCTCAAACACGGGCCGCCCTTGCGCGTCCTGGACAACCACGCCCGCTCCGGCCGGGCCGGGATTACCACGCGAGCCCCCGTCGAAATGGACTACGAGTTTCATGAATCAACGAGAATGTCGCTGGGCGTCAGCGGGCGTGTGAAGCCGCTGGTAATTCGTAATACAGGATGCGGCCGCACGAGTTGCACAGCACGGCATCATCTCTCGACAGAATGTTATTCACCTGCTCGATGGTGATGGACATGTTGCAGCCTTCGCAGGCATATTCCTCGCGCTTCGGGTGAGTCCGAATGACCTGCGCCATGGCCTCGCCGTCGAGCTTCCTGGCCACACGGTTGAAAGTGTCCAGCGCCTTGCCGGGAACGGCCGAAGCGGCGGCTTCGCGGTCGCGGGCGAGTTGGTTGAGCTTCTCTCGCGACTTTTCCTCGACTTCCTTCAGTGCCGCCTTGGCCTCCTGACACCTGGAGATTTCCTTGTCGCGCTCCGCCTCGAGGTTGCCAAGCTCTTTTCGCTTGCTCTCGATCTGCCGGAAAAAGGCCAGCACCTTCTCCTCGACCTTGCTGTTGTCCGCCTTGGTGGTGTTGAGCTGGGTCAGAATCGCGGAGTACTCTTTGTTGGTCTTGGCGCTGTTCAGGGCCTGGCGCAACTTGGCGATCTGTGACTCGTTGGTTTTGACCTCCAGGTCCAGCCGGTCAGCCTCCATCTGATCGGTCCGAATGGCGGCCTGCCAGGCACGGATCTTGGTTTCATGGTCGGCGATCCGCTGTTCCTGCTTCTTCACGACACCCTGTTTGCGATCGATCTTCCTCTGTATTTCCGCGATCTGCAGCTCGACTTCTTGTAATCGGCAAAGGGCGTCGAGAGTGGCTCCCATAAGCGAGTGTTCCTTTCCACGTACAGCCAAACCGCCGACAGTCGCTCTCGCGACTAAAGACGCATTATGCGCCGAACGGCCGTGGTAAGCAATGCCGGCAAACTGAACCGCAAGGCAAGAGACGCAAACGCCGCAGACCCGGCCGGTGCTGTCGCCTCTCCCTACGAACTTTAGTACGGTTCCACTGCCAAGGTCCGGCAGGCGCGGAGCCCCTTTGATCGTGACTCGCCCGCCTTGCCCGGCTGATTACAGGCGTTTCCGTGGACTTCTGGCTCGGAAAAGCCGCAGTACAGCCCTGAGCCCGCTTGAAAGGTCCCGGCCCGTGTTTGTGACGCGCGCGGGCATACTCAAAGCCGCGCGAGCGGTTTAACGCCGTCCACGCGGCTTTGATACCGAGAGCAGGGCGAGAGAGGTTCGCTCAGATCGACATCTCGGATGTAGCCCCTCCTACCGCCGAAATGTGCCTCGAGTCCGGCGCCGCCTCGCTGTGGCGAAGCGTCGTCTGTGGCCTCGCCGCCCTGCCGCGGATTTTCAATTCTCCCGGAATGATGACCTCAATCGGCACTCGGCCCGGCCTGGCCTCCACGATCAGATCCGCAGCCCAGACGCCGATCACCTGCGGATCGACTTCATATGCCGTCAGATTCGCTTCCTGCGCAGTTGTGTCGCCGGGCTCCGGTATACAAGCTATCACGGCGCTCTCCAAGATGCCTGCGGTTCGCAGCGACTGGTTCTCAAGCAACGTTCGAAGGCAGCCACTGCCGATACAGACCAGACCCATCGCGCGTGAGGAATCCTCCTTAGAAGATTCCGGCTGGCCGGCCGTCCTTTTAGGTGACTGGTTTTCCAGAAGCCCCCTCCAGTCCATGCTCGAGATCGTACTCGTCGTTACGGACCGCCCGTGGCGGACCGCAGCAGTCTGGCAACCGTTCATGACCAGCTTCGCTTCCCGCCCCTCCTCCCCGGCCGACAGTGCGGTGATTTCGGTGCAGCCCAGCAGTGCCAGGTATTCGGCGAGCCGGAACCCCGCCTCCATGTAATCGGGTACCACCGCATCGATCTTGGCTGTGTCGGCGAAAGCGCCGAGCGAAACCATCGGGACACGACGGCGATAAGCCTCCGCCATGCAATCGTCGCCCAGGCGCCCACTTCCGCCGGACAAAGGATTGTGTGGATAGGCCACCAGCCCGGCCGTGGAGGCTCTGACCGCCGGGGCCCAGGCCTTCAACGAGATATTGCCCCGAGCGGCGGTCTCGTACGGCAGCGCCGTGACCTCTAGCCTGTGGCCGCCCTGGGCCAGTCGGGCATGCAGATGGTTGAGGACGATTCTCCGATACGGAACTACGTCTGCACCCGCGGCCGGAAGAATGCACAGGATCGGTCCGCGCGCCGAGTGACCACGGGATTTGCCGGTGCCCTCGGCGACAAAAGTGCCCCGTCCGATCTGACGAACCAGCAAGCCCTCGCTGCTCAGGTCGCAGAGCGCCTTGTTGATCGTCTTGGCGTTCGCCTTGTATTTCCGCCCGAGTTCCCGCTCCCCAGGCAGGCGTCCGTTGAATTCGCCATTGAGGACCGATCGGCGGATTTGCTCCCGAAGCCGCTGGAATTTGTAGCTTAGACGACCAGAAACATCATATGTCCTAATAGCCGCTCCCTGTGACGCCCCGTTGTCAGACATTCCCTGGTGCTCCTGCTTCTGCCCGGGACCCCTGCTGCAAGACAGCTCGCGGGCAGCAAACCATATCCGGCGCGGGCAAACGGCGATCTTGGCGCCGGGGTTGGATGCCTGGCTTGCTTTGCCGGCGTCTTACGAAACCGGGTTTGGCCCCCGCCGGCGGTTGGAAACTCCCTGGAGAATGATCGGGTCGGGGGCCTATCCCATTTCTGGTGGACGCACTAAGGACCTCGCCTCTCCTTAAACTGCGTTGGAGCATGATGTGACCCCTCGATCCCAGGGATCGTCATTGGCATCAGGGGAGACCGAAGCGGGCGGGTTTGTGGTCGCTTCGGGGACTCCAAGCGGTGTCCATAGGATTCTTCCGCGACTTTTGGTGCAGTCAAGACGGAAAAAGGGCCGACCCAAAGGAAGGATGTAACCTTTTCACCGCGAGGTGATTAGGGGTTGATGCCATTGGATGATTCGCGGCTTGTGCTTGGTGCGACGATCAGAGGGACTATGCGGCCGCGACCGCGCCTGGACTGCTATCCCTTGGCAGGCCGCGAGCTCGCATTGGCGTGGCGCCGGGATCGGAGTCCCATCATAACCTTATGTCAGCATGAAAGTAAAGGAATCGTGGCGCCGCAAGCTGAGGACAGAGCGTCCGCGTTGGAAGCGATGAAATCAAACAAATACACGCGGTAGCGAAGGGCTTGCCAGCCGGAACTTTTTCGTGTAAACGGATGGACGGTATTGGTAGCATGGATTAGCATTGGCGGCTTGCCGCCGGGGGCGGACTTTTCGTCCCTGAGGAGAAATAGCGGAACGTGCGTCCAGCACGGCTGGCCATGGCGGCCGGTCAGGCTAGGCGGAATTGACAATCCGTGGAGGAACTTGCCTCGCTGGACATTTGACTGGGAGTGATATGTCGTTGTTACCCGTTCAAATCGCAGGCACCGGAAGCTACCTGCCCGGTCCCCCCGTGCCGGGCGACAAAGTGGAGGCGGTGCTCGGTCCGTTGGACAAGGCGCCGCCCAAGATCAGAAGTTTCGTGGAGAACCTCGGCCAGAAGATGCTCGAACGCGGAGGTGTTCGCACGCGGCACTTCGCCGTCGACCCCGAGACCGGGGACATGACGCACAACTTCAGCAGCCTGGCTGAAAAGGCGGCTCGTAATGCCCTCGAGATGGCCGGCATGGAGCCGCAGCAACTTGATCTGATTGTCATCTCCTGCCCGACATATGATCAAAGTACGCCGCCCACCAGCGCGCTGCTGCAGGAGCGTTTGGGTGTACAGAACTGCGCGGAGATGGAAATCCACTCCAACTGCACGGGCGTCGGTAAGGGCGTGCAGATTGCCTACGACGCGCTCCGGACCGGTCGATACGACACCGCCTTGGTGACCTACAGCCAGTTGTCCTCGATTTACCTTCGGAGCTGCTACTTCAACCAGCCCAAGATGGACAAGGCCCATGCTGCCCTGCGGTGGATCCTCGCCGATGGCTCCGGGGCGATGATTCTGCGGGCCAATCGAAACGGCAGGCCGGGCCACGAGATTATCGGCACTTTCGTTGAATCGGTGGGTGCCGGCCGCCCGGCGGGAATGACCGCCGGCGGCGCCGCCTTGGATCTGATGAAGGCTTCGCACCAGATCCCTCAATTGTACGAGGATGGCCTTCACCACCTTTGGCAGGATTTCTCCGCCGTCAACGATAACGCCGCGCCGCTTCTCTTGCAGGGATTGTGCCGGTTCACTGAGAGGTTGGGCATTAGCCCCAGCAAGGTGGACCACTATGTTGTTTCGATCCCCACCCGACAGTTGTATGACGACAAGATCTCCGCGTTCCTCGATCGGCTCGGCATCACTCGCGAGCAGATCAAGTTCCGCAGCGACACGATCGGGTATTGCGGCGGGGCGGCCACTCTTCTGCACCTGGACGAAATGGTTCGCGACGGCGAGTTGAAGGAAGGCCAGCTGGCCGTCGTCCACGCCGTGGAATCCAGCAAGTGGATGACGGCGGGTTTTGCGGTGCGATGGTAGAACCCAACCCTCCAGACCATCCCAGCCCCGCTTGGCTGGTATGCAAGATGGTCTTCTATGCCGTCTCCTTCCTGGCTTTCATCCTGGTCGTCGTTCCTTATGGCTTTCACCACTTGGGGCACCATGTTTACCCCCAGTCCGCACAAGGCTGGCTGCAGCCGAACCTCGCGCAACGCGTCATCGGCGCGGTGCTCTTTGCAATCGGGCTCGTCGGCTACGTGATCTGCTCGCTGTGGCTGGTGATAGTCGGCAAGGGGCCGTTCGTCGAGTTCGACCCGCCTAAGGAGTTCGTTGCCACCGGCCCTTATCGTTGGACACGCAATCCCGTCGCCGCCATGCTGCTCCTGACCGTCCTGGGGGAGGCCGTTTTCTTCGGTTCGCCCGGGATTCTCACGCTTTTTGTACTGGGCTTGCCCGTGGCGCAGTTGCAGGTCGTGTGCATCGAGGAGCCCCGGTTGAAGGCCCGTTTTGGAGAATCCTACATCGAGTACTGCCGGACCGTCCCACGCTGGATCCCCAGGAGGCCCAATCGCAATGGCTCCGACAAACGATAAGATGCGGCACCGGGCGTGTCTGATGGGTTAGCAGGCGGTTTCACCGGGACTGCAGCGGATCTGACAATCGCGTTCCCATGAAAGTCCTCGTTACAGGCGGCACAGGTTTCGTCGGCAGCCATCTGATCGAGCAGTTGCGCGCGGATGGCAGTTCCGTTCGCGCGCTGGTCCGCCTGGGCAGCGACCGCCGGTTCGTCGCGTCGCTCGGCGCCGAAGTGGTCACCGGCGATTTGGACGACCTCGATTCCCTCCGCTCCGCCTGCGAAGGCTGTGAGACCGTCTATCACTGCGCGGCTCGCGTGGAAATCGTCGGTCCGGAGGAGGATTTCAACCGCACCACCGTCGCCGGCACAGCCCGACTGGTGGCCGCGGCGAAGGAGAAGCAGGTCCGAAGGTTCGTCCAGGTAAGCTCCTGCGGCGTATATCCTCCCTCGCTTCTCGCATCAGGCCAGGTGATCGACGAAGCCACGCCGACGGATGAGCCGCCGCCGTGGTTCGTGTACGGCCGGTCAAAATATCATGCCGAGCGTGTTGTTCGGCAGAAAGCCGGCCCCGAAATGGAGTGGGTCATCATCCGGTTGGGCTACCTCTACGGGCCGCGAAACCGCACCATGCGCACCTATCTTGCCCCGATCATGACCGACAGCATCATGATGATCATCGGGAAAGGGGGCAACGAGATGGCGCTGGTCTATGTCGAGGATGCTGTCCGAGCCATCGTGCTGGCCGGACAATGTCCGGGCGCGGCGAACAGGACACTTATCGCCGGAGGCACCGAGCGGATCACGCAGCAGGAGTATTTCGATGCCCTGGCCGATGGCTTCGGCGTGCCGCGGATCAGGAAGCATGTGCCCTACAAGGTGGCGTTTTTCTTCGGCTGGCTGGGCGAGCGGCTGATCAAGAAAGGCCCGCGACAGGCGGTCATGCGGCGATCGGCCATCGCTTTGACGGGCCTGCCGCAGCGAATCCGCTGTGACTACACCCAGCAACTGCTGGGCTGGCGCCCGGAAACGAGATTTGCCGATGGCATGCGCAGAGCCTTCGAGTGGTATCACAAGGAATACGGACCATGATGAAGAAGACGAGCATCGCCCGCACTTTCAGTCGGTTTCCGCTTTCCAAGAGCGCGACCGTCACTCTGGCCGCGTTGGCGGTCAGCTTCTCCACCGCCTGTCAGCCGACGGCGCGGATTCAGCCCGCTGACGAGCGCGAACAACGGGCGCAAATTCAACCCGCTGTCGAGCGCGGCCGGCCGGCGACGCCCGGTTCCGAGCCATCGGGTCAACTACTGGCCACGGCAGACCAGGCGGTACCATGCCTGACAGACCAGTGGATCGCCGAGCTCCTGGCGGAGGCACAGGATGAGGAGCCCACCCCGCTTCCCCCGCAGAACTTTGAAGGGCTGCAAGATCTCAGTGAGCGCGATATCGCCCTGTTCATCGACACGGGACCTGCCGTGATACCCGAGCTGATGAAGCACGTCCACGACCATCGCCTGACGACGCGGTACTTGCACTATCCGCTGCACACCGGAGTCTATTCGGAACGTAAGATGGTCGGGGAGGTGGCCTGCTACCTCATCGAGGCTGTGCTGCGGCAGAATCCGTACTTCAGCACGACCGGAAAACTGCTGTACGCCTGTCCCGCATGTGCCAATTATCCCGAGATGAGGCGGCACGCTCTCGACCAGGCTGCCAGCGCCTACCTGGAGTGGTACAGCGTGCACCCGGATCTCGCCACGAAAGGCTTTTTCAGCCCTCCGGACACTCTGCCTGTGGTCAACTGGGAGTATGATTGGCAGGCTTGGCCACGGCTGGAGCGGGCTACTACGCAACCTTGGCTGGAGCTGCGCAGCGGCTCGTGAGTTCAGCTCAATCGTGAGCTGCGTCAAGATCCCGCGCCGGCTGAATCAGTTCGTCGGAGTGTCTTTGGCCTTTTCCCTTGAGGAACGCTTCGGCTTGCGATTCTCTTTCTTCGCCGGAGCGTCCTTCTTTTCGCCCGAGTCCTTTTTCTCCTTGACCTTCGCGGCGGGCGAGTCCTCATCTTCGGCGGATTGCGTCGTCGGCTTGGGTTCCTTGTAGGTCTGAACCTCCCGCTGATGCCAGGCCTTGCCGTCAAACGTGGAGCAAGACGCGGAGGACTGGTAGAAATCAAGCTTGCCCACCACCGGGCCGAGCTTGGCCAGAATCGGCGTCACGCTGGTGATGAAGCTGCGAAACTCCGGCGGCATATCCTGGCCGACCATTCCGATCACGCTGGTGGCCATGGTTATCGCGCCGAGGATGGCCTGCAGCTTCGCGGCCGTTTTGGTCTCATCCTTGAAGCTGATCGAATCGACCGGGCCGCTCTTGGGAATGAGTCCTTCCTTCTTCCACCTTTCGTTCTTGGTGATGTTGGGATGCTTGCCGGCGCCGGTTTCCAGGCACTTGGTGACGGTCCCCGCCGAGGAAGCGACGATCAGGTGCCCTTCGGCCACGCCGATGACCGGGGGCTTGAAGCCGCCCATCATCATCATCATGGGATGCGACACCTGGGTGAAGGTCCGTTTTCCGGCGACCTGGACTTCGCTGAGCATCAGGACATTCTGCTGGCTCTTCTCGCTCATCTTCTTGTTGATCGTGTCCAGCAGGCCGGAAATCATTTCCGAGGCCTTCTTTTCGTCGGTGACCTTCATCATGAGAATCCAGTCGTCGCCTATCTTGGCGGTCATTATGTTGCCGTCAAACAAGGCCAGGATGTCCTTCTCCAGATCGAGCTGCAGCTCGTCCTTGAACGCCTTGGTGAAGTCGGCGACGCTTTGCTTGCCTTCAGGGGAAATTTCCTCGATGAAGCCGATGATATACCGGTAGGTCTTGAGGAGACTGAAGCCGGAACTACGCCAGAAATCCGTGGCCTCTTCCGGGATGAATCGCTCGAACTTCTCGATCGGCTCTCCGCCGACGATGATGCCGTACAGCGGCTTGGACTTGGCGTCCGCCGTCAGGGTGGTGATGGTCTCGGTGAAGACCTGGTAGCCGTCGGTCCACTCCACAGTGGCTGTGTAGTCCATGATGTTCACATCACAGAGAAGCTTGGTGATCACCTGCAGGGCCGCCTCGTCACCGCCGCGCTCCGCCTGCCGGGGTTGATCGCCCCCCTCCTCGTCCTCGTCCGCCTCTTCGCTCGGCTTGCGGCTCCCGGGCCCCTCGCTCTTCTTCGACTTGACCTTCTTCTCTTTATGCTTCTTGGTTTCCTCGGAGGCAGGCTTCGTGCCGGAGCTCTCGGCGCCGCTGATCGACCGAATCATCCCGCCGATCTTGTCGAACATCGCCGCCGCATCCCAAAACACCAGCTTGTCTTCGGCCGGAGGCAGTTGCTTGAAGGCCGCCTTGAACTTCTCCGTCTGAATCAGTCCGGGTGCCTTGGATGAACCCTTCAGCAGGGCCAGGGCATCCTGCAGCATGGTCCGATTGAATATCGACACGATAATCAGGTCGTCCTGGCTGCCCAGGCTGATGAGCTGCGGCAACATATCGGGGCCGAAGGTCGTGAACTTCACCCCTTCGATCTCCACCTCGCCCAGGCTTACGGCTTTCTCACCGCTCTCGGTTTCGATGAGCTTTGCGATCTCCTGGAGAATGGCCTTGAGGCTCTCGCAATTGGCGGCGGCTTTCTTGCTGCTTTCGAGCCGCCCGATCAGAAGACCTTCGTAGGGAGAACCATTCACCACCATCCCCGACATCCGGCCGGCATAGATCATCTCTTTGCCGAACAGCTCCCCCCAATCGACTTTGGCGCACAGCGTGGTGAATCGGTCCCGAATATCCTCGATCTTGTCCAATTGCTCGTCGGAGACTTTGTCGGTGATGAGGTCCCAGACGTCTTCGATGATGCCGCTGGCCATGAAGGCCTTGTGGACCTCGGCCCAATAATCGTGCAGAAACTGGCGTTCCGGGTTGTGCCTCGCCGCCACGGTGATGAACACGTCGGCCGGCACCGCCTTGGTCAGCGGAAACTTGGAAAAATCAGTTTGAGCGACGGCCGCGCCGGAAACCATCCCACTCAGCAGCACCGCCGCCACAACGGTCAATCGAACGCCTTTAGCCATTGAACAGACTCCCTGTGAGCATTTCCGCCCGATGAGCATCCCTCGATACGCCCGGACTGGATCGGGCATTGTAACAGGATGCCTCTGTCGTCAAACAGCGCTACACTCCCGCTGATTGAGCTAAACGGCCGTGGGGCGAAGACCTAACGCCCCGTTTTGACGCCGGCGGCCGCTTGATGCGGCCTTTCCAGGGGGCGCGGCCTCGACCCATACAGGGCAATATCGACACCCATCCGGCGTTGTGACATATGGACCGCCGATCCGATTGCGAGCATCGACGGTCGGGCGACAACCGCTGGATGCGGCGAGCGACTTGGGAGACACAACATGATTACCGGAATGTTGACAATGGCTGCCGCGAACGGGCTGTTCCTGTTCGTCGGGGCGATGCTCCCGCCCCCCAACGAGAGGCCGCAGTTCCTCGACCAGGCCTTCGAAAGGAGCGAACGAGACAACGGTGACACGATCGCGCCGGGCCAATTCGGACAGGCAGTGCGCCGGCAGATGGCCCGGCGTGATATGGCGGCCGATCCGCCCCGAGACGGCGGTCCGCGAGAGGGCCCTCGCCGACAAGGAAACCGCTGGAGATCGGCCTGGGCCGCGCAACGCGCTCCTGAAAATCCGCCGCCGGCCCATCAGGATCAGGAACTGCGAATGCGCAGGGCTCTCGAGCGCGCCATGGCTCAGACGCTGCGTCGGCACAGAGCAGAACTGGATCAGATGTTCCGTGAGGCCGTGGCTCAGGCTTTGCGAGAAATCGGTCCTGCTCCAGTGAGCTCGGCCGACCGGCCGGAGATGTTCGAGAGATACATCCGCCCGGGGCCATGGCAGCGCGGACGTGACTTCGATGGCCCGGGCGGCCGGATGCTCTGGCACCGCTGGCACGATCGATGGTCGGAGGGGCGGGACGGATGCCCCGGGATTTGCCCCTTCTGCGGACAACGGTGCGATCGCTGGCCGGGCGACGGAATGCGCTGGCGAGATGGGTCATGCTGGCCGGGCAAGTGCTGTCGACCTCCTGCCGACGGACCGGGCCGCGGCAAGTGGCGGGACGATAGAGGACCCGGCGCGGGCCGAGGCATGTGGCGAGGCGACAAGGATCGTGGCGAGTCCGTTGCACCGCGGGAGTCCAGGGATGGACCCGAGCCACCCCGGAAGCTCGAACGGAACCGCGACCGGCAACTCGATCGCAAAGCCAGGACAGACCCACCGCGCGAGCGCTGGGGCCAGGACGAGCGGCACGACGACCCGCCGGATGACGATGATTGAGCCGCTTGCGGTCTGCAGTGTCAGACTAATCAGAGCCCCGGGCCAAATGGACCGGGGGCTTTTGTCGCTCTATCGGCTCATGGCCCGCCGAGATATCATTGCCCGCATGATCCGGGCCATCATTTTTGACTGCGACGGCGTCATCGCCGATACCGAGCCGCTGCACTATCAGGCCTTCAACAGCGTACTGGCTGAGCGAGACATCCGCCTTTCGCAAACGCAGTACTTCCAGAAGTACGTAGGACTCAACGACCCGGCCGTCATCCGCAGTATCTTCGCGGATCTGCGCCTTCCCCTTGACGACCAACGGACCGGCCGCCTTCTCGAAGCAAAGAACGCAGCATACCTTGCCAGGATCGCCCGCGGGATCGAACCACTCCCCGGTGTGACCGCCTTCGTCGCCCGGGCGTCAGAGCGGTGGCCGTTGGCCCTTTGCAGCGGAGCCCGGCGCGTGGAGATTGAGACGATCCTGCGACACGCCGGCTTGTCGCGATATTTCCCCATCATCGTATCTTCCGACGACGTGACCATCTCGAAGCCTGATCCGGCAGGGTTCTTGCGGACTCTGGAACTTCTGCAGCAGCGGGCAACGTCATCGCTACAGGCCCGAGGACTCGCAGTCTCTCCGGCCTCATCAGGAGCAGTCGGGCGGGTTCCACCGGCCTGCGTCTCCTGCGGTCCGTCCCGCGGTCTGTCCGCGGCGGAGTGCCTGGTGATAGAGGACAGCGCCCACGGAATCGCCGCCGCCAAGTCGGCCGGGATGCGCGTGCTGGCGGTTCAAAGCGGATGCAGTGCCGATAAGTTGTCGCTCGCGGATGTGATCGTGCCGGATCTGCGGTCAGTTACCGACGATATGATAGCCGCCATGTGAGCGCGACGATCAACCGCGTCTCTTCGCTTCCGAAGCCTTTGAACCATTTCCTCAGCAGGCTTCTTCGTGGTCTTCGCGTTGTTCGTGGTGATCAGTTCGAGCTAAGGCGCGAGAGCACCTTCGGCCGGCGCGCTGGTTGGCGCCTGTGGGAGCGGTTCGATCCCCAGTTTCCGGCACACCTTTTCGTAGGTGTCGCGCGGCCCCCTGCCCCAGTCGGCGCCCTGCACGACTTCCTCCACGATCTGCGCGAAGGTTCGCGGAATCTTCATGCGATCGGAAGAGGTTCCCTGCTGATACGTGTCGTACACCTGCTTGGCGCGGTTCATGCGGCGCACGGCCTGGTCGTCCTCGTCGTAGGCGTACATCAGCATGGCATCGCGAACCAGCAGCCCGATGCGGCTCATGGCCACGCGATGATCGCCCAGCTCCCGATCCAGGAGGAACTGCTTGGCGATGAATCCGCTGAGCCCTTTGTCATACATGGGGTCGGGGAAGTGCTCCTTCAGATAATCGAATTTCTCCCGGGCTTCCTTCTCCATCCCCGCCTCGTAGTAACGGAGAATCGCGCTGCGAACGAAACCCACGAAGCCCGTCTCGAAGTTGGTCGAGACCACCTTGTTCTCCTTCTCCCGGTTGAGGTACTTCTCCGAGTCCCGCAGGTACGCGTCGAACAGGACCGGCACCACCCGAAGGTCGGGAGAAAAGAGGGGCGGCTCGCCGAGCCGGGCATTCGGGCTCATCGCCATGCGACCGCGATGGAATATCTTCTGCAGGCAGAAGAACTCAAGGCGGTTTGTGTTCAGCCTGTGAACGTCGATGTATTCACGGGTGTCGATGCCCTTCTCCAGCCCGATGTAGGCCCAGTACAGGGCGTGGGAGTCCGGCAGGCGGAAGTCGAAAGTCAGGTCGTAGGTCTTCTGCAAATCGAGGATTCGCTGGGGATCCAGCTTGACCTCGTTCTTCAGGCGCTGGGCCCGCCAGAAATGCTCAATCGCCACCTGCGCCTCTCGGGTGGCCGGATCGCTCATAAAGGCTTCCAGGTCATGGAGCCTGTTGGCCTCCTCGCCGGGCCTCACGTTGGGCAGGCGGACGTCGCTTTTCTTCAGCGCCGACAGCAGTCCCAGAAAAATACCTTCCTTGCCGGCGTCAAAGCCGAACTCCTTGAGCCGTTCGACGAACGGCGCCACGCCCGGCTTTTTCGACAGCTCCTCGAATGTTGCCGGCGCCTCGGCCAGGGACTTGAAGTCGTAGTCCCGATAGTAATCGCCGCGGACGCGCCCGGGGCGGACATAATCGTCCGGCGGCTCTCCCAGAATGTCCTCCATCTGCAGGGCGAATTGCAGCTTGTAGTAATAGTGCCATTCGTCCATGTAGTCGCCGACTTTGTGGAACAGAATCCAGGCCAGCTCGCGGTAGAGCTGCGTGCTGGTGGGGTTCAACGGAATGCCCTTGTCGCGGAGGAGCTCGTAGCCGTTACGGACCCATCGCCATCGTTCCTCCGGCGTTCGCAGCGTGACCGAGATGTTGTAGGACATGTTCCAGGCCTGGAACGCCCATACGCTGGCGAACTTGGGCTGCAACTCGCAGATCATCTGCGAAAGCTGATAGGCATCGAAGAAGCGGCCTTCATCCTTCAGCGTCGTGGCCCGCATCCAGAGGTAGTCCACCAGCGGCGCGCGACCGACCGCCAGGAGCGGAGTGAGCAGCATGGAAGGCTGCGCTTTCTCGGGCAAGGCCGGCAGGGCCAGGTTCTCACCTGTGCGCAGATCGTCGAGCGGCCTCACCTGCGTCGACGCCGCGTAGAAGACCGCCGCGGCCGCGGCCAGAAGAATCCATTTTCGAGTCGAAGGACGCATGGTTTCTTTCAATCTGCGCCGACCGGCCGCCGCCGACGGCGGTCCGCCGCTTGGCGCTTCCCGCCAGGCCTCTTACACGATCACCGCCGCAAGCTCCCGCCGCCGCAGGATCAGCACGCCAATGGCCATCACCGCCAGACTCTTGATCAGCACCTGCTTCCAGCAGTTCTCCCACAGCACCGGCCAGCCCACGGCCCGGCCCTCAATCAACTTCCGTACCGGATCGACGTCACCGATGTACAGGATCCAGCCAACGGCATCGACCGCCGCCTTCCGGATCTGGTAGTCCAGCGGCGGCTTGGGGGGAACGTATTCCGGCGTTGCCGCGAAAGACTCCGCCACGAAACCCATCGAAATCGACAGGACGAACAATGTGATGATGATCAACGATCCCACCGGCAAGCTGAGAAACGTCGAGGCGCACACACCGAACGAGGTCAGGCAAATGACCGGAATCATGATCGCCAGAGCCGTCTGGAAGATGTTCTTCTCAAACGAGCCCGTCCGATACAGCACTTGAATCCCGTTGGGCAGATCGAACGTCGCGTCCACTCGTCGTGGATCCAGGTTGGCGAAGAACAACCGGATGGTGCCGTCAGGCTCCACGCAGTTGACCGGTATCTCAAACTCGGCCCATGTCCTCACCGGGTAGAAAGCTTCCTGCTCAAACGAAGTCGGCTTGCTGGGATCGCCGACGCCCCAGCCGCACAACAGCGTGTCCTTCTCCAACGTCTCGCCGTTGATCGTTGCGGCCGACAGATCCGCGAACGCCTGGATCTTGAACCGGACGCTCATGATGAAGTCGCTTTTTTTTTCGGGTTGCGGCCCCTTCAGCCTCCATTCGCGGACCATGCCCGGCGGAACGGTGAGCAGCGGGCCCATCATTGCGTTGCGGATCTCATCGCGAATGCGGCTGTCCGACCAGCCCTCCGGCAGGCCCTGCTCGTTCTTCAGCTTCTGATAAGCCTCCTCGACCACCTTGCTGAGGTCGGGCAACTCCGGACTGACCGAGGCCCGGGCCACCAGCACCTGCCGGCGCATTTCGTCGAATCTGCGCAGGTCAACTCGTGTCGCCTCCGGCAGCTTGATGAGCATGTCCTGAATCTGTTGGTCCGGCCAGCCCAGCGTCTCGGCGAACACGCCGATGATAGGGCTCTCGGCGCCCGTTTTGCCGACGCCCTTGACGCGATCCAGGGCGGCAACCGTGGCTTCTGCCTGATCTGCGGTGATGCCGCCATAGGTGACGAGCTCGTGTGCCAGATGCGTCTTGAACCGCGCTATGATGCCGCGTGTGCCGGCGTACGTGGCGGCCGCCACGATCAGCATAAGCGAGAAGTTGAAGACCATGATGCCGACCCACTTGCCGGCCAGAAGCTGCCAGCGAGGTATCGGCTTGCTGGCGATGGCGTAAATCTGCCGGCTGGCGATCTCGGCCGACAATGACCGGCAGGAAAAGAAGATCGCCAGCAGCGACAGCACAAATCCCGCGAAGCCGAGCGAGTATGTGATGAACATCTGCACCCGGCCCTTGATCGTCCCGTCGCCCTCGGCGGTCAGCCAAAAGACGGGCACGGCAATAAGGATCATCAGGGCAAAGCCAGAAGCGATCTTTGCGCGGACGCCTTCCGCCATGGTGGTACGCGCCACCGCCGCGATCCGTCGCGCGGCCCCCCGCCATTCCCACCCGCAGATCTCGCCGGCCTGGCGGCTGAATGCGCAGTGAATCACGTACACCAGTGTGACCAGAGTCATTACACAGGCGAACGCGATCATGACCAGGGAGAAGCTGTAGTTCTCATTCATCGTCCGGTTTCACCAATCGCTTCAAGACCGACTCGTCCGGCCGCTCCTGCGGGATCGGCGCTTCGATGGGTTCATCCATCGACGGCTTCGTCTTGTCCCCGGGTGGCCCCGGCGGCGATGTCGGCTTCTCGGCGGCAAGCGCCGCAATCAGGTCGGTTCGCAGAGGCACGGCCGCCTCCACCGGCTCCTCCGAGCCGCGCCGCGCACCTTCCCTGTCCGTCACCGGCTCTTTGCCCGCCTTTACGAGAGATTCGACCAGAGAGGCATCCTCACCCTCGCCCCCCGAACCGGTCAGGAACTGCGATACGCCGAGCGTCGATTCCGCACCGCTGGTCTGCAGCCTCTCGCGCTGGGCCTGGCCCACGACGCGAAGAAACAAAGCCTCCAATCGGTCCGTCGGATGATCCACCGAAAGCACCTCACTGCCGGACTCGGCCACGATCTGTCGAATCCGGCCGATCAACGCCGGATCCAGCAGCCGCGTCGTGATCTGCGTGATGTCCTGTCGCTGGAGCAACTCTCGCACCGTGCCGAGGGCCTGGCATCGCCCTCCGTACATGATCGCCACGCGGTCGCAGACATCCTCCACGTCCGCCAGCAGATGGCTGCACAGAATCACCGTCTTGCCGCGCCGGCCCAAGGTCTTGATCACGTCCTTGATCTGCCGGGTCCCCACCGGGTCCAGTCCGGTCGTGGGCTCGTCCAGGATCAACAGGTCCGGGTCGTTGATCAGCGCCTGGGCCAGCCCGATCCGCCGGGCCATCCCCTTCGAGTACGTGCCGACGGCCCGCCCCGCCGCCCGCTTCAGGCCGACCATCTCGATCAGTTGCTCGGTTCGCCTGCGTCGTTCATGACCGTCCAGCTTGAAGAGCCGCCCGTAATAGTCCAGTGTTTCGTAAGCGTTCAAGTACCGGTAGAGGTAGGACTCCTCCGGCATGAAGCCGATCCGGCTCTTGATCATCGTGTCGGTCGGGGGGCGGCCGAAGATCCTGGCCGCGCCGCTGGTGGGGTACAGCAGGCCCAGAAGCATCTTGATGGTCGTCGTCTTGCCCGAACCGTTCGGCCCCAGCAGGCCGAAGATCTCGCCCGGGCTGATCTCGAGATCGAGCTTGTCGACGGCCAGAACCCGGTCACGGCCCCAGAAGTCCTGAAAAACCTTGCTCAGAGCGATGCATTGAACGACGGGTTCGAGGCGGCGGGTGTCAGACATCTTGCTTTGATTCTCCGGCCGTTTCGCCGCACACCGGCCGCGCGGAAGCAGTTGCGCGAATCGGCCAGCGGCGAAAGTGACGCGCCTTCGTCATCATTTCGGGCGCTTGGGTTTGGGTGTCCCGTACAGCTCGGTCTTGCCTTCGGTGTGCCCCTTCTCGCCCGCTGTGGCCTCCGCGGCCTCCTGGGTCGCCGAGCGAGGGATCTCCAGCCACCATTCCTTGGCGTCCGGCGGCACGAACACTTTGGCCACGTCCCTGCTTTCCAGCGCTCGCGCGTAGACGTCGTCCAGGAACCGCGACATGAAGATGGTCGGGTTGTCGAGGTACTCCGGCAGCACCTGCATGAATCGGGCATAGTCTCCGGAGGCCTCCTTGATGATTTCGTCCCGCTTGATCTTCGCATTGTTCAGGACCGTCTGGACCTCGCCGCTGCTCTGGTCCAGCAGGGCCTCTGTAGCCTGCCGCTGCTTCTTCAATTCCGCTTTCACGGCCTCAACGTCGGCCGGCCGCTGCCCCGAAGCCGCTGCGGCGGCGGCGTTCGCCTGATCTGTTTCCGTGGCCCGCAACTTCAGCATCAGCTCGAATTCCCGCTGAACCGCCGCGGCCACCTCCTCGTGCACGGTCCCGGCCGTCTGCAGCAGCATCGCCTGGGCTTCCGACGATGCCTTGGTAATGGCCACGGATTTCTCGGTCTGGGCGGCAAACGTCCTGTCGAACATCTCCTGGACCTGCCGCGGCGGCATGATCGCCTCGACGCTGCCCTTCTGGGGCGACACGATGCCGTTGCCTGGATCGACTTCGATGCCCAACGGGATCCCGGCATCCTCCAGGGCCTTCAATTTCTGATTGACCGCAATCGCCACGTTCTCCAGGAATTCTTTCTGCCCGCTGCCGCGCACCTGCAGCGCTTCCTTCTTGGCCGCCGTCTCGATGACCGCGTTCCGCACCAGGTTGGTCATCACCGTGTATTCAGGATAGCGCCGGAAGTCCGCCGATCTGGGACCCGCCTCGGGGTCCGGCATCGGCGACACGTTCGTTAGATACGCCACGGCGTCCTTGATCTTGTACTTGACCGACACCGATGCGTGCAGGATGTTGACATCCCCCGTGATCAGGTAATCGTCACGCAGGGGACTCAAATCGTTGTATTTGTAACCCTTGATGCCGCCGGTCTCTTCTGCTTCGCTTAACTGGAACAAGAACTCAATGGGAATCTCGCGCTCGTTGCTGGAGACTGTCTCCCATCGCTCGAACGGATACGGCCAGGACCAGTGCCACCCCGGCGGTAGAACCGCCGATACGGCCGGCCTGCCGGGCTCGGCCCCCTGGATTCGCCCGAACCGGAGGATCACCCCCACGTCGCTCGGCTTCACGCTGAACCAGCCGCTCAGGAAATACAACACCACCAGGACCAGCATGAGCAGCTTGAGAATCCGGAAACTCTTGCGAAGGGCCTCGGCCAGAGACTGATTCGCCGGATCCAGCGCCTCCTCGTACTCGGGTCCTCGGGGGCCGCCCGCAGCCGCGTCGTAATGTGTGGCTGTACCGCTCATGTCAATCACTTCTTCTCGGGGGTACTTGTCTGCTTGGGAGGCTCGCTGGCCGCCGCAGGCTCCTTTGCGACCATGTCCGACGCCGTGGCATGGGTCTTGGTTGCCTCCCTGATCAGGTCAAACGGCGCGATCTTGGCCGCGTCCAGCACCAGCGTGATCTGCCCGGCCTCGAATATCCTCTGCACCGTCTCCAGCTTCTTCAGGAAGTCGCTGAGCTGTGGGTTCCTGGCAAACACCTCGTAGTACGTCGCCGCCTGGGCATCGCCCTGGCCCTCGATCGTCTTCGCATAAGCCTCGGCCCGAGCCATGATCCGCTTGGATTTCTCCTCCGCGTCGGACCGAATCTGCTTGGCGATGGACTCGCCCTCCGCGGTCAATTCCTTGATTTCCCTCTGCCGGTCCTCCTTCATCCGGGAAAAAACCTCCCTGGTGACCGATTCCGGAAGGCCCAGCCGCTTGATCCCCACGCTGACCACCTGAATGCCGTAGTTGTCGTTGGCCGGTCCCTGGATGCCGGTCAGGAAGGCGTGCTCGATCTCGGAGAATTGCATCTGCTGCGGATCGGTGTTCACCAACTGACTCAGCGGGTGCGTTCGCAGCACGATGGACACCTGGTTCTCCAGCAGATCACGGATCTTCTTCGCCGCCGCGTCCTCCCGGCCCACGGACTCGAGGAACCGCCGGGCGTCGCTGATCCGCCATTGGGCATAGGCGGTCAGAATGACCGTCTTCTGGTCCGACGTGCCGATCTGGCGGAATTCGGTCTCGAATGACCGCAGTCGGGCGTCATAGCGGTGCACGCGGTCAATCGGCCAGGGGTACTTCCAATGGAAGCCGGCCTCGCTGGGCCCGATCACTTTCTTCACCTTATCGAGCCGCGTCACGACCGCGGCTTCCGTGAATCGAACTTGAAACGCGCACATCATCAGCAGGATGACGACGAGAATCAGCAGGGCCACGAGAATGGTTGGAAGCTTCTTGAACATATCTTCGCCTCTGGATCATCGATGCTCCCGGCAGGTGGGGCATCGCGAATTATTGTCTCTCCCGCGAACGGCTCGCTGCCGCCGCCGTCACTTGCCGCCCTTGCTCTCCATGGCCCCCAATTCGGCGGCCGTCACATTGAACTCGGCCGGCGGCCTGAGATCGAACCGGTAGATCACACGCTCCGGATCGTCGAGCGCGATCACGTATTTCCGCACCTTCTCCAAGCCATCCCGAACCATCCGCAGGTAGATCCGCAGCGCATACACGCGCGGGGCCGCCTCGTACGCAGCTAACTGCATCCCGTATCGCTCGGAGCTGGACATCTCGCCGAACACCCGCGCAATCGCCTGCTTCTCGGCCTCCGCCGCGATCTGTCGGGCGTTTCCGCCGATCAGGCTCTCACCCGGCCGCAGGAGGCGATCCACTTCGTCGCTGTGTGCTTCCACTCGTCCGGAGGAGGCTTCTCGAGTCTGATCCTCCCGCACGATGGCATCGTAGAGCTTCTGCCAGTTCGGCCCTGCGCTCTCGACGCGAAGCCTGGCCGCGTCGCCCTTGGCGGCCAGAATCTTGGCGTCGCGAGTCTCGTAAGCACTGACCACGTCCTCGTAGCTCCTGGCCACTTCTTCGTCCGGCGGCGGATGAATGCCCCCGATCCCGACGTGCACGATTTGCACGCCCAGGCCGCCGCCGTCGTAGCCGGCATGGTCGCAAGCCTCTTGCAGGCTGCTCTGTAGCCTCGCCGCCGTCTCAATCCCGTTCTTGCCCAGCAGGTCCAGGATGTCCGCCTGTGCGGCGTACCGCGTCAGCTCGCGATAGGCCAGCGACTCGAGGATCGACGCTACATCCTGCGACTGGTCGTAAAACCGAATGACCTCCTGATCGCCGTCCTTGACCCGCCACTGAACCGGCATATTGATGGCCAGCAGGTTCACCGGCACTTTCGCCGCCGCCGAGGCCCGCTTGTCACCGACCAGCAACTGGTACTCCTTCTTGTAGTGCTTCTTGGTCCACAGGATCGGCCCGCTCACCTCGGCCTCGGGCCGCTTTTCGTCAACCTCGTAACCGATCGCCATTCGCTGGACTCGCTCGACCGGAATGACCGTCGCCCGGTCGGTCGGCCAGAACCACGTCCAGTGGACTCCCGGCTTTGCCACCCACACCTTGTGTTCCCACAGCCCATTGTGTTCGATGACCGCCTTGTGGCCGGGAGGAACCACGCTGATGCAGGTGAGGGCGAAGATGATCGCCACCTGCACCAACAGCAGCGGCAGGACCGCCTTCCCTAGCAGCTTGTAGAACCACGTTTCGCTGACCTTGAAACCGAACTGATAGTCCACCGCGTTGGCCAGGCTGCGGAGGATCCCGCCCGGCTCGCTGAAGATTCCCAGTAGCCGGCTGTCGTAAAACGGCCTTTGCGCAAGGCCGGGGACCCTGGGACGGTAAAAATCCAGCACGAAATTGATCAGCGCTTCTGCGGCCAGCAGGATCAGCAATATGCCGATGGCCATAGCCAGATAAGTCTGCACCCAGTCCATCCCGCTGATGACGCACAGGAGGGCCACGGCGGTGAGCAGGCAGATTGCGCTCGAGCCGAACATGAAATCGCCGCCAGCCCGCAAAGCGCCCCAGTCCGGCAACCGGCTCATGCCCAACGCGTAACGAGACGCCATGAAGCATGCAAAGGCGATTCCCCCGACGAACAGCACCAGCACCTGGCTGTATTCCGCCAGCACTTTGGGATTGGCCCGCGCGATCGGGGGGAATTGGAATCGCCAGGGGAAAACCGAGGCCCCGGCGGCCAGATGGAACAATGCGATGATGATGGCCGCCGCCGGGATGAGATAGCGCTCGATCGTTCGCAGCCGCCGGCCCATGGCCAGCTTCTCCATCTGATCGAGATCCTCCTCATCAAAGATGGTCTGGGCGCCGCCGAGTTTTTCCTGACGCTGCCGGTCCAGCTCGGCGACCTCGAGCTGCTCTTCGCGCACCAGGCGCTGCTGGTGAAGCTGGATCAGCGTCAAGAGCCAGATACCTACCCCGCCGAGCATCTGGAAGGACGCCATCCAGATCGAGGCGCCCTCGCTCCAGATGGCGAGAATGGCGAGAATCACGGCCCCGATCAGGCTCAGAAGCCCGCCCACCAGGGCCACGACTTCGCCGCGTCGATCAATCCCGGTCATAACATGCAGCCTCTCTGGGATGCGATCAATCCTGACTCATCGCGGCAACACCGCACGACTCGCCATCGGAGCAGCCACCAGCTTCACGCCGACCGGGAAAGCCGATGGCCAATAGCCAAAAATCCCAACACGGAACACGACCGCCTTCTGCAAGGCTATTGTAGGTCCTCGACTTACCGTGCCAAGCCCCTTCATCGGGCGCGACCTTCGAGCAGCCCCGGCCTCCTGGCCATCCGGTCCCGCTTCGCCGGAGCGGTGCCCTCGCGTCTTGATCATCCTTGACCACGCGGCGCCACCGGCTTACAGAATGCCACTCTGCCTGATCGGGAACGGTTGAAGGCGGCAACTTATGCCATGCGAGGGACGTATGCTTAGGTGGGCCCTGCGGTGCGGACTCCCCGGGCGACAGCGGAACGATCCATGAACCAGCTCATCGCCATCACCAAAAACACCTTCCTGCAAACGGTCCGCCAGCCCGTCTATGGCATCATCGTGCTGGTCACGCTGGGTGGGCTGGCGATGTCGCCGTCCATCACCGGGTGGACGCTGGATGACGACAACAAGATGCTCCGCGACATAGGATTGTCTACGCTGCTGATCCAGGGTTTGTTCCTGGCCTGTTTCGCCGCTTCCACCGTTTTGGACACGGAAATCGAGGACAAAACCGTCCTCACCGTCGCCGCCAAGCCGGTATCCCGCTGGCAATTCATCCTCGGCAAGTACCTGGGCATTCTGGGAGCCCTGGTCGCCGCCCATTACGTGGCCGGAATCGCCTTCTTCATGACCATGCGGCACGGTGTGCTGCAGACGGCCCGAGACACTTCCGACCCCACCGTGCTGATCCTGGGACCCGGAGTGATGCTCATCGTCCTGGTCGTCGCCGGCGTGATGAACTACCTCTATGAGCGCCGCTTCCTTCCGACCGTCTTCGCCCTGGCACTTCCCCTTCTGACTCTCAGCACCGTGATCCTCCTGGTCGTCGATCGGGACTGGAAGCTGAGGACCTTCGAGACGACCCAGACCATGGATAATCTGCCCCAGGAGGTGACCGACCCCGCGGTCTTCAAGGACATCATCGAGTTCCGGCCTCTGCCGGGCGACAGCCAGATCCAGGGACACCGCGGCCTGCTGGTGCGGAAGGAATGGAAGGGACCGATCAACGACGCGGATCACGATTACCTGATCAATTTGAGCAGTTCCCTCCAGTGGAAGCGGGATATCGACTTCCTGGTGCAGGAAACCCGCAAGGTCCAGGGAACGGAAATATTCAAGGCCGGCGTGCTGATCCTGCTGGCCCTGGCGATGCTGGCTGCCATCGCGGTTGCGGCGGCCACGCGTGTCGGGGTGGTGGCGACATTCGTTATCTGCCTCGCCGCAGTCCTGACAGGTCTCACCGCCGATCAGATCATCAAACCCATCGCCGAGGCCGGAGCGACCTGGGCCAATGTCGCCTTTCACATCATTCCCAATTTCCACTTTTTCTGGATGGTCGACGCCCTTGCGGACAACCGCGTCATCCCCTGGAGCTACCTCGGCGCCGCCGCCGCCTACGGCCTGATCTATGCCCTGGGCACATTGCTGCTCGGCATGGCTCTGTTCGAAACGCGGGAAGTGGGATAGATCTTCCTGCAATCGCCGGATCACCTTCCGGCAGCCGAGCGACAAAGACGGCTTAATCCCCGCTGACGTCCTGCCGGTCGCCCGGACGACGCTTTGCGAACTTCTTGACTCCTCCGCTGGCCGCTGACCTGCCAGTTTGCGGCCCCGGCGATTCCTACCAGATGCGAATAATCGGTTTTGTGTGGCGCCCGCCGGCGGACTCGTCGTTTGCCCGCTCTAATTTGACAGCTCGGCATGGTCAATGCTTGCCGTTTTCAGCAGTCGGGCAGCACCCAATCGCATGTGCAGACGACTGTCGGGCAAGCCGCCCACCGATTGGCAGCGGGCGGCCAGCGGGCTATCATCCTGGTCACGACGTCCGAGGCGTTGAACCATTGGACGCTGCGGGGCGTAGAGCATCAATGGGGGATTCCCGCGGCGCAAGGGGTACAGGTTGATGGCCCATCGAATAATCGGCGTTCAGGACATTGAGGCGGCGCATCACGAGCATCGCCACTCCGAGCATTACATGCACGGCAAGGGCGAGGCCGCCGCGGCAGCAAGGTCAGCGGGCTTCTGGCTTTTCATCACCCTCATGGGCGGTTTGCTGGTGCTGACCAGTTACTACGTCCAATGGGCCAGCCCGGTTGACCAGATGGAAGTCACCAACGCTTATGGCGCCACCGAGGTCAAGCATACTTACCTCTGGCAGTTTCAGATGGATCTGGTGGCGTTGATCGGGGCGCTCCTGCTCGCCGTCCGCATCATCTGGCATGCCTTCGGCAACATCATCCGCGGCCACATGCACATGGATGAGCTCGTGGCCCTCGCCATTGTCGCCGCCTTCGCCACCAGCGATTATCGCGCCGCGGGCGTCATCGGCTTTTTCCTGCTTCTGTCCGAGCTGATCGAGAGTCGCACCGCCATCGGCGCCCGAGCCAGCATCGAGGGACTCATCAAGCTCACCCCCAAAACCGCCCGACTGATCACCGACAGTGGCGAGCGAGAGGTAGAAGCGTCCACCCTGCAAAAGGGCCAACGCGTCCGCGTACGGCCCGGTGACAACATCCCCGCGGATGGCAGGGTCCTCTCCGGCGACTCAACCGTGAACCAGGCCAACGTTACCGGCGAGTCGCTGCCCGTCGACAAGCGGCCCGGCGAACCCGTCTTCAGCGGCACCACCAACCTCACCGGCGCGCTGGACGTCGAAGTCACCAAGGTCGGCAGCGAAACCACCCTCGGCCAGGTGCAAAGCCTGATCCTCCAGGCCGAGCACACCCGCATCCCCATCATGCGGCTGATCGACCGCTACGTCGTGTGGTACACGCCGGTGGTGCTGATGCTCGCGGGCCTGGTCCTCTTCTTCACCAAGGACGAAAACGGCATGCAGCGGGCCATCACCATGCTGGTCGCGAGCTGCCCCTGCGCCCTCATCATGGCCACCCCCACGGCTATGGTCGCGGGTCTCTCCTGCGCCGCCCGACTGGGTATCCTCATCAAGGATGTCGCCCACCTGGAAAGCGCCGGCCGACTCACCGCCGTGGTCTTCGACAAGACCGGCACCCTCACGACCGGCGAACTGTCCGTCACCCGGCTGATGCCCTCCCAAGGCGTCGATGGCGCCGAACTGCTGCGCGTCGCCGCCTCGGCCGAGCAGTTGAGCAACCACCCCGCCGCCCGTGCCCTGTTGAACGTCGCCAACGAGGCCCGCGTCCGCCTCGAAAAGCCGCAGAACTTCGAGGAAGTGCCCGGCAAGGGCGTCGCCGCCAGGCTCAATGGCAAGCAGATTCTCGTTGGCCGGGAGCTGTTCCTGAAAGAGAAGGGCTTCGCCACCGAATCGCTGCACAAGACCGCCGAGCAGGTCGAGGGCATGAGTCAGTTGTACGTCGCCTACGGTGACCGCCTGATAGGCATCGTTGGCCTGGAAGATCGCACCCGCCCCGCCGCTCGCGAGGCCGTCGAGGAACTCCGCGCCGCCGGTGTCCGCCGCGTCGCCATCCTGACCGGTGATCGCCAGGCGGTGGCCAAGCGCGTGGCCGCCGAGATGCGCTGCACCGAATACAAGGCCGATTGCCTGCCCCACGAGAAGCTCGAGCTGGTCCGGGCCATGCGCCAGCAGGGTCATCGCGTCATGGTCATCGGCGACGGCGTCAACGACGCCCCCGCCCTCGCCGCGGGCGACCTCGGCGTGGCCATGGGCGCCGCCGGCAGCGACGTGGCCATCAACTCCGCATCCATCGCCCTGCTCAACAATGACCTGACCCGCATCCCCTTCCTCGTCCGCCTGAGTCGGGCGACGCGAAGGGTGGTCATCCAGAATCTCGTCTTCGGCGTGCTGTTCGTCATCACGGTCATGTCGCTCGGCGCGTTCAACATCGTGCCGCCGATCATGGCCGCGGTCCTGCACACGCTGTCCAGCTTCGTGGTGGTGTTCAACTCCGCCCGGCTGGTCCGCTTCGGCGAGGAGAAAGCCACCCACGAGCAGGTCCTGGCGGCCGAACAACCTCTCCGCCCCGCTCCCGCCGCAGCATCGAGTATTGCATGATGAGTATCAGCGTCGCCCGGCCGGCAGCGTCAGCGTGAAGGTCGTCCCTGCGCCAGGCTTGCTGACCACCGTGATGGTGCCTTGCTGCTCGTCCATCAGCTGCTTGCAGATGTGCAGACCCAACCCGATGCCGCGCCGATCGGGGCGGCCCTCGTGCTCCTTGGTGGTGAAGAAAGGCTCGAAGATTTTCTCCATGTGCTCCGGCCTGATGCCGCAGCCTGTATCGGTTACGTCCACCGCAACCCGTCCGCCGGGCAGTGGCCGAGAGACGATCTTCAAAGTCCCGCCCTTCTCGATCATCGCCTGCCTGGCGTTGATCACCAGATTGAAAAGAACCTGCTGCAACGCGCCAGGCGTGGCATGGGCCTTGAGGTTTTCCGGCACATCGATGGACAGCGCGATGTTGTCCTTTTCGAGATCACGGCCCAGGCATTCGACCGCGTCGCGGACCAGTGGCAGGAGTGCGGTATCGGTCGGGCCCATCTGATCGTCCACGGCCATTCCCAGTATGCGATTGCACAAGGTCGTGAGCCGCTGGGCGTTCTTGTGGGTCTTCTCAACGGCGGTGCGCATCAAATCAGGATCGCCGCGCTGAATGGCGTAGCCGCAATAACTGACGATCGGTGTGAGGATATTGTTGAACTCGTGAGCCAGCATCGCGGAGATGGTGCCCAGCGCGGCCAGCCTCTGGAGGCGCTCGACCTGGAGTTGAAGCTCGATCAAACGGCGCTCCAGCCCGTCCAGGTGCTGGGTGAGGCTGCTTTCCGCGTGCGGAAGGTTGATGTTCTGCGGCGATTCTGGGAGCATGTTGTGTGAGTTCGACCCGGCGAAGGTCAGGCTATCGACGGTTTTATCGGCAGTCGGCCCGCTGATACTTGATACCGTCCTTGCAGCGCTGAAATCGCCGGATTCGAAGGCCTGCCGGCGCAACACGGGACCATCGTCATGGACCTGCAATCGCGATTTGATGCGCTGCTCTCGCTGGCCGCGGAGATGGGCCTGACGGTGCGGCGCGAGCCCCTCGGCGGCGAAGGCGGCGGATATTGCATGCTCCGCGGCCAGAGCGTGCTGTTCGTCGACACCATGGCCGATCTCGAGACGCGATACGAACGCACGCTGGCGGCGCTGGCGCCGCTGCCGGAAACCGACCGGCGATACCTGCCGCCCGAAGTCCGCGAAGACCTCGAACGGCAAAAAACGGCGAAGATCACCACAGAGACACGGAGACACGGAGAAGAAAAAAGTTGAAGAAAAGAAGAGGAAAAGTGAAACCATACTCGTTCCTTGGAAGCATCACGAGATCGACGTCCATCTCATCCTTCCCCCGCTTCTCTTTTCTTTCTTCCCTTCTACGTGCCTCCGTGTCTCCGTGGTGATCCTGCCGGTCACGGAGTGACAAAATGACCTTGATGATGACTGTCTCCGGCACGCGCGGAATCATCGGCGAGACCATGACGCCCACGCTCGCCGCGGAGCTGGGCGCCGCCTTCGGCTCCCATCTCGGCGGCGGGAAGGTCGTGATCGGTCGGGACTCTCGCCCCAGCGGACCGATGGTCCTGGCCGCGGTGACCAGCGGTCTGCTGGCGACGGGCTGCGAGGTGATTGACCTTGGCATGGTTTCAACGCCCGGCGCGGCGCTGATGACCGTCAGGCACAGTGCCGCCGGCGGCGTGATGATCACCGCCAGCCACAACCCCATCATGTGGAACGGCATCAAGTTCTTCACCCGGCAGGGCTGCGCGCCCCCGCCCGATCTGGCCGAGCGGGTCTTCGATCGATACCGCCGCAAAGCGTTCGACCTCGTCAAGGTCGAGCGCATCGGCCGCTTGTCGAGCGACACGTCCACCAACGAAACCCACGTCGCCCGCGTGCTGGAGGTTCTGGACGTTGATGCCGTCCGCCGCATGCGGACCAAAGTCGTGCTGGACAGCATCAACGGCGCCGGCTGCGTCTCCGGTCGCATGCTCCTGGAACGCCTCGGCTGCGAGGTCATCCATCTCAACGGCGAGCCTGACGGGCGGTTTGCCCATACGCCCGAACCGCTGGCTGAGAATCTGACCGGTCTGTGCGATGAAGTTCGGCGGCACGTGGCCGCCATCGGCTTCGCCCAGGACCCTGACGCCGATCGCCTGGCGGTGGTGGATGACACCGGGCGCTACATCGGCGAGGAGTACACGCTGGCTCTGGCGGCGAAGTTCGTCTTCACCCGGCGGCCGGGGCCCGCCGCGGCGAACCTGTCCACCTCGCGGATGATCGATGATCTCGCCGCGGCCGTGGGCGGTATTGCCGTGCATCGCTCGCCGGTGGGCGAGGCTAACGTAGTCAAGGCCATGCAGGACAACGCCTGCGTGATCGGCGGCGAGGGCAACGGGGGCGTCATCGACCCGCGCATTGTCTGGGTCCGCGACAGCCTGGTGAGCATGGGCTTCGTGCTGAACCTCCTGGCAGCCGAGCGCCGTCCGCTGTCGGTCATCGTCGACGCCATGCCGCGTTATGTGATGATCAAGCGGAAGTTTGATATGCCGCGCGATCGGATCGGCGCCTGGCTGACAAGAATCCGCGGCATCGCTGGCAAGGGTCGGATTAACGACACAGACGGCGTGCGGATCGACTGGCCGGAGGGCTGGGTTCATCTGCGCCCCTCGAACACCGAGCCGATCGCCCGAGTCATCGCCGAGGCCGCCGACGAAGCTACCGCCGAATCGCTGGTCCGCCGAGCCACGGCATGCCAGTAGCCGCGAGTATGCTGTTCCTTTCCCCGCGTGTCCGTGCCTCCGTGCTATAGACGATGTTAGATCAGCTCCATGATGAGCTCCGACGTTAACTCGTCGAGGCTCTCGATGACGCTGTCCGCGTTCTGAAGGGCTGCGGCGGGATGGGTGCCGGCCAGCGCCACGCAGCGCATGCCGGCGCGCCGCGCCGCCTCGACGCCCGCGGGGGCGTCCTCGACCACGACGCAGGCACGCGGCTCGATGCCCATGCGTTGTGCGCTCAGCTGGAAGACCTGCGGATCGGGCTTGCCGCGCTGCACGTCGCTGCCGGTCACCTTGGCGGAGAGATACGGGCCGAGCCCCATCTCTTCGCAGACCAGCTCGACGTTTTCCGGCGGGCCGGAAGAGCCCACGGCAATGCGGAACCCCGCCGCCATCAGACGCCGAACCGCTTCCATGGCCCCCGGCATGGCGGGCACGGCATGACGGATGATGTCGCGGTAGATCTGCTCCTTGCGGTCGTCGAGACGGCTGATTCCATCGGAGTCACTCACGCCGAAGATCTCCGCGATGATGTCACGGCTGGTACGGCCGAAGGTGCCGGTGAACTGCGCTTCGCTGATGGCGGCGCCAAGCTCCGCGGCCAGCTTCCGCCAGCTTTCCAGATGGGGGGCATAGCTGTCCACCAGCACGCCGTCCATGTCAAAGATGACGCCGATCCTGGCCATATTGTCATTACTCCCGCCATGACGACCGGACGGGCGCACGAAGAAGGCGCTGCGAGTTTCTCCAGCAGCGCCTTGTGAGACCGAGTCCGGTGTAACGCCGCGGCCGTGTTACTTGGCCTTCGGCATCTTGCTCTTGGCCAACTCGACGATCATGTCGAAAGCCTCGGCGTCCGCAATGGCGATCTCGCTCAACATCTTGCGGTTCAGGCCTACGCAAGCCAGCTTGAGGCCGTTGATAAACCGGCTGTAGGAGACGCCCCGGCTGCGGCAGGCGCCGGTAAGGCGAGTGATCCATAATGCGCGGAACTCGCCCTTTCGAGCCCGGCGATCGCGATAGGCGTAGACGCCCGCTCGCCGCACCGTGTCCCGGGCAGGCCGCAGAAGCTTGCTGCGCCCGCCGTAGTAGCCCTTGGCAGCCTTCAATAGTCTTTTGACGCGTTTGTGATGGGCGACCGAGCCCCTCGTGCGTGGCATTTCCTCAACTCCAACTTATCTGCCGGTCCAAGGCCGGCGACCGTGCATCCGCCCTCGATGGGCTGGAAAGATCTCGCGGCACTCGCGGACTCAGGCCCGCGCCAACTACCCTGCGCGTTCAGACGCCCAACGCCCCTCAGGCCAACAGCATGCGTTTGATTTTGGTGGCGAGCTTCTTGTCGACCAGTTCGTCCTTCTTTCGCAGTCGCCGTCGCCGCGTCCCACTCTTGGAGGTCATCAGGTGTCCGGCGTTGTTTTTGTTGTAGCGAAGCTTGCCCCTGGCGGAGACCTTAAACCGCTTGGCAAGCCCTTTGTGACGCTTCATCTTCGGCATGTTGGCGCACTCCCGTGCTGGCCACATTTCAGTGGCGAGCCCCATAGGATAAGGCGAATGGCTGGTTTCTGCAAGGAGCGGAGCCGCTCCGGTCGACTGCCGATTGTGTGCGACGAGTTGACGAAAAAACCCACTATGTCCGAGAAAGACCCTTCCAATGCCTCTATCCGGCGCGCCGGCTCTCCACGTCTAAGGTACGCCGCTGCATCGGTTTAAAGAGATCCGCCCGAGGCTGACCCGAGCCGTGGATGCTCAGTTTCCAACGGGAGGGTCGGAATAGGCGCCCAGTGGCTCGACCGTATCGGTGTCGTCTTCCTCGTCGATCTCTTCATCAAGCTCTTCATCCGGCTCAATGTCCTTAGGCATCTCCTCTTTCGGCCCCACCTTCTGGCGGCCTGCGTCCGACGGCTTGGGCTTGTCCCCGGGGCTCGGTTTGCCGCCCACCTTGGCCAGCTTCGCCGGTACCAGGATCATCGTGAGCCGGCGGCCCATCAGCTTGGCGGGCTGCTCGGCCTTGGCGAGTTCGCCCAGCCTCGTGACTATCTCAGAGAAGGCTTCGTAGCCGGAGTCCGCATGGAACCGCTCGCGTCCACGGAACATCATCGTGAATTGCACGCGGTCGCCGTGCTCCAGGAAAGTCCTGGCTCGATTGATCTTGATTTCTTTGTCGTGCGGATCAGTTTTGGGACGCAGCCGGATCTCTTTCGTTCTCCGCTCGTGGTGCTTCTGCTTCAGTTTCTTGGACTGCAGGTACTTGTGCTTGCCGTAGTCCATGATCTTGCAGACGGGCGGCCGCTCGTTGGGAGAAACCTCCACCAGGTCCAGGCCCACTTCCCGGGCCATCCTGGTCGCCTCGTCCGTGGGCACCACGCCCAACATCTTGCCCTCGTGGTCAATCAGCCGAATCGGCGATAGACGTATCTGTTCGTTGCATCTCAAGTTGGAAATAGGCGATCACCTTCCTTTCTTCAACCAACCACTCATGCCTCCTGCCGCTTACTCCGCGACAGGACCTTACCAAAAGCGCCTGCGGGTCACGCACCCGCCGGCGAAAGCTTGGGTCTGCCGCCGGGCTTGTTTTCCTGCAGCAGCAGCTCGACCAGTAAAGGCAAGCTCATGTTATCCAACTGCCTGCCTTCGCGATCATTCAGATTCACGGTGCGGCTCTGCATCTCCTGCTCGCCGACCACCGCGATGTACGGAATCCTCAGCTTGCGGGCCCGATGCTTCTTCGGTCCGATCTTTTCCGGCGAGTCATCGACCTCCACGCGGATGCCCGCGGCCTTGAGGCCGGCGGCGATCTCGCGGGCATAGTTGTTGCTTTTCTCGCTGATCGTCGCGACGGCGATCTGGGTGGGCGCCAGCCAGAGCGGAAAGGCCCCCTCGAAGTGCTCGATGAGAATGCCTACAAATCGCTCCATGCTTCCGAACAGCGTGCGGTGAACCATGATGGGCCGATGGGGCCGGTTGTCCTGGGCCACGTAGGTCAAGTCGAACCGCTCGGGCAAATTGTAATCCACCTGCACCGTGCCGAGCTGCCACTCCCGGCCGATGCAGTCTTTCACCAGGTAGTCGATCTTGGGACCGTAGAAGGCCGCTTCGCCGATCTCCTCCGACGAGTTGAGTCCGCTGGAGGCGACCGCCTTGCGAATGGCGGCTTCCGCCTGGGCCCAGGCCTCCGGGCTGGCGATGTACTTCTTGTCGGTCGGATCGTGCAGGCCCACGCGGACGCGATAGTCCTTCAGCCCCAGGATCTCCAGCACGTACCGCGTCAGGGCCATGCAGCCCGCCACTTCCTGCTGCAAATGCTCCGGGGTGCAGAACAAGTGGGCATCGTCCTGGGTAAAGCCGCGGACCCGCGTCATCCCGGCCAGCTCGCCCGACTTCTCGTAGCGATAAACGGTCCCGAATTCTCCGTACCGAACCGGCAGGTCACGATAGCTTCGCGGCTCACTCCTGTAAATGCCGATGTGGTGCGGGCAGTTCATCGGCTTGAGCAGGAAGCCGTCCGACTCCTGCAGAAACTCGCGAATCAACTGCAGATTGTGGTGGGCATACCCTGCCTCCCTCTGCAGGTGTCCGGTCGTTCGCTGCGGCGTATTGCCCATCAGGCGATCGTACGTCCCCGGGTCAATCCGCTTGAGCTCGTCCAGGAGACGCTCGGTGGCCGGAGGCAGGCTCTGGCCCGAGGGGTCCTCGGCGATCGCCACCCACAGCTCGTTCAGCACCCACGCGGTCTGAGAGTCGTACAGCGGCGGGAACTGGGCGTCGCGGTAATACGGAAAGTGCCCGCTGGTGCGATAAAGGTCCAGCCGCCCGATGTGCGGCGTGTAGACCATGTCGTAGCCGTACTCGATGAGCTTGTCGCGCAGGTGCTCCTCGAGGATGTGCCGGACGATGCCGCCCTTCGGCTTCCAGAGGATCAGGCCGCTGCCGACCAGCGTATCGATCGTGAACAGGCCCAGCTCCTGGCCGATGCGGCGGTGGTCTCGCTTCTTGGCCTCTTCGAGCTGGGTCAGGTAGGCGTCCAGCTCTTTCTTGGTGTGGAACGCGGTGCCGTTGACACGCTGCAACTGCTGCTTGCTCGCGTCGCCGTGAAGGAAGGCCCCCGACACGCTCAGCACCTTGACCGCGCCGATCCGCCCCGTGCTCGGCACATGCGTGCCGACGCACAGATCTTCCCAGTATTTGCCCGGCTCGTTGCCGGTCACATAGAAGCTCAGCCGGTCTCCCTTGGCCCGTTCGGCGTTTTCCAGCTTGTACGGATTGCCCTCGGCCTGGACCTTCGCCATACCCTGTTCGCGGCTCATCTCGTACCGGGTGAAAGGACGGTCCTCTTTGATGATCTGTTTCATCTCTGCTTCGATGCGCGGAAAGTCCTCCGGCGTGAGGCGGTGATCCAGCTCGATGTCATAGTAGAAGCCGTTCTCGACGGGCGGGCCGTAGACCAGCCTGGTCTGGGGCCACAGGCGGCAGATCGCCTCGGCCATGACGTGAGCGGCGCTGTGCCGCAGGATCTCGAGCGATTCGACATCCTTCTCGGTGATGAGCCGCAGCGAGCAGTCGCGTCCCAGGGGCGCGCCGAGATCGAGTTTCACGTCGCCATCGCCGAAGTTGGCCTTCGCTCCGATGGACGCCCTGGCAAGACCGGGGCTGATCTTGGCGGCAACGTCCGCTGCGGAGGCGCCGTCAGGCATCTCCATCACTGATTTGTCCGGAAGAGTCACTCTTATCATCGAATCTTGCGTCCCTTGCGTGTCTCTTGATTAAGTGGCCCCCAATACGATCATTCGCCCCTCGTGCGGGCGCAACGAAACCGCCATGTTGCAGCACCGTGTTGTGCAACATTAAGCGGATCACGTTGTTTGACGTGTGCTGATCAAGGGCCGTCGTCTCAGTGGGTGCGGGCCTGCACCCAAGTCCCCCATTTATGGGAACCACCATATCATATACCACCAAGATCGGTCAAGTCCTCGCCTCGGGTCACAAGAACCACGCATGCGCCGGCGGCTTTCCAGCCTTTGAGCGGCATCCCGGAGGGCTTTGGGCTCTATCGACTCAAGACGCGCCACCGAGGCTGCCCGCCAAAGGGGCGCCCGTGAGGGCCGGAGAACACGCCCGAACGGAATAGGAGCCGCCGTCGCCCCAAAACCGCCGGCCGCGTACAATATAGGGCCGTGTGGGCGGCTTTGCTCGGGGGGAGGACGCTCCAGGAGACGCTCGATGGGTCTTGGTGGGTCGCGGCCGGGCCGCAGGTTGGGTTGCCTGGCTTTTACCTGGCTGGCTCTGGTGGCACTGCTCTGCGCACCCGCCGTAACCGATGGCCAGACCCGACCCGGCAAGAAGAAGGTCGAACTCACCCCTCCCAGCTCGCAACCAGCCAGTCACTCTGGCGAACCTGTCGAAATCGGCGGCTGGGCCTACCGGGCCAATCGGTCGGGCCAACCGCTGGATGGCGTCCCGTGGGAGCTGATCGTCACGCCCGCAGGCCCCGATGCAGCGTCATGGCACAAGGGGGAGCCCGACTGGCAGAGTCTGCCTATGCCGTCGTCCCGCCAGGTCAAGGTGCTGGTCGACCGCGTTTATATCGAGAAAGATGACACCAAGATACCGGTCGTGGAGATACCGGATGTCGTCTGGAAGGAGTGGATGGCGCCGGACCTTCAGGACGTGGTCGGTATCCACTTCCATGAGTTGGTGACCGACGACACGGCTCGAATCCTCTATACGTTGCACAAGGTTCCACCGGACCGGCCTGACGGGAAGCCGCCGGAGCCCGGCAGCTACAAGGGCCGCGCCGGGGTTCGCGTCGAAGCCACGCTTCTGACGCCGCTGACCTTCGCCCTGGATCAGACGATTCTCGTACGAGTCGATCAACTGGAAAAGGACAAGGCCAAAAGCCGGGCCGAGCACGAAACCGGCCACGCCTTGGCTTCGCAGGAGGTGCTTCTCGATGTGCTCCGCGGCCCGCAGAACTGGAACGTCGAGTACTGCACGGGGCGCCGCTGCCGGTTGGCCTACTATTGGAAGCGGGAATTGATCGGCCGATCATGGGGAGGCTACCGGGGAGGAGTGGCGAAGATCTCCACCCTGCGCACGACGGTTGCGCTGGTGCCACCGACGCGATGGTCAATGCTGCTGCCCATTCCGCCCGAACGCGTCACGCAGAAGCAATTGCAGGAATTCAACGATTCCATCGTGCATCTCGAGGCCGTATTCGCCAGACTCGACAAGGCGTCCCAGGACAGATTTCACAGCAGTCATGGGGCCTATGAGTAGGCGTTGTTCGATTCGGCAGCCTGATGAATGAGCGTCACCGCCGCATGGCTTGCGGCTCGTGGAATCCCGACCGCTGGTCCGAGATGGGTGCTTGCGGCGTTGGTTTCATGCGGTCCGGAAGTTCTTTATTGGAGCCGCGAGTTTCACAGCCCGGAGGCGGCTCCTTTGGTGATAAACAGGCAATGCCCGGGAGCTCGATGGCGATGGTGATCCGGAAAAACCGGGTTGATCAGAAGTGACAAGTCCAATTGCAGGCCAAGCCACAGAGCCGTCCAACCGATAACGCGATAGCGGGAAAGGCGGTTCGGCGGCGGCGGGCGCGCCGGTCCAGCGGCCTGGTCCTTCACTATGAAGGCCCGGCCTCCCGCGGTGCTGGGAGATTGGCCGACCATGCCCACCGATTTTATGCCAGGCCGCAAGGTCCGAACCCTCATCGTCGACGACAGCAACTTCGTCAGGACGATGCTCCGCGCCGGCCTCTCTCAGGATCCGCGGATCGAAGTCATCGGTTTCGCGGCTGACGGCATCGAAGCCCTGGCCAAGATCCAATCGCTCAAGCCAGACGTCGTCACCCTCGACATGGAGATGCCCCGACTGAACGGCATGGGAGTGCTGGAGCACGTTGTCGGCAAGGCGCCGGTTTCCTTCGTTGTCGTTTCGACGCTGACCAAGGCCGGCGCCGCCGTCACCCTTGAGGCCCTGCAGAAAGGCGCCTTCGATTATGTGACCAAGCCCAAGGCCGGCGAACTCGCCACCTTGCCGCATTTCAAGAGCAAGCTGGTTGAGCGCGTCCTGGCGGCGGCCCGTTCCAAGGGCCGGACCAGAAACGTGATCCAGAAGGCGATGAGCGCGGCTCCGAAATTGCCGCCATGTGCCGAGCGCGGCTGGGTGGTCGCCATCGGCATCAGTTGCGGCGGACCGCAGACGCTCACCCAAATGCTGCCCACGTTCCCCAGCGACTTCGTGCCGATCGTGATCACGCAACACATGCCGTACCCATTCACCAGCACGTTCGCCGCGGGCTTGGACAACATCTGCGCGGCCAATGTGAAGGAGGCGGCGGATGGCGACAAGCTGGAGCGGGGACTCATCCTCATTGCCCGCGGCACGCACCATCTCCGCGTCATGCGGCGGGGCGTGGACCTGCGGGTCCACCTTGACGACGGCCCCAAGGAGTCCCTGCACAAGCCCTCCGTGGATGTCATGTTCTCGTCGGTGGCTCGAAGCTGCGGGCCGCGCTCCATCGGCGTGGTCATGACCGGCATGGGAGAAGACGGATCCGAGGGAATTGTCGAGCTTCACCGCACCGGGGCGTGGACCATCGCTCAGGACCAGCAGACCAGTCTTGTCTATGGCATGCCCAAGGCGGCCGTTGCCACCGGCTGCGTCGATCACCAGTTGCCGCTGTCGAAGATCCCTGAAGGGATCGTCACGCTGATGAAAAGGGGCGTCCGCCAGGCGGCCCACGCGGAAGGATAGCTGCGGCAGCACGCATCCATCGAGGAACTGATCAGCACACACGGCATCGTCCATTCTTTTGCCGTTTGATCCCCTATGATCCTTGACTGAGGCGACTGCGTTGGGGACAATTGGGTAGGCTTCGGCAATCGCTGCTTTTGACCCACGCGCACCTTCACGGGAGCCGATCCGTGGCGCACGACCATCTATCCGACCTGGTGACTCGATGGTGCTGGGGGCTGATCCTCGCGGCGACGGCGTTGTTGTGGCCGTGCCAGGAGGTCCTGTCGGGACCCTGAGGATCGGGCCCCTGCGGCGGTCGCCGTATCTATGTCCAGTCGAGCCGCCCCAAGCAGGTCACGGCGGTGGATCTGAAGCGGGCCGAGTCCGTCCTGAAAACCGCCAGGGATCTGCTCGACAGAGGACACGTTTCCGCCGCAATCGGCAAGTTCAGGTACACCATCTCAATCGCCAATCTGGAAGGTCCCGGTCGCGAGGCGTATGACCAACTGCTGGCGCTACACGAGACGGCCATGTCGCGCCTGGTGGAGGCGACCAATCTGTACGGGCGGGGCGAGTATGCCAAAGCAATGGATCTCGCCCTGGAGGTGAGGACCAACTATGCGAACCTTCTTGTGAGGCTTCGGGTGGCGTCGCAGTATCCGGATCCCGCGCGACTGGCGGATGGGCTCGTCACCCAAATTCGGCAGGACCGGCATGCCCAGCCTGCCTTGCGCGAGCGGAGTGCCGCTCAAGCCTACATGAAAGTGCGACGGTCCTGGCTCAAGGCGCAGGATGATCCGACGCTGTACCTCGACGTCTCCAGAGGTCTGAAGAGCATCGCCCGACGTTTTGCGGACACGCCTACCGGGGAGAAGTGCCAGCAGCAGGTCAGTGATCTTCTGGCCGATGAAAAGATCCGGTCGCTGATCGAGCGGGAAGAGCAGCGCCGCTTCATCGCCTCTGCGCTGGAGTCCTCTGATCAGTATCAACGGTTCGGGCTCATCGAGGAAGCCGAGGCCGAGCGAGCCAAGCTTACCGACCATTTTCCTGGCAAGTCGCTGGAGGAGCTCAGCGAAATGGCCAGGAAGCAGCTCTGATCCTCCCCTGTGTGGATTTGGTTTTACCGTGGGGTGAAAGATCGGGGGCCGGCGGCTGTCAATCACGGTCGTCTGGCGGTCCCATGATTCCCGAGGCCACTGTCTGATCGAGGGGGGCCTCGACCGGCTGAAGACGGCTCTCGATCTCGGCGAAATTCCGCTCCACCCGCTGCTTGGCGTACGATTCGCCGTCGGGATCTGGTCTGCACGGTGGCTCCAGCATGTTGAGCAACGCTGCTTCGCCCAGGCCTGAAGTGGAGTCTCCAGACGCAGCCGAATTTGGATCCGCTTGCGCCGCCTTGCGAACCGGGACTTGTGGATCTACGGCGTCGCGCTGCATTGTTCGGAGAATGCGGCCTCGGCGCCACTCGAGACGCTCTCGGCTTGAATCTTCCATGCCGCGGTCGGTCAAGGCGGCTTCGACGGCGTCGAGGGGCTTACTGAGATCGCGTTCCGGGCCGTACCAGGTATCGCCGACATCCTCATCTTCATCGTCGGCATCATCGGGGTCGGCCTGCTCCATCCGCAGTCGCTTTTGCATGTCGCTGAGTTCGCTCAGCCGTTGGTCCCGGCGTTCGTTCAGCTCACTCATTTTTCGTTCGAGTAGATCGCGGCGCGCGGCAAGGCGGGCCATTTCCGCGTCCAATTCCGCGCCCTTCTGCGCCAGGCGGTCGAGCTCGCGGCCGAGGTTGTGCAGGTCCAGTTCTAAGGCGCGATCAGGCCGGTGAATGGAACGGTAAAACTCCTGCATCGCCGCACCAGGCCCGTCAGCCTCGGCCAACATGCGCAGCTCGGCAAGCTTGCGGCAGATCTCGATCCGTTGTCTCAAGGCTTGCTCTTTGTCCGCCCAGCGGCCCTGCTCCTCGTAGAATTCGACGAGGTCGTCGAAGCTCTTCAACAGCAGGTTGATCTCCACCCAGGGGCCGCGTTCGCCCTTCTCCGGGCGGTCCTCACCCTTGCGTTGGTTGGGCTGCGGGGAAGGGGCGTCAAGCCTGCGAGGCGGCGGACTCAATCGCTCATGGCCGGAGTCGTCGTCGAAGTTGACAGCCTTGGGCGGCCCTGAGCGATGGCGCCGACCGTCGGTCGGACCGCGGTCCCGATCCTCCATGTTGCCCGATCCGTCCGGCGGATCCTGGTCATCACCAACCGACCAGGACTCCTTCCAGGATTTCTTGATCTGGACGATTCGCGTTCCCCGTGGCAGGGGCGACGTGCCCGATTCCGTCTCGGGCAACTGGAGATTTTCTGAATCCTCAACCGCCTGCGGCGGCGCGGCTGCTATCGCGTCCTTCGAGGGAGGGGGAACTGCGCCATGAACAGACATAACCGCAACCGCCAGAACCACGATAACAGCACAGATAATCGCGAATGTCGTGCTTGCCAATTTGTTTCGCGTCATACCGGAATCTCCTTGAGCTGTGATCTGGGCGGGACGGAACATCGGGCGCCGACAGTCGCTCCCCCGATTGCATACGCCATAACAGGGCTGTCGCTGCCGGGGCAATTCCGCTGCTCCCGTCGAGAACCACTGGCTCGTAATCGTTTTCGCGCCAGATATCGGCTGTGTGGGCCAGTCGGCTGCATCATTCGTGGGTGAGTTTCATCTCGACCGCGTCCCAGGCTGAGCGTGGATGGACTGGTTCGCGGCGGGCCTGGGCCCATGTCGAAACACCGTGTTGGATTGAGCCGTACGGGAAGCCCCAAAGAACGGTCGTGCAGGCGTGAATATCAGTATTGCCAGCGGGGAGATGTGCCTGACCGCAGAAGTGGGGTGATCACCCTCGTGCGGCGGCGGGTCGCCGCGCCAACATCCGGTTACCCAACTGGCCGCAGGCCGCCATGTGCTCCCGGCCCTTGGTCAAGCGAGGCTTGCAGAATTGCCCCGCTTCCTGAAGCCAGGCGAGGAATTGCCGCTGCTCCTCTTCCGTCGGTGCCGCCAGGGCCGAGTCCGGACGAGGGTTGTACGGGATGACGTTCACGCAGCATTTCACGGGTTTCAAGTACTCCGCTAACTGTCGGGCATGCTCGCGAGCGTCATTTACGCCGGAGATCAACACGTATTCGATCATAAAGAACTGGCAGGTGCGCAGCGGGTATGCCAACAGCGCCTCGCGGAGAACCGCCATTGACTCGCTACGGTTCATCGGCATGATCCGGGAGCGGATCTGGTCATTGGGGGCGTTGAGTGAAACAGCCAGATTCAAGCGGCGCCAGCCGAGGGCGGCCAGCCGGCGAATTCCCTCGGCGCGGCCGGCAGTTGAAATGCAGATCCGCGACTTGCCGATCGAAGGACCCGAACGATCCGAGAGCACCCGCACGGCCTGAACGACCGCCTCGAAGTTGTCGAACGGTTCACCCATGCCCATGAAGACGACGTTGCGGATTTCGGCCTGGAACTCCCTGCGCGCCGCCACAATCTGGCCGACGATCTCCCCGGCCGAGAGCTGCCGCAGGAAGCCCAATCGGGCGGTCTCACAGAAGGCGCATCCCCGGGCACAACCGATCTGCGACGACACGCATAACGATTGCCATTTCCTGCCGGCTCGGCGCATGGGCACGATCACGCTCTCGATCTCGAGCCCGTCGGCCGTGCCTTGTACGAACTTGATCAGCTCGCCGTCGCGCTGATGACGCACGACTGGATAGACGTCGGCGCGCAAGACCGCGTTGCTCCAGGGAAGCGACACCTCCTCCGCCTGGCCGCGCATAAGCTGCTTGTACGCGTCTCGCAGCGGGCGAACCATCGCCGGTCGTGGCGAAACAGCCGCCACCACTTCATCGAAGGTCATGCCCACGACGTTCACGCCTTGCTCCATCTGCACACACAACCTAAGACAAGCCCACGGATCGGCTCTCTGATCCCCTCCGTGCCCTCCCCACAAAAGCACTATACCAATCGGTGAGGATCAACCCAACTCGATCCATGGGCTTGGTTATTCGCGATCCGCTGTACGGTCTTCCTCGTTACGGGCACGTCCCCGGGTGCAGCAGGCAGTTCACGAACGCGGAGATGGTCATGTTGGCGCAGGCGCAGCCCGACCCGCCGGAAATCGCGCAGGTCACGAAGGACTGGATGTCGGCGCCATCCACGTTGCCGTCCCCGTCCATGTCACCCAGATGTCCCGCCGTGCCCAGCGACGCACCTGGTCCGAAGGCCGTCTCCACCAGCTCGGTGTTCCGGGCCTTCACCGCGAACGTGTACGTCGTGCAGGCCTGCAAGGCCTGAACCGTCGTCACGCCCCACTGGGCCTCCGTCCGCCACACCGCCGTGGCGCTGGCCCCGCCGGAGGCGTTGACGTACTTGCCGTTCCAATTGAAGTCCGTCGGGCTGCTCGCTGTACACATCACCGCGAACTGCGTTGCCGCCGGGTTGCCGTTAGCGTTCACGTCCAGGTTCAACGCCGTCCGGGTGGCCCCGCTCAGCGTCGGGGCCGTGGGCACGTTGGCCAGCGTTACCTTGGCGGCGGTGGGACTGTAAGCCGTCTCCACGCTGCTCTGATTGCGGGCCTTCACCTGGAACGTATAGCTCGTGTTCGGGCTCAGGCCCGTGGCGGTATCGGTGGTGGTCTGCACCCAGGCATTGATTCCGCCATCCCCGCCGGTAGTGGTGGAGTCGAAGTACAGGCCCGACGAGCCGGTGGTCAGGTTGGTGAAGGTGCCGCCGGCGTTGAGCACGATGGAGTTGGCCGTCACCGTGCCGAAGGACACGCCGGTGGGCGTCTCGATCAGCGTGGCCGTGGTCGATGCCGGCGTGGAGTAGGCCGTCTCGTTGGGTGTGCTGGCACTGTCCCGAGCCTTGACCTGATATGAATAGCTGGTGTTCGCCGTCAGCCCCGTATCTGTGTAGGTGGTACCGGACTGCCAGGCGCTGTCACTGCCGCCGGCGCCGCCGGAGACAAAGTGGAAGAAATAGGAAACCGGCGGCGAAGTGACATCCGTCGCGGTCGTCGCCGTCATGGTTATCGACGTCGTGCCGGCCGGGGCCGGCGCGGAAGCAAACGTCATGGGGTTCGGCGTCGGCGGAGTGGTGTCGGCCGGGGATGATGCCAGGCCCCAGATCTCCACATCGTCGATGTTCCACCCGCAGAAACGAGTTGAGCTGTTAGTCGTACCCATTACCCAGCGCAGATAGACCGTGGCCTGGTTGTTTGCTATCGCGGAGATGTCGTACGACTGCTGCGACCACGCGGTTTCGATCAGGTCACTCCCGGTGGGGTTTTCCCAGACAGTCGTCCAGGAAGTGCCGTTGTTGCTGACCTGGAATCTGGCGTGATCGAAGGAAGCGTCCTCAACACCCAGCCATCGCCAGAATTTTGCCGTCACCTGGGTCAAATTCGCGCAATTGATTGCCGTTGTCGTCAGGTAGTATTCGGGCATGTTGTTGGAGTAGCGGCCGCTCAGATTGTAGCCGTAGACGTTCGAGCCCGTATGGCCCGAACCGGGGTCGCCGCTGCTGCCGGCGGGAGTGCCCCATGCCCACTGCCCACCGGAGATGGTCCAGTTGGGATTGGTATCCATGTTCCAGCTGTAGACCACGGTGGGAACGCCAACCTGCAGCGTAACCGAGCGTGTCGTATCGCCCTGGTGATTGGTCGTGTTTGTGAACGTCACTGTGTCGTTATAGGTGCCGTTCGGCAGTGAGGTGGCGGTCGAGTTGATCGATACGGTGATGTTCGTGGAAGCTCCGCCGGCCAGGGAACCGCCCGTGCCGCTGAGCGTCACCCAGCTCGCCGTGTTGGTCACCGTATAGTTGATGCTGATGCCGCTTTGGTTCTGGAGGGTGTAGACAATGCTGCTCGGTGAGAACGGTCCGCCGGCGGGTCCAGACGAGCTCAGTCCATCCGCCGGCGTGACCACCAGGGCGGGCAGGACCTGCAACGTAACCGGACGGGTCGTATCGCCCTGGTGACTGGTGGTGTTGGTGAAGGTCACCGTGTCGTTGTACGTTCCGACCGTGAGCGAACCAGCGCTCGAGTTGATGGACACCGTGACGGTGGTGGATCCACCGGCGGTCAGCGTTCCGCCGGTGCTGCTGAGCGTCACCCAGGCGGCTGTCTTGCTCACGGTGTAGTTAATGCTGGTGCTGCTCTGGTTCTGGATGGTATAGACCTTGCTATTGGGGGAGAACGGCCCGCCGGCAGCGCCCGAGGAGGAGAGCCCATCTGTCGGCGTAACGACCATCCCCGCATAGGGGTTGAGCGTGTTGACGGAAGTCGCTCCCGTGCCGGCAGCATCGAGCCAGTTGCTCAATCGCGTGGTGCTGGTTGCGCCGCCGGTCCATGACTTAAACACGCGCCCATACCAGTCGCGCATGTCGCTGGCGCCACACGCGGAGTAGCCGCCGTACAGTTGCCCCAGGATGTGGTGGTTCTGGTCAAAGATCGGCGAGCCCGATGAGCCCGGCTCGGTCACCCCGCGGTTGGTGGCGACAGGCTGCCAGGTCAGCTTGAGAAACAAGGCCGTGCCCGGACTGGTGTCGCTGAGCTTCGACGTGACCACCGCCGTGATGTTGGTGAAGCTGATGCTCTTTTCGTCGCAGTTCGGGTGGTGGATGCCTACCGGGTTGGCCGCGCTGGTCACGTCGGACCGGTCCCAGCCGGCGAAGGTGATCTGCCAGGCAGGATTGGGGGCCGCGTTCAACTGAAACAGGCAGAAGTCCGAGCCCGAACTGGTGCTCCAGCTCGCCTTGAACGTGGCCCCGCTCTGATTCTGACTCAGGGAACCCCCACCGTGCGCACCGCAAGTGGGGCTGTAGAAGTTCCAGTACATCACGACGGTCCCGGCATTGCCGGTGGTCACGCCGCAATGGTTGGCCGTGAGGAAATAGGGCGTCTGGTCTCCCGAGGTGTTGTTGACCATGGCGCCCGAGCAGGTCCACGAGCCGTTCAGTGTATAGACCCCGATGGCCGGGATTTCGTTGCGCCATGGATCGCCGTCCGGGCAAATCACGTCAATCTCGCAAGCACCGGCCCGCGGTCCGGCGTCGTCCTTGGCGGTTTTGTGGAAGAACCGATAGCCGTGGTTGATGGCCCCCAACTCCAGCTTCAAATCGCCGAGGACTGACTGCGGAATGGTCAGCTCCACCACGATGTCGTCCGAGGTGACTACCGGAGTCCACAGCTGCCCATGATCCTGGTTGTCGTCCTCGGTGAAGGCACGGGTCTTCTCGCTGCCGTCGACTGAGTACAGCATCAGGTGCCCGCCGGGAGGCATGAAATACTGGGTGAAGCCGAGGTTGATCGACTGCGCCCCGGAGCACGTGATGCGCAGCCGCCAGAGCAACGTTTCGTCGTCGAGGTACTCCCAGGTTCCTCCCGTCGCCGGGGTGATCAAGACGGTGTTCGGGATGGCGAAGCGCGGGGGGAGGCCCTGCTCGCTGCGCCAGTCATCCTCGAGCTTTACGGCCTCCAGATCGATGGTCGCCGTTTCCACTTGCTGCACCACCGCGACATCCTGCACGGCGCGAGACCACGCCGTCGGCTGGATGGTCTCCGAGGCCAGGTCCGGAGCAACTGGCCAGACGCGCTCCTGTGCCCAGGCAGGTGAAGAGATCAGCCCGGCCACCGTCAGCACCGCAACAATGAAACAGAGACTCCATCTGGACATGTTCCACCACCTTTGTCACATGCACTGTCGATGCGCATAGACCTGGGCGCTATGCGCGACCCGATCTCTTTTCAGAAGCCCGGAATGGAGTGACAAAAACCCGCCGGCCCGCCCTTCCACCCTGCCGGCTTCCCACTACCCTTCTGCACGGCCATTTTATCATTCCGGGCTGTCGGCTCCAACCTGGTCAGGCCCCCCAATGGTCATTTTTCTTGCGATATCCCTATTTCGGCGATGCCGACAAGGGACAGGACAGAAATGAAGCCGTTCGAGCGGCCCTTCCGGTGCCCCGGGATCTGTCGCGGCGAAGCAAGCCCAACTATCATGTTGGCGAAGCCCTCCGCGGCCCCAGCGGAAGGCCCCCAAAGGGCCCTTACCCATGAATACCAGTTACACCTTCATTCCAGACTTGGTCCAGAGCCAAACCATGCCTGCTGACGGCATTCTCACAAGGACGATTCACGCGGATGACGACGTCAAAGTCGTGCTCTTCACCTTCTCCCCCGGCCAGGAACTCTCCGAGCATACCGCGTCGATGCCCGCCATTCTGCACTTTATCCAGGGTGAAGCGACGCTGACGCTGGGCAGCGACACGATGGAGGTTCGCCCCGGCTCGTGGGTCCACATGCCGGCGATGACGAAACACAGCATTCGCACCAAGACGCCGGTGGTCATGCTGCTTTCGCTTATCAAGGTGTGAAGCCCCCCTCGCCATTCTGAAACGTGAGCCGGCGTCTGCTGAGTAGCTGGAGAGGCTGCGATCGCTCAGCAAACGCCGGCACCACCAAGCGGCTGCCGGACCAGCCCGACTCGGCCTCGTTGATGGTCACACGACGCCGGAACGAGCCGAAGCCCTCGTTCCTCATGCGTCCTCTGTGTGTGGCCCCAGGGCCTTGCCGATAGATCCGGCCGTGAAGTAAGGCTTATCTTCCTCGCCTCTAAAGGCGATGTTTTCAAGCACCTCCGCGGGCCGCCACACTCCCCACGGCGCTCCGCGCACCAGTTGAATGCGAACGGTCTGCTCTAACCATCCGGCGGAGTGGCCACCATCCGAGGATGGGCAGGAGGAGGCAGGGGAGCACCCGAATCGTCGTTGATGGTGGCCACGCCGGCCTGGTCGTCGCCGGCGAATAACCTGCCGACGCGGGCATCAATCCGTCCACGCGGACGGACTCGATCCCGGTGGGCACGTGCCGCACCGCCGGCGACAGACACAAACACTTTGTAGAGCTCAAGCTGGACGGCGACAGGTTCTGCCGCGATCACCTGCACGGCCGAGATCGCAGAACGTGCCGTGGTCTGTTCGTTCGGCACCGGAGATCTCCCGCCAGGCTTCCTCGGCGGAAACCTGTCAACCGTCCACACGCATTCCTCAAGTTGGATTGGTGCCGCAGTCCGAACCGGCGCCTCCCCACCGGGGCACCGTCTCGCGGACCTTGGCCATCAGTTCATGCATGTCAAAGGGCTTGTCGAACATCGCGGCGACACCGATCTCCTTGGCTTCCGCGTGCGTCTCGGCGTCGCCGAACGCCGTCATCAGGATGGCCGGCGGAAAGTCGGGCCGCCGATGCAGCCCACCGACGACCTCCAGACCGCTCAGGCCCGGCATTCGAATGTCAGAAATAACCAGATCGAAATGTTCCGGCTCGCTCCGGCCCAGAAACGTCGAGAGATAGTCAAGGAGGCCGACGCCGTTCGGGCACTCGACAACCTCGTAGCCGTCCCGACGAAGCAGATGCGCCATCAAGCTGCGCATCTCATTGTCATCTTCCGCGAGGAGGATGCGCGGCGCGTGTCTTGACACTTCGGAATCCCTGGCAGAGAGAAGCTCCGTTTCCGGATCGAGCCCCATCCGAGTCGTCGCAGCGTGTCCCGCCGTCATCGTCTGCGTTTCGGAAGGACGGCAACCGGATTCGACGGTCTCGTTGTCGCCTGCCACGTTCTGCCCAATGCTCGGTGAGGAAATCATGACGAACTCCCTTCAGGTTCTCCCGATGGGCGCGTTAGCCCACCCGTAAAAATGGGCAAACCCCATGCCAATGCGTGGTGACGCCCCAAACGGGGCTCCGTGCGACATGCACCGGGGCATTCAGCCCCGGCCTGCGCCGGGGCGCCGCTTCCGCAGCTCAATTTCGTGCGTGTGGCCACAGCAGCGCGGGATCGATCCAGGTTCGGGGGCGTCTTGCCACGTTGGGGCGAAATGCCACGAGTCCCCGGTGGCCGATGAAGTGCAAATCTGCCCCGTTACGAAGGCTTCTCGTCCCGCACCGCACCGTATTGCAGCAGCTTGCGGTACAGCGTTTTGCGATCCAGCCCCAGGATGCGGGCGGCAAGCGTCCGGTTGTCGCCGGCGGCTTTGAGAACATGCAGGATGTAGCGCCGCTCGACTTCCTCCATGGAGGCCAACTCCGTCGGATCGTCGCTTCCCACCAGCACGGTGGAACTGCGGTAATTGCGGATCTTCTCCGGGAGATCGTCGACGATAAGCCTGTCGTGCCGGGTCAGGGCCACGGCCCGCTCGATGGTGTTTCGCAGCTCCCGCACGTTTCCCGGCCAGGTGTAGTTCAACAGTCTCTCGGCCACGCCGTCGGAAAGACCGACCACGTCTTTCCCGGCCCGCGCCGCCAACGGCCCCAGGAAGTGCTGGGCCAGCAGGAGCACGTCCGTCGCTCGGGCGCGCAGCGGTGGAAGCTGGACCTGTATGACGTTGATGCGAAAGAACAGATCCCTGCGGAACCGCCCTTCCTCGACGGCGGCCTCCAGATCACGGTTTGTCGCGGCAATGATTCGCACATCGAACGGTTTCTCGTCCTCGCCGCCGACCGGACGCACCACCCGATCCTCGAGAACACGCAGCAGCTTGGGCTGCAGAGCAGCGGGCAGATCCCCGATTTCATCCAGCAGCAGCGTTCCGCCGTCAGCCTGCAGGAACAGACCCTGGCGTGCTGTTCGGGCGTCCGTGAAGGCGCCGCGCGTGTGCCCGAACAGCTCGCTCTCCAGCAGCGTCTCCGGCAGGGCGACGCAATTCACCGCGACAAACGGGCCGGCGCTGCGGCGACTCCTCTTGTGCAGCACGCGAGCGACCAGTTCCTTGCCCGTGCCGCTCTCGCCGGCGATCAGGATGGAGGTTTCGGAATCGGCAATCCGGGCCACTTGATCGTAGAGTTCCCGCATTGCCGGGCTGGCTCCGACCATTTCATCGAAGTGGGAAAATTGCTCCACCGCCTCGCTGAGCAGCTTGATCTTCTGGCCCATGGCTCGATGGCTGATGGCGCGTTCCAGCACCAGAACGAGCATCTCCAGTTCAAAAGGCTTGGTTATGAAATCGTAGGCGCCCGCGCGAATGGCGGCCACGGCCGTCTCCAGGCTGCCGAATGAGGTCATGACCACAACGGGCACGTCCGGGCGGTTGGCGACGATGCGCTCGCACAGCTCGATTCCGCTCATGCCCGGCATGCTCAGGTCGGTGAGGGCCACGTCGAAGGTCTCGCTCTTCAGGGCCATGAAGGCTGCTTCGGCCGAGGTGTACCATGAGCAGGCGAACCCTCGGGAGCGCAGCCCGCACTCGATCAGTTCGCACAAGCTCTGCTCGTCGTCGACTATCAGGATTCGTCCGGCCATCAATCGGCCCCCTGCGGCAGGTGGATCAAGAAGCGGCTACCCTTGCCCACTTCGCTGGAGACGCTGATCCAGCCGCCGTGCTCATGGATGATACCGTAGGTGATGGAAAGACCCAGCCCGGTCCCTTGTCCCACCTCTTTGGTGGTGAAGAACGGCTCGAAGATATGGGGCAGGTTGTCCTCGGGAATGCCCACACCCTCGTCCTGGACTGAAAGGCACACGTACTGCCCCTCGGATCCAGGCTCGCCTTCCGGTGGCCGAGCCCGTTCTCGCCGCAAGTTGACTTCGATCCTGCCGCCCCGGGGCATGGACTGTAAAGCATTCATGACGATATTGGCCAGGGCCTGATCAATCTGTCCCGCGTCCGCCTTCACGATCATAGGAGTATCATCACCCGTGAGGCTCAAAATCGTATTGCGCTTGCGGGCGAGCGTCTCCAGAAGTTCCAGCGTCTGGCGGGTGACCTGCCGCAGATCGACGGCCGTCTTTTCCGGTGGTCGTCGGCGGGCAAAGTCCATGAGTTGGCGTATGAGCGTGGTCATCCGTTCAGCCTGAGTCCTGATAATTCTGGCGTTCTCCACGGTTTCCGCTTCGGAAAGCCCCCCTGACTCGACCAAGCCGGCCCTTCCCGAGACCACGTTCAGCGGCGTCCCCAATTCATGGGCCACGCCGGAGGCCAGACGTCCCACGGTCTTCAGGCGGTCCGCGTGGCGCAGTTGCTCAAGAGTTTCAATGCGGGCGGCGGTCTCCGCGGCGATCCTCTCCTGGGCGGCGATGAGACTCTGGCACATCGCGTTCATTGTGGCGGCGAGTTCGGACAACTCGTTACGCCCTGGGATGTGCAGCGGACCGGAAAGATCGCCCGAACCCACGCGTTTGGCCTTTTCGATCAGCAGGTGCAGAGGGCGCCCGACCAGCCACACTCCGAAGACTCCCATGAGACAGGCGATGTAGACCGTCATCAGGCCCGTCGTGATGACGGTCCGGATGATGGTTTCCCGGGTGTACTCGTCGATCTGCGACAAAGGCTCGCTGATCTCAATCGCCCCCAGTCGAGAGGGTTCGACAGGCACGGGCACGTAGGTGTAGCGGTATCCGCTGAACTCCCCGTGTTCCTTCTTGACGGAGATGCTCTCGCCGCGGGCCAAGGGCTCAAGCTCGGCGTGCGACACGCGAGGTCGATAGGGATCTTCCGCCCGCGAGTCCAGCCACACCCATCGACTTCGTGCTATGTGCCTGCCCTGGTTGGCGGCGGTGATGAGTTCCATGGCGGCTTGCTGACCGGCGGAAGCCCAGACGCCGGAGACGGCGCTGCGCAGGCCGTGCCCCAGAGCAAGCTCATCCCTCTCCATGTCGAGGTCGAAGAACCTGATCTCGCGCTGGACCCTCAGGTATGCGTTGATGGCTACGCCGATGATGATCACTCCAAGGAGCATGTACATCAGTCTGGCTGTGAGTTTCATGGCCTGTACCCACCTCTGAGGGCTAAGGGGCAACCCGAAACAGCACGCCCCACACTCGGGCCGTGCCGCCGAACGCCAAAGACCTATACGTCAAACATAGATCAGAAATGCCGGTTTCTCCAGTTCGGCCCGTCGGCCGAT
>DATKKX010000513.1:0-2181 GCA_035542775.1 Phycisphaerae bacterium | reverse complement strand
CAGAATCGAGACCTCATGAGACGGATCGCCCAGGCGCTGAAGCCGGGCGGCGTGTGCGTATTGCTCGACACGCTTCGCCCGTCGTCACCGGAAGGCGCCGGGGGAATCGGTGCGGTGCTTGACCTCTATTTCGCCGCGACGAGCCGCTCGGGGACCTGGTCGCTCGAAACCATGCAGGCCTGGCAGCGTGAGGCTGGATTGGCCGTCGAGACGCCGGTCCACCTGCGCACGTTGCCGGGTGCCGCGATGGTCATCGGCAGAAGGCCGCTTGCTCGAGGGGCGAAGGACGTTGTCATACGCAGTCAAGGCGGCTAGCTCCCGGCACAGGTGTCGACCCCGCTTTTTGACTTGTCGAGGCCGCCAGTCTACTAGGTCCGCACCGTTGGAAGGAGAACTATGGAAACGTTGAGGCAGACACTCATCAACGCCGCGCTGGCCAGTGCCATCGCCGCAACCCTCATGGTTGGCTGCGCGACCAAGAAGGACACCATCTACCAGGCGGAGAAGACGGACCAAACGAAGCCCGGCATCGCCGAAACCAAAGCCATCGCCGAGGAGGGATTCATCTACGGCCTGCCGATCGTGATGAACTACGCGGTCATGTATGAGTACGCCGTCGATCGCACGTCGGGCCAGTTCAAGGCGCCCTTCAACCAGATCCGCAATGAACCGCGCGTATTCACGTACAAGGATACGGCCATCGTCACCCCCAACAGCGACACGCCGTATTCCTTCGTGTGGATGGATCTGCGGACGGAGCCCATCATCCTCTCCGTCCCCGCCGTGGAAAAGTCTCGCTACTACTCGGTGATGCTCTGCGACGGCAACACCTTCAACTACGGCTACATCGGGACCCGCTCCACCGGTAGTAAGGCAGGCGACTACATGGTTGTCGGACCCGATTGGCAGGGCGAGACCCCGCCGGGCATCAAGAAGGTATTCCGGTCCAGCACGCAGTTCTCACTGGCGGGCTACCGCACGCAGCTCTTCAACCCGAACGACATGAAGAACGTCGAGAAGATCCAAGCCGGCTACAAGGTGCAAACACTTTCAGCCTATCTGAAGCAGCCCGCGCCGCCCGCCGCTCCCGCCGTGAACTTCCCGAAGATCGACAAGGAGCTCGCCAAGACGAACTTCTTCGAATACCTCGACTTCTCGCTGCAATTTGCCCCCGCGGGGCCGGAGGAGAAGGAGATCCGCGCCAAGCTTGCCACCATCGGCATCGGCCCGGGCAAGTCGTTCGACTTCAAGGACCTGTCGCTCGAGCACAAAGCGGAAGTGGCCCTGGGCATGAAGGACGGCGAGGAGAAGGTGACGAAGGCCGTCAGCAGCTTCGGCAAGGACATCAACGGCTGGAAGGTCGGCTCGCCCGACGGCGACCGCGCTTTCTTCAATGGCAACTGGCTGCTGCGTGCCACCGCCGCACAGGCCGGCATCTATGGCAACGATGCTGTGGAAGCCATGTACCCGATGACCCGCAGCGATGCCAGCGGCGAGCCGCTCGATGGCAGCAAACACAACTACACGCTCACCTTCGCGGCCGGTCAATTGCCGCCGGTGAACGCCTTCTGGTCGATCACGATGTACGATGGCAAGACGCAGCTCCTGATCGAGAACCCGATCAACCGCTACCTCATCAACACGCCGATGCTACCCGGAATGAAGAAGAACCCCGACGGGTCGTTGACCCTCTACATTCAAAAAGACTCGCCGGGCGCGGACAAGAAATCCAATTGGCTCCCTGCACCGAACGGCCCGATTTACCTGGTCATGCGGCTCTACTGGCCGAAGGAAACACCGCCTTCGATCCTGCCGGCGGGTGAGGGCACGTGGAAACCGCCAGGTGTCGTGAAGGCGAGCTAGGTTTCGGTTGTGAACCGCGCGGGCTGCCCTGCCGGTGCTGCCCGCGACTTCACGTTTCGCCAAGGACCGGTGTCGAGCCGGTAACGCCGTCACCCACCGGTCCCTGCGTGCCAAGGTGCATCGATGGAGCGAGGCAGCTGAGCCGAACAAGCGCGTCGAGCCGACCGGCATGAGCTCTGTCGCTACTCGCGAGCGGCGGTGGGCCGGCGGCTCACGCGCAGGCCGTTCGGCCACTTGAGTGTTGAGCAATCATGCAGCGTTCCTGCTCGGCTCGCGCAAAGCTGGTTGCGGTGGCACGGTGGAGGGCACACGATGACG
>DATKKX010000512.1:0-5967 GCA_035542775.1 Phycisphaerae bacterium | reverse complement strand
GCGACGAAAGGGCCGGGCAGGGGTGCTCCCCCAGGAGCACCCCGCCACGGCGGGTGGGAGGGGTAAAGGGCTCAGGGCCGTAACCCGGAACCCTCGAATCCTCTGACCCTGTAACCTGAAAGACTATACCCGGCTTCGTTCCTTGTATTTGGTGTGCAGCAGGTGGTGCGATTTCTCGCCCAGCGGCTTGCCCAGGAACTCCTTGTAAAGCTGCTGCACCGCCGGGTTGTCGTGACTCTTGCGCAACTCGCGGCCCTCGTCCTCGCGGTAGATGGCCGCGATGCGGGCCTCGCGAACATCGTTGGTCGTCATGCGTGGCTGGCCGCCGCCGCCGATGCATCCGCCGGGGCAGGTCATCACTTCGATGAAGTGATACTGGCCCTGTCCGCTGCGGATCCGCTCGATCAGCTTGCGGGCATTGCCGAGCCCATGGGCCACGGCGACCTTCAGCTCGACGCCTTCCAGGAACTTCCACTCCTTCAGCGTGCCGGTGATCTTGGCGGAGGCCTCCTTGATGCCTTCGAGGCCGGCGATCGGCTTGACGTGGAGGTTCTCGAACGGCAACGGCTTGCCGGTGACGATCTCCCACGCGGTGCGGAGGGCCGCCTCCATCACGCCGCCGGTGTTGGCGAAGATATCGGCCGCACCGGTCGAGAGGCCGAGCGGGGCGTCCATCTTTTCATCCGGCAGCGAAGGGAAGTCGATGCCGGCCTGCTTGATCATGCGGGCCAACTCGCGGGTGGTGAGCACGACATCGACATCGCGGACGCCGCTGTCGTTCATCTCGGGTCGCTGGCACTCGTACTTCTTGGCCGTGCAGGGCATGACCGACACGACGAAGATGTCCTCGGGCTTCTTGCCGATCTTCTCGGCGTAGTAAGTCTTGGCCACCGCGCCGAACATCTGCTGCGGCGATTTGCAGGTGGAGAGGTTCGGCGTCATGTCGGGATAGAAGTGCTCCATGAACTTGATCCAGCCCGGGGAGCAGCTTGTGAACATGGGCAGCGCGACCTGCTGCTTCTCCACCAACGCCTTCTTGAGGCGGGTGAGCAGTTCGGTGCCCTCTTCCATGATGGTCAAGTCCGCCGCGAAGTTCGTGTCGAATACTCCATTGAAACCGAGGCGCCGCAGGGCGGCGACCATCTTGCCGGTCACCAGCGTGCCCGGCGGATAGGCGAAGCACTCGCCGAGGGCCGCTCGAATGGCCGGAGCGGTCTGCACGACGACGTGCTTGGTGGGATCATCCAGGGCGGCCCAGACATCGGCGATGCCGTCCCGCTCGGAGATGGCTCCAACGGGGCATACCGCGCCGCACTGGCCGCACTGCACGCAGACCACCTCGTCGAGGTCGTGGCAGAAGGCGGGGCCGATGACCGTCTCGAAGCCGCGGTTCTGCGGCCAGAGGGCGGCGACGCCCTGCGTCTGGTTGCAGACGGTGACACAGCGGCGGCAGAGGATGCACTTGGCCGTGTCACGGACCAGGGCGGGCGTGCTGTGGTCCTGCTTGCGGCTGGCTTTCTCGCCGGTGTAGTGGATTTCCTTGATGCCCAGCTCGCGGGCCACGGCCTGGAGCTCGCAGTCTTCGCTGCGATTGCAGGTCTGGCAGTCGCCGTCGTGCTCGGAGAGGAGCAGCTCGACGACGGTGCGGCGCGACTCGCGGACGCGCCTGGTCTTGGTCTTGACCTTCATCCCTTCGGCGACCGGCATGGCGCAGGAGGCCACCAGCGAGCGGGCGCCCTCCACTTCCACCACGCAGACGCGGCAAGCGCCGATGGCCTGCACGTCTTTCATATAGCAGAGGGTGGGGATGCGAATGCCGGCCTTCGTCGCCGCTTCCAGGACGGACGTCCCTTGCGGGACCTCAACGGGTATGTTGTCAATTGTCAGCTTTGGCATTGTCTTGTGTCTCCTTGGCACCGGTCGCCGCGGCGACCGTTTCTCAACCGGCGCTTCTGCCGGGGGCTATTGCTTCTCCGCCGGTTGACGGAAATCACAACGCAGGCAACGTTTGGACTCGCGCACCGCGACGGGCTCGGCCCACGGCAACTCGACTTCCTGGAAGTTGTGCTTGCGCTTGGTCACGGGGATCATCGAGATCTTGGCTCGCGGGTATTGCACGGGGTCGGCGTCGGGATCGAAGAACGTGTCGTTCTCGTGATCAGTCCGCCAGAAGGCGTGTTCCTCGCCGGTGAACATCAGATCGATGCCCACGGCCGCCCGCTCTCCCGCGGCGATCGCGCTGACCACGGAGCTCGGCCCCACGACGGCGTCGCCGCCGGCGAAGAGCCAATCGACGGACGTTCGGCCGGTGACCGGATTCGCGGCGACGAAGCCGGACTTGTTGAGAGTCAGGCCCATCTCCTCGAACATCGGCTTGTGCGCGAGCGCCTGGCCGATACCCACGATCACCTGGTCGGCCGGCACGATGAACTCTTCCTCGGTTCCCGCCACGGGACGGCGGCGGCCGCTCCGGTCGAACTCGCCCAGGACCATGGTCCGGCACTTCACACCGGTGACATGGCCGTTCTTGGAGACGATCTCCGACGGGGAGGTCAGGACATTCAGGCGCACGCCCTCGTGTTCGGCTTCCTCGACCTCTTCGGCGTAAGCGGGCATCTCCGCCCTGGTGCGGCGGTAGAGAATCGTCACGGGAGACGCGCCCAGTCGCAGCGCCGTTCGGGCCGCGTCGATGGCGGCGTTTCCACCGCCGATGACCACGACTTTCTTGCCCACGGGGACGGAACCGCGGATGTTGTACTCGCGCAGGAAGTTGAGGGCATCGGCCACGCCCTGGGCTTCCTCACCAGGGATGCCCAGGTTGCTGCCGAGCGAGGCCCCGATGCCGAGGAAGACCGCTTCATAGCCCTCTTCGCGAAGGCTCTGCAACGTGAAGTCGCGGCCGAGCCTCATGTTGGTTTCGATCTCCACGCCCATGCGCTCGATCATTCGGATCTCGCGGGCCAGCTCCTCGCGAGGCAGGCGGTAGGCGGGGATGGTCTGCACGAGCATTCCGCCGGGCCGGGCCTCGGCCTCGAAGACCTTGGGGCGATAGCCGAGGCGGGCGAGGAAGTACGCGCAGGACAGGCCAGCCGGGCCGGCGCCAATGACGGCGATCTTCCGCTTGGCGTTCTCCTCGCTCTCCTTGATTTCCGGAAGCTGAACGGTGACTTCCTGCTCGCTCATAAAGCGTTTGAGGTTGCGGATGGCGACCGGATCGTCGATCGTTCCCCGGCGGCACTTGTCCTCGCAGGTGTGGAAGCACACGCGGGCACAGACCGAGGCGAAGGGGTTCTTCTCGCGGTGCAGGGCCAGGGCTTCGGCGTAGCGCTTCTCGCCGATGAGCGACACGAAGCCGGGGATGTCCACGCCGGCCGGGCAGGCGCTCTGGCAGGGCGCTCGCGTGAGGGCCGGACAGACGTTCGCCGGGCAGTGTTTGTCGCGGATGTGGGCTTCGTATTCGTCACGGAAGTAGCGGATGGTGGAAAGCACCGGGTTCGGCGCCGTCTGGCCCAGTCCGCACAAGGACGTGTCCTTGATAATCTCGCCGATCTCGATGAGCTTCTCGATGTCGCCTTCCTCGCCCTTGCCGTCGCAGATGCGAGTGACGATCTCGAGCATGCGCTTGGTGCCGACGCGGCAGGGGGGACATTTGCCGCAAGACTCATCCTGGCAGAAATCCAGGAAGAATCGGGCCACGTCCACCATGCAGGTGTCTTCGTCCATGACGATCATGCCGCCGGAGCCCATGATGGCGCCGAGCTCGGTCAGCGATTCGTAATCCACGGGGACGTTGAGGTGCGCCTTGGGGATGCACCCGCCGGACGGGCCGCCCAACTGAACGGCCTTGAACTTCTTGCCGTCGAGGACGCCGCCGCCGATGTCGTAGATGATCTCGCCGAGGGGCATGCCGATGGGCACCTCGACCAGACCGGTGTTGTTAACCGCCCCCGCGAGGGCGAAGACCTTGGTGCCCTTGCTCTTGGCGGTGCCATAAGAGGCGTACCAATCCGCGCCCTTCATGATGATCGGGGCGATGTTGGCGAAGGTCTCGACGTTGTTGAGGCAACTCGGCTTGTCCCACAGACCCTTGACCGCCGGGAACGGCGGACGCGGGCGAGGCTCGCCGCGGTTGCCCTCAATGGAGGTCATCAGGGCCGTTTCCTCGCCGCAAACGAACGCGCCGCTGCCCATGCGGACTTCGATGTCGAAGTTGAAGCCGCTGTTCATGATGTTCTCGCCGAGCAGGCCGTATTCGCGGGCCTGCTTCAAGGCGTAATTGAAGCGCTCGACCGCCAGCGGGTACTCGGCGCGGATGTAGGCGAAACCCTGGTGGGCCCCGATGGCGAAGGCGGCGATGGCCATGCCCTCGATGACGCTGTGCGGATCGCCTTCCAGAACGCTGCGGTCCATGAACGCACCGGGGTCGCCCTCGTCGCCGTTGCAGAGGATGTACTTGACGTCTCCCGGCGACTTGCGGGTGAACTCCCACTTCATGCCCGTCGGGAAGCCGGCGCCGCCGCGTCCCCGAAGCCCGGACTTCTTGACCTCGGCGATGACGCCCTCGGGCTTCATCTCGGTCAGAACCCTAGCCAGGGCCTGATAGCCGTCGCGGGCGATGTACTCTTCGATTCGCATCGGGTCGATGATGCCGCAGTTGCGGAGCACGATCTTGACCTGCTTCTTGAAGAAGCCGATCTCGTGCAGCCCGGGGACGGACTCGCCGGTGCCCGCCGCCTTGTGGACCAGTCGATCGACCACGCGGCCCTTGAGCAGATGCTCTTCCACGATTTCGGCGGCATCGTCGGGGCGGATGCCCTGGTAGAAGACGCCGTCGGGATAGACCGCGGCGACCGGACCGACGGCACAGGGGCCGAGGCAGCCCGACTCAATAACCTTGATTTCGTCCTGCAAGCCTTGTTGCTCGATCTGTTGACGCAGGGCGGCGCTGACCTCCAGCGCTCCCGAGGCGATGCAGCCGCCGCCAGTGCAGACGAGCACATGTGTACGCACGCTGTTCATAGAGAATTGAGCTCCCTTTCTCGATCAGACCTTGATCATGTACTCCAGCACCGGCTGGCCGCGCAGGACGTGTTCCCGCACGATCACGCCGACCTTGGCCTTGTTCAGACGGCCGTAGCGGAACGAGCCGCCGGCCTTGTCGTTGACGGTGATCATGGGCTCCTGGTCGCAGAGTCCGGCGCAGCCGGTCTGCGTGATGCTGACGTTGTCCACTTTGGACTCGCTCAGTTCGCTCATCAGGGCGGTGAGGACGTCCCTCGCCCCGGCGGCGATGCCGCAAGTGCCCATGTGTACGGTGATCCGCACGTCCTTCCGGCCTTCACGCAGATCGCTTTCTTTCTTCGCCTTCTGTTGAAGGGCCTTGAGATCTTCGGGACTGGCGATGCGTTTGGTCATGTCATGCACTCCTTTTAGCGGCAACCTCGCCGGTGCGGTACTTGCTCAGGACCGACTCAAGCCGGTTGGGCTTGACGCGGTGATGAACCTCGTCGTTGATCATGATCGCCGGCGCCAGGCCGCAGGCGCCGAAACAACGGCTGACTTCCAGGGTGAACATGCCGTCGGAAGTGGTCTCGCCGACGTCGATGCCGAGCTTCTGCTTGAGCGCGTCGAGCACGCGCTTGCCGCCGCGGACGTAGCAGGCGGTCCCCAGGCACACGCGAACCAGGTTTTTGCCCCGGGGCGTGGTGGAGAAGAAGGAGTAGAAGCTGACCACTCCGGCGACCTCGCTGTAGGACTTGTTCAGTCCGAGGGCGATCCGCTTGAGGGCCGTCTCCGGCAGGTAACCGAATATCCCTTGGGCGATCTGGAGCACCGGGATCAACGCCCCGGGCTTATCGCGATAGTCCTTGAGAACGCCATCGAGCCGGCTGAGAAGCTCTTCTTCCGAGACTTCTTCGCCGCATTGACATTGCACCTTGGGCATTTCACACATGTTGCACTCCGCAT
>DATKKX010000511.1:0-4124 GCA_035542775.1 Phycisphaerae bacterium | reverse complement strand
CCGCCTCCACCAAAGCCGCCGCCGCCGAAACCGCCGCCCCAGCTCGATCCCCCGCCCCAGCACCCGTGCGACTGGCCTCCCCATCCGCCCAGCATCTGTCCGAGGAACAAGCCTGGCCAGAAACCGCCGCCACCGTAACCTCCATAACCCCAGGTGCGGTAGTAGCGCCCTCTTCGCGAAGCTATCGAGACGATGATGATGAAAAACACCAACAAGGGAAACAGAACCACGCAGCAGCTGACCCCTGCCGGTGCCCCAGCCCCGACGACCCCCACCGGGCTGGGCGATATCGGCTGTTGCACCGGCTTCGCCGGCTTGCCCTCCAGTTGTACCCCGGTGCCCTGGGCGATCTTCTGCGCCACCGCCACCACGCCCTGATAGACGCCCCCGCTGTAGTCGCCCCGCCGGAAGTACGGCACGAAGCACTTCTGAGCGATCGAATCGCAATACAGATCGGGCAGCGTCCCCTCCAGCCCTTCGCCGACCTCGAATCGATATCGCCGATCTTTGACCGCGACGACGATCAGTACGCCGTTGTCCTTGCCCGCCTCACCGAGGCCGCTCTTTTCCTGATCGGGCTGGTCTTTCTGCTTCTTCGCCACCTCGATGGCATAGTCGTGGATGTCGCGGCCGTTGGTCGAATTGATGACCAGGACCCGAACCTGGGCCCCCGTCTTCTGCTCCAGTTCCAGCAGACACCGGTTGATCGCGTTCTGGGTCGGTCCGTCGATGACACCCGCCTCGTCGATGATGGCTGAGTCGCGGCCGAACTGCTGCGCGTAGCCGGGCGGCGGCACAGCGAGCGCGACCAGGAGCACGCCTATCCATGTCGGCCTAGAGTTCATCAGCCACCTTCGCCAGTTTTTCGACGTCGTTGTACAGCGCGGTAAACTCCGCCCAATCGTGTTCACCGCGATGGAGGATCGCCGCGCGGACCCCCGCCAGCGGCCCGCCCAGGAGCTTCTCGCTTTCCGCCAGGATCTGCTCTCGCGGCAGATGCCGGGTCTCGCCCTTCAGCCACAGGACTCCGCTCAGTGTACGCAACAGATGCAGACTGATGTCCCATCGCAGGTGTCCCAGGACTGCCTCCCGCCCCGCAGCCGCCAACAGCCCCTGCCGCAGGCGGATCAGAACCCGCTTGAACTCCCGCTCGCATTGCAGCCGCACATGCTGCGGCGAAAACTCCAGCTCCGCAAAATGATCGCGGCCGCACAGCGTCGCGTGCCGCTGATGGATCTCCATGAACTCCAGCGGAAACGAGTCCAGTGACCTGGCGATATAGTCCGGTGTGGTGATGAACGGCGCAGTGATGTGCTTGCGGCCCAGCATGGGCCCGTGTTCGGCCAGGCCGCGCAGCATGTTCAGGTCCATGCGTTCGAGGACCAGCGCGCTGGCCGCGGCCCCATGGGAAGGGTTGAAGCCGGCGTCAAGCACGTCCCCGAAGATGGTGAGGCCGGAGAGGGCGGGCCCGGCGATCTGCTGCACCAGCTGGGAATATTCCCGCAGGGCCGATCGCATCGACTCCGCTGCCTGTGACAACGCCTTTTCATCGATCGCATTGCTCACGTCAGCCTCCTTGTCACTCATCCTCGACTGATGCGGCCCTGACCGACAGACCAAGTACGGCATCGACTAATGGCCGGTGTACTGGTGAAAGATAGCTCACACGCCGCCGCGCGGCCATTACACAATTCGCCATGATTTCTAGCCGCCACCGCCATATCATGCCGTGTATGGACCTGTTCAGCGAACAACGCAAGGCTGCCCTCCGACGGGTCCAGCCGCTGGCCGTGCGGATGCGCCCCCGGACGCTGGAGGAGTTCGTCGGCCAGCAGCACTTCCTCGGCCCCGGCAAGCTGCTCCGCCGCCTGCTGGACGCCGACCGCCTGACCAGCGCAATCTTCTACGGCCCGCCCGGCACCGGCAAGACCACCCTTGCCCAGATCATCGCCAACCGCACCAAGGCCGCCTTCGAGGACGCCAACGCCGCCGCCATCGGCGTCAAGGAGATCCGCGACATCCTCTCCCGGGCCCGCGACCGCCTCTCCGATGACGGGCAGCGGACTGTCCTGTTCCTTGACGAGATCCACCGCTTCAACCGGGCCCAGCAGGACGTGCTGCTGGGCGACGTGGAAGACGGCATCATCATTCTGATCGGGGCGACGACGGAGAATCCTTTTTTCGCCGTCAATGCCCCGCTCGTCTCGCGAAGCCAGATCTTCCAGTTTGAGCCGCTCAGCGAAGAGGACATCACGACGCTGATGCGCCGTGCTCTGGTGGACAAGGATCGCGGCCTGGGCGGGTACAACGTGACGATCGCCGACGAGGCGCTTGCGTTTCTGGCGACGACCAGCGACGGCGACGCCCGCCGCGCCCTGACAGCCATCGAAGTCGCCGTTCTCTCGCAACTCCAGCAAAACGCAGAGACGCCGAAACGTCGAAACGCCAAGACGACACCGACGGCGATCAAGATCAGCCTCGAAATTGCCCAGGACTCCATCCAGCACAAGGCCATCGTCTACGACGGCACCGGTGATGAGCATTACGATGCCGCCAGCGCATTGATCAAATCCATGCGCGGCAGCGATCCCGATGCGACGGTGTATTGGCTGGCCCGCATGCTGGAGGCCGGCGAGGACCCGCGTTTCATCGCCCGGCGGATCGCCATCTGCGCCGCCGAGGATGTCGGCAATGCCGACCCCATGGCACTCGTGCTGGCCAACGCCGCCGTGCAGACCACCGTCTTCGTCGGTCTGCCCGAGTGTCAGCTCCCCCTGGCCCAGGCTGCCATCTACATCGCCTGCGCCCCCAAGTCCAACGCCAGCGCCATGGCCATCTGGTCCGCCTCGTCGGATGTCAAGGAAGGCCGCACCATCCCCGTCCCCCGCCACCTCCGCGACGCCCATTACAAAAGCGCCGCCCGCCTCGGCCACGGCGAAGGCTATCAATACGCCCACGATTCGCCCGACGGCATGGTCGCCCAGGACTACCTCGGCGTGGACAAGACCTACTACACGCCGACCGATCGCGGCCACGAGAAGGAGATGGCAGCGTACCTGGAGAAGTTCAAGAAGCTGCGCGGCAGGCCACCTCGGGCGAAACAGAGGAGTGATGCCACGGGCGAAGGTGAGGAAGGGTCGAAGAACAAATAGTGGTCGACGATGCCGCAATTCCGACCGCGCGTCCCACCCTGGCAGTGGATGTCAAGCGCGATCCGCAAGGCCGCCTGGCGGAGGACGTGGCCTGCCGCAGGTGCGGCTATAACCTGCGCAGCCTCTCACTCGGCACACGATGCCCGGAGTGTGGCACTGCTGTTGGGCGTTCCTTACAGGGCGACCTCCTCCGTTTCGCGGAGCCACAATGGGTTCAGACGCTTGGTTCGGGCACAAGTTGGATCGTGATCAGCATTGCTGTCGGATTGCCGGCTTCCTTCGTTGCTCGCATGCTGGTCGGCAAGTGGGGGTTCAGTGACCTCTGGGCGGCTGCTACGTACTACTTTGGGGTGGCCACTGTTTTCGTTGGCTACTGGATGCTGACGACTTCAGACCCTGCCTGCTTCGCTGACACATTAGGGCTTACGGCTCGAAGGCTCGTACGCATAACTCAGGTGACGGCCGTCTTGTTCGGCATGGCTTCACCTTGGGTATCGCGGGCTCCGTTCGCGCTGTGCTTGATCGTGGCCCTTGTCGGGGAGTCGACCAATATGGTGAGCACCGTCACTGCGCTCATCCACGCGCGTCAGTTGGCCCTACGCATCCCGGACGACAAAATGGCTGCCTATTGCACGATCCGGCGCATGGGCGGCAGCAGTTGTTCTCAGCGGTAACGCGGGACTTGAGCTTTTGCTCGGCCTCAGCCCCGGCAACGGCACCGCGGTCAACGTGGTCATCTGCGCGGTTTACCCTGGTGACATCCTGTTGTTCTGTTGGCTTCTGTATCTTTGGCTGCGCTTCCGCAGGGCCTTCAACGAAGCCGCTCGCCTCGCCGCCGCCACCTGGGCTGCCGCGCCGCCGTCGTCATGAACTGGACAGGCCTACGCCGTTGAAGATCTCAGGCCAATGGTGTGAAACAAACAGTAGCAGAGTGGGCCGGTAAGCCGAATTCCGTCCCCGGGATCGTCGCCG
>DATKKX010000510.1:0-3119 GCA_035542775.1 Phycisphaerae bacterium | reverse complement strand
TCCGGACAGTAAACCCATCCACTTCAGCTTCCGCCGTCTCCCCGCTGTGGAAATAAAACCCCCGCCCTTCGCCCTCGCAGTCGATAATGCAGCTCGCCGGCCCGTTGGCGCTTCTCAGCTTTAGGGTCTTCCCCCCGAAATCCAGGTCCTTGTTGCCAGCCCCGGTGTAAACCCCGTCCGCGACGATGATCTCATCCGCCGGACTCGCGTCACCCGCCGCGGCATCAATCGCAGCCTGAATCGTGCAGAATGGATCAGCCTCCGTGCCCGAGCCCGGGCCCGGGCAGTTGGCCAGATCCACGTACCACACCGTCTGCCCGCCCGCCACTGTCGCGAAAAAGAGACAGGCCAGACCAGCCGGCAAGAGCAGACCGCCGACCCGCGGTGGCACGCACCAGCCTGTCAGGCCTGCTCTGCCGCTCGCCCTTCGACTCACCTCATCACATACACTTCCACCCCGCGCCCTCCGCCAATAACAAACCCTCATGGCTCACTCCCATATGAAGAATGAATGATTCCGTTCACAGCCCGGTCCGCGCGGACCACCGGCTGGGAGCGTCCGAGAGGGTGGCCGCGGCGAGACACTTGGGGGAGGGGATGCCGGTGGCTTCATCCGCCGCCCGCCGTGGCGGGCAGGGTGGGTGGGAGTAGCGGACGCGTCAAAGGCGAAGGCTCGTCAGCGGCGCGGACTATCCTCGCTCGCGCTCCCTGACGCTTTCAGCCGGACGCGGCATCGCGTGTCTCGCCGCGGCGGGTGCGCGGCGTGCGGCCCCTCGTCTCGGCGGGCCCCGTTGCGCACAACAGCGCTTTCGCCGAAAGCGAAGACGACCGCAGTCTGGTTGTCACGAGAAGCTTGCTGGGATGTTGTCAGGCAGGCTTCGGTTGTTTCGGGCGGCAGGGCCGCAATACGCGGCGGCATCAGGTATGGATATCAAAAAATAATAGCTTACGGAATGAAACTCGCCGCCATCTCCTGCTATGTCTGAGCGCGTCCCACAGCACCTCGCTCATTTATATCATACACCAAATCCTGAAAAAAGCCAAGGATTCTCGGTACTTTTCTTCATTCTCCATCCGCCAACCTCCATCTTTCAAAAAAACGGGGAACAGTGAGCAAGCTTAATAGATGTCGCGGCAGGGAGGGGAGCGATCGCTGCCCTCTACGAAACGCCGCTCGCCCGTACAGGGCCGTCGTGCACACAGGATTACGCCGTGCAGCAGACGCGTTCGAGAAGAGCACCGAATGTAGGGGAAAGCATGGTGCCGCACAGCCTGAAACCCTCACTGGTCCCGTCGTGCCGACCCGCCTCGATCGGAGTCCGAGCGGAAGCGAGGCGCACCTGCCCCCTGGTCCCGTCGCGCCGGCCCGCCTGGGACAACCACCGTAGCACTGTCCTCTCGGCTCAAGACCATAAAAAGTTGCGCGTGGTTGCGTCTGGTTGCATTTTTTCTGCGACCCGCCAAGTGCAACGGCCGCGTCTTCCCCCACCACCGCCCTCACACCGGCTTCTTCTGAGTATCAGTAACTGGAGACCTGTTTTATCTTGAAAGGAGAGATATTATGTCCGACGCGACAAATCCAAAGACAAACGCCAAGCCAGATCTGCCTCCAACCGAACCCCGCCGCTCGGTCCTCTTCTCTGACCTCCCCCCGGCACTCCGTCAGAGCCTGGACCGCGCCATCGCCGAGCACGATCCGCCCACCTATCGGGAAATCCACGAGAAGTTCCGCCTTGCCGAGCGAGGCGTCAATTTCTACGCCTTCTACCGCTATGCCCGGCGAGTGCGGCACATCGCCGAAATGATGCACCTCGCCGAGCTGACCGCGCCCAACGAGGCCGACCTCCTTCCCACCCTGCCCAAGCTGATCGCTCAGCGGCTCTTCGAGACCCTGCTTTGCGAGGACGCCCCCGCGTCCCTCATCCAGCAGTTGACCAATGCCTACCGTCAGGCTTCGGCCATTCTCCTGGCCCGCGAGAAACTCACCGCGGCCCTCGCCACCGCCGGCAATTACGTCAAGGAGAAGCAGAACGACGACTTCCTCAAGATGGTCAATCAATTCATCGCCGTCGCCGGCGAGCATACCAAGGCCCACGAGGCCCACATCAAGAAGCTGAACGAGAAAGGAGGTGAACCGTCCTAAGCCGATCGCCTCGACGGTTGAACTAGGAAGGCGAACTCGGGTGGCGCCCCGGGTGGCACGGACAAACCTGGTTTGTCCGTGCGCCCGGCGCCCAGGCAGCATGCAGATCCCTGGCTTGTCCTCGCGCTCGGCGCTCGCGCCGCAACTCCAGTCATGGCCCCGCCGGCTTGCTACTCGTCTCCCCGCCGGCGGCCTCCGCCCTCCTCGCGAACTCCGCCGACCTCTCGTGATCCCCCATCGCCTCGTACACCCGGCTCAAGCCCGCATAGCCGGCCGAGTCGTTCGGGCGAAGCGTGCAGAGCGATTGAAACTCCCGCTCCGCTTCCGCCAGACGGCCAATCGTCAGGCAGGCGTCACCGAGAGCCTGGTGCACCGTAGGATCGTAGGGATCGCTCTCGATAGCCCGGCCCAGCCAGATCGCCGCCTTCTCGGGCTGCCGGCGCTCCGTGTAAAGATCCGCGGTCTGTCGGGCCACGGCCGGTTCATCTTCCACCATGGGGAACAGCGCTTCGAGCTGCTTCAGCGCCTCGTCGAAGTCCTTCCGCTCGAGATAGATGGCGGTCAGCCGTCGATACGGGTCTGGATCGTCGGGGAATCTCTTCTGATACCGCGTCAGCCACTCGATCGCCTCGGTCCAGTTGCGATGCGACTGCTCGACGTAACCGAGATACTTGATCGCCGAGGGATTGTCCGGGTCCAGCTTGATGAGCCGTCGCAGATATGGCTCGGTGTTGTCGATCAGTTCCTGCCGCTTGGCCATGTCCGCCTCGCCCAGCATCCTGTTGATGATCGCGTGACTGAGGACCTCCAAAGCGAGCCTGTTGTCCTCGTCCGCGTCCACGGCCCGCCGGGCGAGTTTCTCCGCCTCGTGGAGCTCGCCATCCATCATTTTGGCCTTGGCCAGCCGCGCCAGCAGCGCCGGGTCATTGGGATCATCCTTGAGCTTCGCCTCGATCTCCTCAGTGTTCTCCTCGGA
>DATKKX010000509.1:0-2762 GCA_035542775.1 Phycisphaerae bacterium | reverse complement strand
TGCGGTACTTCGGCCCGGACGGCGGAAGCATCGTGAACATCAGCTCGGTCGCCGCCACGTCGGTCGCGCCGAACGCCTCGGTGTACAACGCCACCAAGGCCGCCGTGGACTCGATCACCCGATCGCTCGCGGCGGAGCTCGGTCCCCGCAAGATCCGGGTCAACGCGATCAACCCCGGCATGATCGAGACCGAGGGCACGCACGCCCAGGGCATCACCGAGAGCGACTTCCGCAAAGGGGTCGAGGCGCAGACGCCGCTCGGCCGCATCGGCCAGCCGCAAGACATCGCCCCCGCCGCGGTCTTCCTGGCCTCGCCCGACTCCGCCTGGATCACCGGCGCGACGTTGCACATTACGGGCGGCTACCGCTGAGGCCGGATCGTGCACCGATCGGAGCCCGACCCGGACAACATTTTGCACGAAGCTCGGATCGTTCGATCGCAACCAGCGCTGGACGCGGGCTTTGCCGTTTGGCGGCTCGAACAACAACACGGTAAGTCAACCCGCTGGTGCGAGTAGCGAAACCCCTGCTCCTATCGAGCACCGGCACTACTTGGCCGACCGTTCATGCAAAAGGTTGGGGAGGGAAGGCCGCCTGCCGATCACCCCCCCTCACGAGAGCGGGTCCCGCCCGCCCGATCCCGCCAAATCCTAAGGAAATACCGTTTTCATGTTGGAAATTCTAACAACAGTTGATGGATTTTCCGACAGATACCCTATAGACTTTCCAGGTCGTCCTCCCTTGGGAGTCCGCCATGTATCCGCGCCACATTACCCAGGACCTGCTCGCTGCCTTGAGCGACACGCCGGTCGTCGTTCTGCACGGCCCACGCCAGGCTGGCAAGACCACGCTGGCCCGGCACCTCACCACGCACGGGCACCCCGCAACCTACATCACGTTTGATAACGCCACCGCTCTCGCCACCGCCAGAACGGACCCGACCGGCTTTCTGGCCGGCATCGATGGTCCAATCGTGCTCGATGAAATCCAACGCGCCCCGGAACTCGTGCTCCCCATCAAGGCCGAAGTCGACCGCGACCGCCGGCCCGGGCGGTTTCTGCTGACCGGGTCCGCCAATGTCATGCAACTCCCCCGGCTGGCGGATGCCCTGGTCGGCCGGATGGAGGTGCTCACGCTGCGCCCGCTCTCCCAGGGAGAGATCGAGGACCGGCAGGAGGGATTTATCGACGCGGCTTTCGCCCCCAGGCTTCCGGCCTGGTCGCACGCGGGCGCTCGTCGGACCGCTGCCGTGTCCAAGGCCGATCTGGCATGCCGAATCCTCACCGGGGGCTTCCCCGAGGCCGTCGCCCGCCGGGCTCTTGGGCGGCGCCGCCAGTGGTTCGAGGGATACCTGAACACGGTGTTGATGCGCGACGTTCGAGATCTGTCTAACATCGAGGGCCTGGTCGATCTTCCCCGCCTGCTCAGCGCGGTCGCGGGTCGTGCCGGGGGCCTGCTGAATTACGCCGACCTGGGCCGCGATGTGGGCCTTAACCAGGCAACAGCCAAGAGGTACCTGGCGCTGCTCCGTGCGACGTTCATCGTGCAGACCTTGCAGCCCTGGTTCACCAACCGCATCAAGCGGGTCGTGAAGAGCGAGAAGCTGTACCTGGGAGATACCGGCCTGCTCGCCCACCTCCTTGATGTGACGCCCGAGCGTTTCGCCGCCGACCCCAAGGCCGGCGGTATGCTCCTGGAGAACTTCGTCGCCGTCGAGCTGCTGAAGCAGATCGCTTGGAGCCGCACCCGCCCGGGCCTCTGGCACTTCCGCGATCACCGCGGCCATGAGGTCGATTTCGTTCTTGAAGCCCGCGGGGGCACGAAGATCGTCGGTATCGAGGTCAAGGCCCGCGCGACACTTGATGCCGCTGACTTTAACGGCCTGCGCGTGCTGGCCGATGCCGCCGGCGAGCGCTTCCACCGCGGGATCGTGCTGTATACCGGCGGCGAGTCCCTGCCGTTCGGTAGCCGGATGCACGCCCTGCCCACCACGGCGTTATGGCAGATGGGCGCGGGGAAGTGAGCCGGCGCCCGCCCAAGCAGAACCCCGTCCCCGAGGACGGGGCCCTCCACCTCGGCGCCCCGACCATCACCGCGTTGCCGCAGGTAGTAGGGAGAAACGAAGCAGCGAAGTCTGTGCCCGCGCATCCGCCCACAACATACGATTCTCCTCTCGCGCCCGAGCCGCCGCACCATAACGCCGTCTGTCGGACGCGATGCAGGCGCGTTGACCGGTCACGCTCGTTCACCGATGCGTTATCCTACCAGGATGGCCAGAGGTCCACGCGAGCGTCTTGCGGTCGTCATCCTCGACGTGATCAGGTCCCTCGGTTTCAACATCGGGATCGTGAAGCCCCTCGGGTGGATACCGGCAAGGTCCTCGCCCATTGGCCTGCCCCCTTTTCATGTACCACCTGTTATGGGAGTCACCATCTGTTCTGGCTACACCAGCAAGCGGCTGGGCGGGCGAGGTGCCAGCAGGGAGAAGGCACAGAATTTGGCATCCGCAATCGAGCTCGGGGTTGATAATGTCCAGAAGCTGGACGGTCGTCCTTGCCAACGCAGCGTTTGCTTTCTTCCGGTCGAGAGCATAGTATACATCCCATGGTTGCAGATTCTTTGAGGACAAGAGGTGTAAACTTCGCGTATCTGTTTGGGCCACCTCGCTTTGTAAGGCGTGAAGAAGCCTATCACATCCATGGGGCCGTTTGCGCTGCTGTGGGCTGGGACGATCTGTCCTTTCAGTATACCAATCCTGAAGC
>DATKKX010000508.1:0-4048 GCA_035542775.1 Phycisphaerae bacterium | reverse complement strand
CGAGGCGAAGGACCGGCGGTTCGTGATCCGCGAGTTCAAGGTGCGAGAAGGGTCGTGAAGAAGGTAAACGGTTGGGCTGCCCTGTTTGCATCTCTGCTGAGCCTGGCAGCCGGGACCGTCGAGGCGGACACCAAGAAACTCGACCCGCTCTGCCCGGATGCGGAAGTGTGGTCCGGCAAGCTCATCACCGATATCTGCTGGGGGTGTCTCTTTCCCGTCCGCATCGCCGGCGGGGCCATGGGCAGCGGCGATTATCCCAGTTCGGCCACCGACCAGGTGTTCTGTGCCTGCAACGATCCCAACGGCATCCCCAGTGTCGGCATGACGCTGGGCCTCTGGAGTCCGGCCCGGATGATCGAGCTGGTCACCACGCCCTGGTGTTCGCCGGCCCTGGGCGGCATGAAGTTCGGTTCCTCGCTGCTGCGTCTGCGCGGTACCACGGGACAGGCGGAATACGACAACGGCGAGATCGCCTTCTTCAATTACCACTATTTCGCCTTCCCCCTGTATATCATGCTCGACCTGTTCTGGGACAACCGCTGCAATGAGGACGGCTACAAGGACTTCGATATGATGTACGTGTCCGAGCTGGACCCGACCTGGAACAACGACGAGTTGGCCTTCTTCACCAATCCGGAAGTGGCGCTGTTCGCCAACCCGGTGGCGATTTCAGCCTGTGTGGCGGATGGTGCCGCTGCGACGGCGGGGCAGCCCATCGATGCGATGTTCTGGTGTGCCGGCACCTGGGGCTCCATGTATCCCTTCGCCGGCATGGCCAATCCGACCGTGGGTGCCGATCCCCGCCTGACCAGCCTGTTCGCGATTCGCGCCACGGCCGCCTTGCATCGCCGCGGCCTGGCCTTCGGGACAGTGGGCAACGACGCCCTGTGCGGTGGCCACGTGGCGCCGTTCATCCCCAAGTCGCAGTATGGCATGACGATGTTCTACCCAGTGGCCGATACCGATCGCCGGCATGCCATCGGCGAGAGCACCTTCCGCTGGGGCATGGCCCATACCTATCCGGGCCCGGGCGACAGCCACGTCCATCTCCTGTGGCGCTGGCAGGATTGCTGTTCAGGAATTTGAACCACGGCCATGGGCGGATCATTCGCGGGAAACGGCGGATTCATGCGGTCCACTGCCTTCGCCCTGGCCCTCGTCCTGTTCTGGACACAGCTACAGCAGGCCGTCGCCGACGCCATGCAGGACAGCGCTCGATTGGGACAGGCGGCGGCCAGGCAAAGCTTGTCGAAATTGCCGCTGCCCTCGGTCAACCCGAGCGGAGACACCTTGACGCTGTTTCCCGGAACGTCGCAATCGCTGGACATCCCGGTCCAGGAGCTGTTTCCGGGGGCTGGTTCCGGCAGTTCTTCCAGCTTCACCGATCTGTACGGCCGGGATGCGGCGGCGGTGTCAGCGGGATTGGCGGCCCAGAGCAACCTGAAAACGGAATCGTCCTCGACCGGCGAGGCCTATCGCACCCTGATCAAGAGCTCCAATCGCTCGCATCCCGATCTCAGCAACGATCCCGTGTGGGGCGCCACCGACTATGTCGTCGGCAACTACGCCTTGTTTGCCCAAAGTTTTGCCGACTGTACATCCACCACGGTCTTCAAGGACAGCCAGTTCTCTGCCAGGTTGCCCGACTACAAGACCTGCATCCGCGGTCCCGATCCCCCGCCCAATTGCACCGGCAAGCGGCAGTTTGCCGTGTCGCAGGAGACCGCGGAAGTCAAACTCGGAACCGTGGGCCAGTTCGACGTGTCGTTCAGCTTCGACCTCAGGAACGGTACAGGGTCCTGGTGGAGCGACATCGGCGCGGGCGGTAAGGTGGTCGTGCCCAGACTCGACTACGACAAGATCTGCGACGGCTCGGGCGCCTACAAGGTCCGCGCGGTCAAGACCATTGGCTGGACCGACTCCGGGCTGTGGGGTTCGGACGGCGGCGTCCAGGTGGATGACTCGGTCTCCCAGGGCATCTCTCAGTTGCCGTCCTGTGCCAACGGCCTGGTCGGCCAGTTCTGGCAGCATGACGTGGGCGATGGCGATTGGGTCATGGCCGCCAAGCTGTATTTCAGCATCGAGAAGATCGATTCGGATTCCTGGCAATGGTCGAACGCCCATTGCCCCGAACTGGTGAATGCCATCGAGGACAGAAGGTGCGGGAACACCGTTGTTCAATGCGCAAACGATCCCGGACAGTACGATGCCACACGCCAGGACAAATGTTTCCAGTACAACGGCGTCCGGATCTGTGAATCGGACCTGGGCGCCCCGCCGCTGGAGAACATCAGCAAGACCTGCACCGCAATCGACATCCAGACGGATTGCGATCTCGGCGGGAGCAGCGCACCGTGCTGGACGGACATCGATGGGGTCCGGCATTGCCCGAACCAGGTCGTCGGCCAGACCCAAACCTGCAAGGCCCTCGAAAGCAAGGGCTGCGGATTCATCCGTTCGGAATGCGTGGAGGGAACCATCGGATCGGTCACGGGCACCTGCTATCTGTTCAAGGACGTTTATGACTGCGGGATCACATCGAGCATCCCGACCACGGAGCGCGTCTCCAAGCAGGCGTGCTCCGGCCCCATACGCTGCATGGGCGAGGACTGCATCGCCATCGACCGGCAGCAGAGCCGGGACTTCACGCGCGCGGTCGCGGCCTTGAATGCCGCCCAGCAGGCGACCCTGGATGCCGCTTGCGAAACCGAAATCAATTATCAGCAGGGGCAGGGATTTCCGTTCACCACCTGCCGGGTATTCAAAGGCAAAGCCCAGGAATGCAAACGCGTGGGTGGGCTGATCACCTTTCTCGATTGCTGCAACGCACCCACCTCGTTGGGGCTCGGGGCCTATATCGACCTGCTGACCAACATCAGCCAGCTCGACAATGCGGTCAAGGGACTCGACGCCGGCAATGTGATGAGGGCATCGTACGAGACGCTGCGCGATCCCCTCGTGGATGCCTGGAGCGAGGTGGCCAAGCCCTTCGTCGACACGTACTCCGACATCGCCGCCGACGTGTTCGGCTCGACCAGCGACATCGCCAAGGAGGGACTGGTCGACGGCATGAAGACGCTGCTCCTGAGGGAAGTGGCGAGCTGGGTCGGCGATACCTTCGGCGCGGCCGCGGGGAATCTCTTGTTCAGCGCCGGCGGCGCGGAAGCCTTCTCGGCCAATGGTCAGCTGAGCTCGGCGGCGCAGTCGGGCGGCCTGCAGCTGGGCGGCGGGGGCGCGGTGATCGGCACGGCGCTGAGCGTGATCATGATCGCCTATACCATCTACGTCATCGTCGATCTGGTGGTCAACCTGATCTGGGAATGCGAACAGGCCGAGTACGAGCTGGCGGCCAAGAAGGAACTGCGGACCTGCGTGTATCTGGGCTCCTATTGCAAATCCAAGAACGAACTGGGCGTGTGTCTGGAAGATCGCGAGAGCTACTGCTGCTTCTCGTCCCCTCTGGCGCGTATTCTTCAGGAGCAGGTCCGCCCACAGCTTGGGATGACCTTCGGCGACAAGAAGAATCCCGATTGCAGCGGCATTCCCATCGAGAGCCTGGCCAAGGTGGATTGGAACCAGGTCAACCTGGACGAATGGATCGCCATCCTCCAGGAGACCAATCGGCTGCCCTCCGCCGCAAACGCCGCCCAGAAGCTCAACCTGGAAAAACTGACCGGGCAGGGTAGCCGGTTCAACGTGGACGGCACCCGGCTCGACACGCTGGAGCGCAACACCCGGCGCATGGATCAACTGGATGTCCCGAGCATTCGCAGCCAGAGCGAGTCCCAGGGTTGGTCGTCGGGGCCGAAACCGTGACGGAATGCCGCGCTGGCAAGCGTCCTCACAAACCGAGGACTGAGAGGTCGAGACGGTCCGACAGCAACGGGGGACACCAGTAATAACCCCCGGTCACCGGCCGTGAGAAGGTGAACAGTGCATCGGTGATGCCGTCATCGAGGCCGACCATGTGGCGGAGCACTCGCTCGAACGCATCCAGGGATTTGCCGTAGGCGATGAATTCAAGCCCCTGCTGATCCGTCGTCGACCA
>DATKKX010000507.1:0-52484 GCA_035542775.1 Phycisphaerae bacterium | reverse complement strand
GTTCGGCACCGCGATGTGGTCCGGCGACATCGGCTCGCGGCTGGGCCAGCTTGCCGCTCACATGAACGTGCAGATGCACATGTCGTTCTCGGGGATCGACTACTTCGGCGCCGACATCGGCGGATTCAACCGAGAGGCGCTGGACGGCGATCTGAACGAGCTGTACACGCAATGGTTCGCCGACGCCGCCGCGATCGACGTACCTGTCCGGCCCCACACGGACAACGTCGAAAACCGCTACCAGACCGCTCCGGATCGCATCGGCGACATGCCGAGCAACCTTGCCAACATCCGGCAGCGGTACGAGCTGGTGCCCTATCTCTATTCACTGGCCCACCGGGCGTACTTGTACGGCGAGCCGGTCGTTCCGCCGCTGGTGCTGTACTACCAAAATGATCCGGAGGTGCGGTGGCTGGGCGGCGAGAAGCTCTTGGGGCGGGACTTGCTCGCCGCGGTCGTGGCGAAGTATAGGCAGAAGACGGCGGATGTCTACCTGCCCGTCGGCGGATGGATCAACTATCACACCAACGAGTATGTAGTCAGCCGCGGCCAGTGGCTCCGCGCTCTGCCGCTGTACGTTGACGGGCGATTCCGCCTGCCGATGTTTGCGCGGGCCGGGGCGATCATTCCGCAGATGTACGTCGATGAGGAGACGATGAACGTGCTGGGCAAGCGGGCCGACGGGTCGCGGCGGGATGAGTTGATCGCCCGGGTGTACGCCGCTGCGACGCCGAGCAGCTTCACGTTGTACGAGGATGATGGCGAAACCATCGCGTATAAGAGCGGCGCCGTCCGCACGACGGCCGTTTCGCAGGAGCAGAAAGATCGGCGGATGACGGTCAAGATCGCCGCTGCATCCGGTACGTACGCCGGAGCCCCCGACCGCCGGGACAATGTGATCAAACTGGTCGCGAGCGCCAGTCCGGCAGGCCCCGCTGTCCGTGGCGTGCTCTTGAACGGCTCGCCCCTTCCGCGAATGGTGAACCTCGACTCGTTCGAGGCCATCGATCGCGGCTGGTACGCCGCCGGCAACGGCCTGATTGTCGCCAAGTCAGGGGAGATGGAGGTCGGCAAAGAGAAGGTCTTCGTCTTCGAAACGGAGTAGGCGCAGGAAAAGGGGCCAGGATTCGTCCCCGACGCTCACGCGTCGATGCGAGTCCCGGCCCCTTACCGCGGTCGCCCCATCGGGCAAACGTACAGAAACGATCGTGTGAAACCGAGTCAGGTCGGCGGAGCAGCCGATACGCTTATTCTGCCCCGCCCTCTCCTCGGAGTCCCCCATTCCGAACAAACAGGGGAAACTGCTCCGAGCCACGTAAACGATCACAACAGGCATGCGATCATGCCTGATACTGGCCCCATCAGAAGTTGGGATACAGGTCCGCGTCAGCGCACAGTTGTCGCGCCTTGTTGATCGGAACCCAGGGATCCTCGGAGATCTTGGTCATCAAGGTGCCCGTCTTGGAGACGATCTCGATCAGCGGGCTGCGGCCCAGAGCCAGGGCCTCCGCGGGAATTCTGTACAGATTGCCGGTGTTCTTGCTGATATAGCAGCCCGGCGTCTGGACTTCATCAAAGGGAACGTTCATATAGGCCTGGAAAGGATGGGTCGTCTGTGTTTCGGTAGTTGGTGTCATTGTCTCTCTCCTAAACGTATCGCCACGGTTCTCGGTTTCACGGTCACCGTCTTCTCTGGTCGTGATAAACTCGAAGTTCCTCGTCTCGATATGCTTTCCCTCAACAGCGTGCCCTCGCTTCTGTTCCTCGACGGATCGATCGCAAACAACTTGCCCGACCGGCGAAGCCGTCTCGGGCGCATCCGACGAACTCCCGGTGGCCCGTCGCTTGCGACCCGCCAAATTTATCGGCCGGGCCGCTTTGCGACCGGGCGGACTCGTGCGTCGGGGTTTCGCTTTCTTCGGTCGAGTTGCCATCGCCCACGCATGCTCCGCCGGCCTGCCCTACAGGCCCATCCCGCGCGATCAGCGACCCGGAACGGACGCGACTGTCGCCGGCGAGAAATTTCACTCCCGCTCGGGCGGTCGATCAGTAGGTCCGCGCGTCTCCTCACTGATCCCCAACGAAAGCCGCGCGAGCATTGCCCGGATGCTTTCGTCTTATGTGCTAGGCTACTTCGTCCCTGGCCCGGTCTTGCGACATTCGCCTCTGTTCTGTGGTCGCATGGATCACAAAAGCGACAAACGCCTCCCTGAACACTGCGGTGGGGTATAGTACGCACACCATATTGGATCAAGGAAAAAATCTGTCTTTCAGCCAACCTCACGCATCGTTCGGGCCGCGCGCGGAAGCGAGGCGCGGAACATCTGCAAGTCCGGAACGTTCTGAAAGAACCAACGAAAACTTCAGGCGCAGTGATCGTGGACAAAAGGAGCGAGAGATGCTGTATCGACCTGCAACGCAATTCTCGCGAGCGTGGACAGTGCTGCGCGGTGAGCGAGGAACTGCAGGGTCCCATTTCGCTGCGGCACGGGATGGCGGACATTCCCGATCGCGCAGAAGACCGATCGCTCTGGCCTTCGACGATGGCGCCTCAGACCGCTTCAGAAGCTCGGGTGCACGTCGGCGTCAGCGCACAGTTGCCGCGCTCTATTGATCGGAATGTAGGGGTCGTCGGCGATCTTGGTTATCTGGGATCCCCCTCTGGATGCGGTTTCGAGCAACGGACTTCGGCCAAACACGATGGCGTCCGCTGGGATTCTGTACAGGTTGCCGGTGTCCCGGCAGACATAGCAACCAGGCGTAGGTGCTGGATCAAGGGGCGTCTTCGCGTGCTCCTCTGTCGGCTTGATCGTCGATGTGTCATTTGCTGGTGTCATGGCCTGTTCTCCTGATTTACTCTGGGCGCCATCGGTGTGACGGTCGGATCTTTGTCGAGTGGGATGCACACGACGCCGCTGCACAATGCGAATACGCATCGCGCGACGCATGCGTGCGGTCGGTCGAGCGGATCACTGATTCAAGCGGACGGGGCGGCGCGGGGTCCTTATGCCACCATCGCGTGCGGTCCGTAATGACAACCCCTATCAGGCCCGAGGACGTCCACCGCTGCCGCGGCTCCACGTGAATGATGGCGGCCGCGAACGCCCCCGCAACGAACCCATTCAGTCTCGACGCGAAGGGCCCAGAGGTCAATTACAAAGTATGATATGAGCACGTCTCCCAACATCCCCATATCAGCATTCCGTCGATAACCGGATCAAGAGATGCCCTGGTGCCTCATTCAACCCGTGCCGCCTCAACCGCTGACCAGCACGCTCACGAACTGCTGCACGTCGCGGCCGTCGACGGCGCCGTCACTGTTCATGTCGGCGGCAGCCACGTGGCGGGCGTTGGTGTCAGTACCGAGGAGCACGGCAACGAAGCCGGAGAGGTCGGCGGCGTCCACTCGCCAATCGCCGGTGATGTCGCCCTTGCGGATCGTGTCGAACGTCGCGTACTCGCCGGCGTCGATGTTGCCGTTGCCGTCAATCGAGGCGGGAACCTGATGCGCATACAACAGGCTGGAGCCATCGGCCGTGGGATAGGGGGCCATGGCGAGATAAACGTGCTCGGGCATCGAGCCCAGCTCTTCGACCAGGTTGATCGTACCTTCGAGATAGCTGCTGCCCGTGCCGCACCCGGTCTGGACCGTGCCGCTGGCGTCGAACCAACCTCTCCACAGGTTGTCATTCTCATTGGCGAGGTAGGCGTCCCAGGTGGCGACCTGCCCGGCCTTGGCCCACGGAGCGGCGCGCAAGGCGCCCGGCGTGCGGGCCATGAATATGAAGTGGTCGTTGCCCTCGCCGGCGTCTTCGCTGGCCACGTAGAGAACGTTGCCCTTCACGCCGGCGTAGAGGTGCAGGCCGCCGTTGGCGGCGACCAGCGTTGCGTCGGCGTCAAGCTGGCCGTCCATGGTCCAGGTGGAAGGCGGCGGCGTGCCACCGCTGACGGTGAAGTGCCAATCCGCGCCGTCGTTGTTGTCCCAGGTGCCGGAGCCGTTGTTGAAGACCATATCGAGCTGCGTGGCGCTGGACTGGACCATGACCGTGATCTGCCAGACGGACTCCGTCGCGTTCCAGGTCATCGCCGGATCGGGTGAGATCACCGGGTTCCAATGATTGAAGCCGTAATGCAGATAGACCTGCCCCGCGCCCTGGAGAGGACGCCCGGACGGGTTGTACTTGATGGTGACGTTCTGACCGGCCACGGCGGGATTGGGGTTGATCGTGACCACGTCGCCGCCGCCCGAGCCGCCCGACTGGCCGACCCAGACGTGCTGGATGTCCGACCTGGCGACGTTGCCGTGTGTATCCACGGCCTCGACGTAGTAGTCGATCAACACGTTGTTCTGACCCGTGATCATGCCGCTATACCGCAACGCGCGATAGGTAGGCACAAGAATGCCGGACGGGGGCGGGACGTCGGCGGAGGTCATGGCCACGCTCTGCCATGTGGTGACTTGGGATCCCCCGGCGTAGGTCTCGTTCTGGACGGATGACAGCGGGTTGACACCGTCGAGGTCCGTGCGCCACTTGAGGGTGACGCTGGTCAGGCCGCTGACGTCGTAGGCGTAGGTCCAGACGGTGAAATCGGAAGGCTCCGGCGAAGGACCCCATTCATATCCGCCCGGGTTGTACGGATCCCGTTGCGGCAGGAAGACGGTCGGCGGGACCGTGTCGGTCTGGCCGGCGATCACTGAATCCGCGAAGGTGACAGCCTGGTTGCAGGCCCGGGTGACGTTGCTGTCCCAGATCTCGGTGCCGTCCCAGTACCAGTAGTCGCTGGACTCTCCGCACAACAGCCAGTGCCAGGCCTTCTCGGTGTTGGTGCCGCCGCCCGTCATGACATTCTGCATGCTGGCGGCAGGCGCGATGGCCTCGGCCATGAAGACGCGGTTCTTGGCGGCGGTGAGGACCGCCCAACTGTTGCGATCGGGGCTCCAGCCGCTGGGGTTGGGATCGCCGAGCCATTTCTTGAACTCGGGGTCGCCGTTGTCGGCGCCGGCCCAGGAGCCGTTCTCGACATGAATCACATCACTCAGCGGAGCCGGGAAGCGGTCGAGGTAATCCTGCACCGTCGTGACTTCGTAATCAGGGTCGGTGCTGACCCAGTTGATCATGTTCTGGAAGTTGTTGTGGTAGTAAGCGTCAGTCCCGCCGCCATAGTTGTCCCCGTCATGGTGCAGGATGACCAGCATGGGGTGATTGGGGTCAGTGTTATAGTTGATGTACTGATCCATCACCACGTCATAGAGAAATGCCCCGTAGCCGCCGCGGCCGTCTTCGTTGCCTTCGTAGCGGGCCGCCGGCACGGCGATCATCTTGGTGATCTGGCCGGTGTCGGGATTGACGTACTGCACCTGGTGCGGCCGGTATCCGAACGGGGCGCTGACCCGGCTGGGAGCCCAGAGGTTGTTGAGCTGGACCCAGGCGCCGCCGCTGTCAACCGGATCGGGGTTGATCTGATCGGCCCTGTTCGGAACAAACAGGTTGGAAGCAGTGGTGTGCGGGTAGCCGGCGCAGGCTCGATCGAAGTGGATGTTGTCCACGATGACCCACTGAATGCCCTCCGCGACCAGGGCGGGAATGATGCGTTCGGAGAAGGCCGTCTCCGCGGGGAAGATGCCCTTCGAGTAGGCCGGTCCGCCGGTCCAGGTCTGGCCGTAAATGTGCTTGTGCAGCCTGATTTGCATGCGGATGTCCTGCTCGTCGAGCAGCGGCATCAGCGGGTGGAAATAGCCGAAGGCCACCATGTCGAGGCGCGGGTTGCCGAGGGAGGTGTCCCAGGCGACTGCCTGTCTGTAGGCGGCCTTCCAGTTGGTCCACATCCCGCCGCCGACGCCGGCGGCCTCGAGGGAGTTCAAGTTCTCGATCAGCGACCCGGTGAAGCTGACCTGGGCGCCGAGGTGCCTGAGCGAGGATCCGGCCTGGATCGCGTCACGAGGCCACGCTGTGTAAGGACCGAATCGCTGGTTGTGGATGTCGACCACGCTATATGAGAAGCGGCCGGCGGCGTCAGTCTGAATGGGCGTCTCGTAGGGATAGTAGATCGGCTGGTGCATGTGCCACATGAAGCCGAAGCGGATGGGGTAATGCGGCTGAGCGTTGACAGGCGCGACCGGCAGCGCGACGACGGCCGCAGCCACCAACATGAACAGCGGAGTGCCGCGTTTGAAGAACATGGAATGCGTTTCCTCCCCGGGAAGCACAGGCCGGAAACAGCCGATGCCGAGACGCCGTTTCCTTAACGGTAAAACATTTTACCAGAACCAAAGACCGTGGTCAAATCCTGTGGCGGAGGATAGGATGCCCCATCGGGCTGCACAGGGAGAATCAAGACCATGGCCAATTACCAGGCTGCGAAAATGGACCCCAGAACGCCATCTGGGTCCGAGCCCATGGCGATGCTGAACGAGCTGGCGGGGAACCTCTGGTGGACTTGGGATCCAACGGCGCCGCGGTTATTCGAAACCGTGGACCCGGAGCTTTGGGCCGCCACGGGTCACAACCCTGTCCTGCTGCTGAGGCGATTAGGGAGACGACGACAGCACCAACTTGCATGCAAGCAGGCGTTCGTCAGCGAGTTGCGACGGACATGCCGGCGGATGCGGGCCTATCTCCGTCAGAGGCCGTGGTTCCAGCAACATTACGACCGGCGAGCGCGGGGATCGATCGCCTACTTCAGCATGGAATACGGGCTGCATGAGTCACTGCCGCAGTTCGCGGGCGGGCTGGGCATCCTCGCCGGGGATCATTTCAAGAGTGCCAGCGACCTGGGCCTGCCTCTGGTCGGCGTGGGGATCTTCTGGCGGCAGGGCTATACGCGGCAATGGATTGACAAGAAGGGGCGGCAGGCTGACCGGTTCGATCACCTGCGACCGGAAGACTTGCCGCTGAGCGAGGCGTGCAACCGCGGCGGCCGGCCGGTTCGAATCAGGATTCCGGTCGGGACCGAAACGATAGTGGCCCGCGCGTGGCAGCTCGGCGTTGGACGGACGAGGATCATGCTGTTGGACACCAATCTCCCGGAAAACTCGCCGCGTGACCGCCGCCTGACTGATCGACTGTACAGCGGCGATCGCGACACGCGAATCCGGCAGGAGATCGTGCTGGGGATTGGCGGATGGCGGCTGCTCGGCGCCCTGGAATGGCCCATCATAGGTTGCCACCTGAACGAAGGCCACGCGGCGTTCTGCTGTCTGGAGCGAGCATTGGAGACAGTGCGAGCATTGAGCTGCAGCGTTGCTGAGGCGCGCCGCCTCGTGGCAGCGACCACCGTGTTCACTACACACACGCCGATTCCCGAAGGTAACGAAGTGTTCGCGCCTGAGCTGGTGCGGGAATACCTGGGCCCTTATGTCAGACGTTGCGGCGTTCGCCTGGATCAGCTCATTGCCATGGCTCGGATCAACCCGCGGGACGAGAAGGAGCCCTTCGGTATGACGCCGCTCGCCTTGCGGTTGTCGAGCTATCGAAACGGCGTGAGCCGGCTTCACGGGGAAGTATCTCGCAAGATGTGGCAGGGGATCTGGTCCAGGCGCCAATCGCGGCAGCAGGCAAAGGCCGCTTTACCCGCGCACATCGGCTCGATCACCAACGGGACACACGCGCGGACGTGGTTGCATCCGCTGATGGGGGATCTGCTCGACGAGTACCTGCCGGCAAGTTGGGAGGAGCGACAGGACCAGGCCGCCGTCTGGGCGGCGGCCGCGCGGATTCCGGACGCCTTGCTGTGGAACCTCCATGTTGCGTTGAAAACGGAGTTGCTGGATTTCGTTCGAGCGCGGATGCAGGCACGATTGCATCACGACGGCGTGCCACACGCGAAGGCCCGCCTGGCGGGAATAAATCTCGATCCGGATGCGCTGACCATCGGGTTCGCTCGGCGGTTTTCGACATATAAGCGAGCGACGTTGATCTTCAACGATTTGAAACGGCTCGCACGGCTGGTCAACAACCGCGCGCGGCCGGTGCAGATCATCTTCGCCGGGAAGGCCCATCCGGCGGACATGGGCGGCAAGGCCCTGGTGGCGGAGGTCGTGAAACACGCGCGATCGCCGCGCTTCAACGGGCGGATCGCCTTCCTGGAGGATTACGACTCCCAGATCGCCCGGCGGATGGTGGCCGGCGTCGATGTCTGGCTGAACACGCCGCAACGGCCCAAGGAGGCCAGCGGCACGAGCGGGATGAAACCCACCCTGCACGGCGGGCTGAACCTAAGCATCCTGGACGGCTGGTGGCCCGAGGCATGCGCGGACGGGAAGAACGGCTGGGCCATCGGCGATGGGCGGGACCACGACGGCTCAAAGGCGGCGGACCGGCGGGACGCCACGGCGTTGTACCAGCGGTTGGAGCGAGACGTTGTGCCGCTCTTCTATCGCCGCGACCGCGGAAACCGGCCGACGGGCTGGATCAAGATGATGAAACGCTCGCTGGTCACGATTCCGCCCGCATTCAATAGCCATCGGATGGTGAAGGAGTACCTGAGGCGATACTACCTGCCCGTGCTCCGCACAAGAACGCAATAAAAGTGCAAAGAAAGAAAGCCCCTGGCTGTGGTGCGCCGAGGGCTTTCTTCGCTTTAGTCGTTCATCGCGGGCAACGGCCCAGGATTCACGTCGCCGCGATCAATTCATGGAATATTATCGCCTGCGCAGCAGGGCTAGACCGCCGATGAGCATCAGGGCCAGCGTGGCGGGCTCGGGGGTAATATCGATCTTAACCGTGCCGGCCAGGTTGTTCACCCAGAACGTAACCATGTTGTTCACGGCATCGGTGGTGAATCCCCAGTTCGCGGTGTTGACGCTGCGGTTGTCCCAACTGATCGAGTCCCAAGTTCCCGTGGCGACGGCCTTCCAATTCCAGTTGCCCGCCGGAATTACGGCCTGCAGCATATAAACGCCATTGCCCTGGGGCGCCATGGCGGTGAACGGATTGGCATTGTTCCAATCGCCGTCTCCCAGGAAGTGCTGCCAATCACCGACGGCGGTGAAACCGGCGGCCGGATCAGCGTTCTCCCCAATGCGGAACATCGTCGGCGACCAACCATCGGCGTAGGTGTTGCCGTCGTAAGTGACAGAAATGTTTCCGCTGGCGTCGGCATACAGCCAGCTATTGGGGCCCGGGAAATTGTAATTCCAGGTACCGTCGGTCACCTTGAACTCATGCCGACCATTCGCGCCAAGACTCGAAATAGAAGCGGTCCAGATGTTCGAGCCCGGGCTTGTCTCGGTCATGGTGGTGCCGTTGGAGGTCCAGCCATTGAAATCCCCGGCGAGATACGGTGTGTATGGGCTGGGCGGCGGCCAAGGGTCTGCCATTGCCGGCGCGGCCAGAAGACCAACAATCAGAATTGCAGCGATCTTGTTCATTTCCTTGCTCCTCTTCATTGAATGTAGTGGATATTTGCCTCTTTTCTTACTGAGCGCATTCCTCCATGTGCAAGACGGATGTCCTCCGTCTTGCACGCCCCTCTTCCCTATGCCAAAACATTTTACCAGAATCTCAAATGCGGGTCAAGCCCCGCAAATCCTCCTCTCAGCCCGCCTCCTCCCCCTCCCCGGAGCACGTCTCCAGCCCCCCCGAATGACACCCTCCAAACCCACATTCCAGATGTCGTTTATTCGCCAATCAACCTCGCCACGAACGGGGCGAGGTCACCTAAGTCATTGAGTCCGTCAGCGTTAAAGTCAGCCGCCGGGTGGAAGGCGGACTGGCCCACGACATATTGGACGAACGACGATATGTCCTTGCCATTGATGGCCATGTCGTTATTCACGTCGCCAAGACCGCCCCATAGACTGAGGCCCTCAGCATTGATCCCCACATAGTGAGTCACGGCGGAGCCGCCCATCTCGTCAAAGGCCACCACGTCCAGACGATGGTTGCCGTTGATCGCTCCCCGAACAGTGGCGTTGAAGACCATACCGTCTCGCGTCGTGGCGCCCTGGCCTTGCTGCGCCCAGGTGAGGAACGGGCTGTTGGCATGTTGATCAAAGAACACATGCACTGCGGTCACGGTCGGATCCATGGCCCGAGCGACGACCTGGAATGTGCTCGCGGTGATGTCCCCATCGCCGGTTTGGGTCGGCTGGATCAGAGTCACCTGCGGCGGGACGCGGTTCAGGTAGATCACCTTGCGGAATTCCTTGAACAGCGGATCCCCGGAAGCGCGATGGCGGTACGCCCAGACAGTGATGTAGTGATAGCCTTCGGCGAGCTGCGTTGCATCGATGGTCTGCCGGTACGTGCCGCTGCCCCCGCCATAGAGCGGTGAGCTCTGCGTCAGGAAGTTCTCGAAACCGGCCTCGAATCCGCCGGGGTTATCCACCACCCCGTTGCCGTTGTAGTCAACAAAACCGGAGTCGATGCGAAAGACGGCCCTATCGTCGGTATTGGGGTCCAGCGAATCAGTCTGCGTGGTTTGCAGGCGGATCTCAAAGCTGTCCGAGGTGATCACATCGACGGCCGTCAATCGCCGGGCATAAGCCGGCACGGATGAGCTGTCCGGCGGGATGGTCTGGGCGACATTCGTGACCGTCAGCGAGCCGCTCGGGACGGCGGGGCCGTAGATCACGTAGCCGCGGCCGTGGAGAACACCGCTGGCGTTCCGGTTGCTGGGAACTTTCAAGTACAGGTTGGTCGGATTGCTCGCGTCGTAGAGGCGGCCGCTGGAGTCGACGCCGAGGACGTCCGGGATCTGGCCACTGGGATCGACGACAGGATCGGCGGCGTTGCCGGTGAGCTCGCGGAGTCGCGTGCCGGCAGGAAAAGCCGTGGCCACGTTCCTGGTCTCGACCCCGCCTGTGTTCTGCTTATCGTTGAGGGCAACGAGCAGGTTGTCCGGACCATTCGGCGTGCGGCGAGTGAACACCAGAACATCGTCCGGGGAGGGATTGACCGGATCGGTGCCGTTGATGGGCATGAACCAGCCCCGGCCGTAGCAGTTGCGGATGCCGACGAGCCTGGTGAGGTAGTCGTCGCCCGTTCCGATGGCATCGCTGCGGCCATTGGCCCTGGGAAAATTATTGGGCTGCGGACCCCACTGAAAGGCGTTGTAGTAAACGTTGACGGAGCCGGTTCGCATCAGCACGTAGGCATACTCGGCGACATCGTTCACGCCGTCGCCGACAGCATTGTCGTGACTGTCAACGTGATGCACGCCCATAGTGCCGTTCTGGTAGCCGTCATCTCGCGTGTCGATGGACGCGCCCATGACGTTGTTCCAGGAGCCGTAGCCGCCCGCCGCGATGAGGTCGCGAAGCGCGCCGGCTTCATTGAGGTCCAGCGCGTCGCGGTTGCCGAACTCCCAGCCCTGGGCCGGCCAGCCCTGGCCGGGATTGCCGTATTCCCCGCCGGGTCTGCGGACCCAGTTCTGCATGCTGGCCCCGCCGCCCTCGACGACCTCCGAGAATGAATACGGAATGTTGTACGCCCCGCTGAACGTCTTGTGGCGCAGATAGACCGCGGTGTCCCAGTAAGTGTCCCAGAACCAGGTGGGCGTGTGCTTGGCGGCATCGAGGCGGAAGCCGTCTACGCCGATGTCCTCGACCATCCAGCGGCTCGCCCGGCACAGCAGGGCGGTGGCGTTCTCGATGACGGCATCGCCTTGCATTGGATCATTGTTGTTGAAGGGGTAAAGCGTGGCATATGTCGTCCCGGGGTTACGGCTCGTACCGGGATTGGTGACCGTCGTCGGGGTCAACGCGGTGTCGGGATACAAGCGGGCGTTGTTGGCATCAGGCTTGTTATAGACGGTCCCGGCAGGGATGTTGTTCGGGTCGCCGACGACGACGGGGTGGCGAATGTAGTTGTTGTTTTTCTCCTGGGCAATGTCGATGAGTCCGACCAGCCGTCCCTGGTACAAGTCGTAGCATGGATCAGAGGGATTGGTCGATTGCGGGCAACCTCCCGAGTAGGCGTGGAAGTCGCCGTCCGGATCACCGCCGGATATCTCCAGCACGAAGCCCGGATACCCGCCCTGGGCCAGGAAGCCGGGCGTAGTCTTATCCTTGGTTCCGTTGTGATTCATGATCCAATCGACGTACACTTCGACGTTGGCGCGATGATGGGCCGCAACGAGTTGCCGGAAATCGTCCTCCGTGCCGTAGCGCGTGGGGGCGGAACTGGAACCGAGGTCGAAGCGGTCGAACAGATCGTAGCCGATGCTGGCGGTGCCGTTCTGGCCCTTGCACGGCGGCGGGAGCCAGACTGCGCCGTAGCCGGCCATGAACACGTCCGGCATGCGATAGCTCATGTTGTTCCAGGTGGTTTCGAAATACTGCAGGATCGGCCGATCGGGTGGCCCAGCCAAGGCCGACGAGGCTGCGAACAACAGGATGATATACAAGAGAATGGACGCGAGAGGTCCGCCGGAGGCGGATCGCGCCAGAGACTCTCGCACCGATGGCAGGAAGATACGCTCGATCGCTTTCACATCGCACCCCCGTGCGGATCAGGCCCGATCGGTCGACGGCCCGGCCCGCACGCCCCTGGCGGGCCGGCCGGGCCATCGGATCTCATTCACCGACGGGATCGGGCGAGACCGTCGAGCAATCGTCGATTATCCGCCTCGACCCCGAGGACGACCCTCTCCGTCGGAGAGGACTTACGGACAAGGGCTCTGGCTCAAGAGCAAATCGATGAACGGCTGGATATCAGCACCGTTCGCGACGCCATCCTTGTTGATGTCAGACAGGAAGATCGCTTTCCCGTCAGTGTTCAAGCCAAGCAGAACCTGGACAAACGCGTCCAGATCATCCGTGTTGATGCAGCAATTCGCATCCTGGAACACGTCGCCCAGGCGAAGCAGCGCGACGGTGGCATACTGGTTCCCGTTGAACGGAAAAGCCGTGCTGCCGAAGTTGAACGCGGTGGCCGGAGGTCGGTCGGTGCCGATGTTGTCGGACGGCGTCTCGATCGGCGGCAGGTACTGGTTCGACATCCATGCAGCGTTTTGGCTGGTGAGGGCCACGAAGACCTTCACATTGTTGCACGCACCAGGCGTCAAGCCAATTTCGGCCAAACTGATGCGGACCTCGAAGCCGGTGGTGGCCGTCGAGGGGTCTCCCGGCTCGCCTGGTTCACCTCTACCGACGACGCCAGCCTGGTTCGAGTTGTCCAACACGAATTGATCACCGTTGACGTTGGTGCCACCTTGCAGAATGCCGTTGGGACCGCCCACCGGATTGGACCCGAGGTAGGTCTTGGTATCGGTCAGCAACTCGTAGTGGTCCACGTAGAACGTACCCTGCCAGTTGTTCACCATGTAGCAGTGCTCGGGGGCAAGGCCTGGGTCGAATGTTCGCCCCGACCAGTTGTAAATGGGCTCGGGGTTGTTCGGGTCCGGTGGAGGATTGGGGCTGTTGTAATCCAGTGTGTTTTCGCCGGCATTGGGATCAGCATCAATGAAGAAGGAAACCTTGTTGCCATTGGCTTCCAGGTTGCCGCTTACGGCGATCTGCAGGTAGGTGTCATCCTCCCGAACGAACAACTGGTCCAGCTCCGAGCCAGGAACCGTGTAGGTGATGCTGCCCATCACGGCATTGCCGTAGCAGGTATGGATCCGCTGCGTGGCGATGAGGCTGCCGCCGGGCCACTGCGTCGGGATGTTCAAGCCATTAAAGCCGGTGGGCGTGCCGGGGGACAATTGAATGATGGCATATTGCCTGCCCGCGGCGCCGGTTGACGGTGTTCCGAAGGTCGCGTCGAAGTTCGCCGGGAAGGGCGGCGTGAGGCAGCCGTTCGGCGCTTCCACCGCCAGCGGCGGCAGGATCTGATTGCTTACATAGGTCACGGGTGTGCCGGCGTCGTCACCCGGCGATGCCAGGAGGACCATGATCTTGATCTGGTCGCCGATGCCGTAGTAAGCGCGATCCAGCCTCAGGCGCAGGCCCTTGAGCGCGTTCGCCGCCAGGGTCTGCTCCTGGGCGCCGTCCTTGGCGGGGTCGTCATCGACGCCGGCAACGTTGGTCGTGTCCATATAGGCCGATAGGTACAGCCCGTTGTAAGGATTGTTGGGGTCCACGCTGACCAGGTTCGCATCCCAGGGATCCTCGAACCCTGTCGGCAAGTACCAGGAATTGACGTATGTCGTGCAGTTCGGAATGCTGGAGGTGATTCGATTCACCACAACGGCGGTCTCGGGTGTGAATCCCGTGTCGTTGGGGTCGTTCGGGTCCGGCGCGTCGAGGATCGTGCCGTTCAGGTAGCGTATGACGTTGCCACCGCCGCCGTAAGGGGTGATCAGGCTCGTATCCAGCACGTTGGGGACGCCCGGCGAGCCGCCATCCGCGTCGATCAAGACGACGATCGACTGGGCGGAGGCCAGCTTGTTGGGCAGGTTGCCGGTGACGCCGATCCAGAGGTCGGTCGCATCAGCGCACACGTAGAGAGCGTCGATCTCGCTTCCCACCGTGGGCGTGTTGGGGTCGGTATGCGTGGAGCCGTTGCCGTAGCCGGTGGCATTGTTCTGCGTGGCCGTCAGGAAGCCGGCGTAATTGGTGGGGATGTTACGGCCCACGATGTCGGCCGCGCTGGCCGCGAGCGCGCACAAGCCGATGATTGCCCCGATCGCAAATACCTTTCTCATGGACTGCACTGCTTTCATGATTCTGCCTCCTAAGCCTTAGTAGTTCCCACTCCGCCCAGGTCCGCGCTCGATCGAGCCGCGACGCCGGGCCTGTTCGTCAGTTCGGTTGTCCGATGACGCGATCATCCGGCGGCCGCATTCCCGGCAAGAAGCTCGTCAGATGACGCAATCGTGTTCTGAAGGACTCGCTTCTTCCGAATCCACCTCCATTGCTGTGATCGCGCTCGCCTGCACGCGGAGGTGTTGCCGGCCCCCCCCGCCCTCATTTCTCTCGGCCCATCAATCCACTCGCCACCCTGTCGTGCTCTGACTGATGCGGCGGTCAGCCGCTGCGTCCTTTGTCAGCCCCTCACCAAATCTCCAATGCACCCGCGCTAGTCGACGGTCATTATTTCCACGTTTCGGGTGCCGTTGGTGATCGGGAAGCGAGCCGGAGACACGCAGAGGGGCGCATACAGCTTCCAGGCCAACTGCTGCAAAGACTGAAAATCGCCTCCCTTGACGCCTTCCCAATCGACGTGCAGGTCGACGAACAAGGCATTAATGCCTCGCATCCCGTGGTTGTCCTGTGCTGTCAGTTGGGTCAGGTAATCGGTCGCGACATCTACCTTGTTGGTTTCGTCACCCATCAGGAAGATGTCGGCTCGGTCGTCGTTGCGAAGGAGAGAGACGTACGCGTAGCTGTAATTCTTCTCTTTCTGGCCCCCCGTGGGGATGAAGGCCTGGATTTTCATCACATCGTCGACTGCTTTGATTGGAACCTGCTCATCAGAGCCATAGGCGTTGCCGAAGTCATCGCTGGGACAGACCAGAATCTTGGGATCGTGCAGATACTTCGGACGTTCAGCGGTGCCGCGGGTGTAGTCGCGTTCCAGAACGTCGCGAATGATGCCTGCGCATCGGGTACCCCAGCCGTCCGGCCCCGTTGGGTCGCGGCCACAGGCTTCGTGCTGATGCAATGCCAGGTCCTTGGCCCCTGCGTCGGGGTGGCCGCACCACGGCTTCGAGGGGAACCAATTCTCAGAGTCGTTGGAGTAGTTCCAGAAGCATGCACCGACCTGGCGAAGGTCGTTTCCGCACATCGTCCGCCGGCCGGCCTCGCGAGCCCGACTCATCGCCGGGGCAATGACGGAAATCAGCAGGGATATGATCGCGATCACCACCAGGAGCTCGATCAGCGTGAACGCCCGCCCTGTCTGCCAGGGGCGCCGGGGTGATACAGTCTCAAGCCGCACGACTGCCACGGGGTAAGCCGATTCTCCCCTGCCTTCAGGCCCCGAATTACGACCTGCCGCCGAGATCATTTGATTTCCGTGGAACAAGGGTGTATGCTTAGTAAAACCTTTTACTAATACGAGTATAGCGGAGTCTGTACTCATTGCAAGGGATGCCCGGATGATTTTGTCACCAAGTCATGTTAGCCCGTAAGGCCAAGTGAAGGGAGCGGGGTCGGAGAAAAAACCGCATAATGGGTGACGGGATCATCGGCTTTTATAGGTGGGGAACTCGGATATGCCCAGGCGTAAAGGCATTTCAATTAAAGACGTTGCGAGAGAAAGTCAGGCCTCGCTGACGACGGTCTCTTTGGTTCTCAACAACCGCGACGGCCGGATCAGCCCCGCCACCCGGGAACGCGTGCTCAAAACGGTGGACCGCCTGGGATACCGCCCCAGCCGGCTGGCCCAGGGGCTCCAGGCCCAGCGATCGGGTTGTCTGGCCATCCTGGTGCGGCAGTTGCGACACGCTTTTGCGGACGTTTACTTCGGCGAGCTCATTAGCGCGATCCATGATTTTGCCAGTGGGGCCGGGTACAAAATCCTGCTCGAGGTGGCTCATCCCGATTTCATTCAGCGGCGCCAGCACCTCGAGCTTTTCGATCGCCACTTTGTGGACGGCCTCCTGGCCCTGGGCGTTACCACCTTCGACGAGTATCTGGCCGATTTCGAGGACGGAAGCCGGGCCGTTCTCATCGTCAACAACTACCTGTCAGGGAAGAAACTGAACCACGTCAAGTGCGACTACCACCAGGCCGGCTGGATCGCGGCGGAGTACTTGTCTCGCCTTGGACATCGCAATATCGGACTGATCCATGGGGCGCCGGAGGTACAAACCACGTCCGATCTGCGCAGCGGCTTCGAAGAAGGGCTCACCGCGGCTGGCATTTCACTGCCGAAGCACCGCACCGCGGATGGTTTGTACACGGAAGAGGGCGGCGCGACCGCGGCCGCGGAGCTGATCCAACGCGAGCGCGATCTGACGGCCATTCTGGCGGGTAATGACAAGATGGCGATCGGTGCAATGAGTGCGATCAAGGCGCTCGGGCGACGCGTGCCGGAGGACATCAGCGTGCTCGGCTGCGATGACCTGCGCGGCGCGGAGTTCTGTGATCCGCCCCTGACGACGATCCACACGCCCCTCTACGAGGTCGGCCAGCGGGCCTGTGAACGGTTGCTGGCACTGGTCGAAGGCAAGGTAGAGACCGTTGAGGAAACGCAGCCGGTCTCGCTCATCGTCCGCAAATCCACAGCACCTCCCAAATGAGCAACGTGATGACCACCAGAACCCACCCATGTCGCGTGCCGCGACAGCGCGAAACGACAGACATCAAGCACCACGGAGACCCGGAGACGCGGAGGCGGTTTGTTGGCCGATCCGCCTGGGCGCTGCTCCTGATGGTGAGCATCGTGCCAGCGTCGGCTGCCGGACCGGAATTCAAGGACGTTCGTATCGCCGGGACGTTTAATAACTGGACAACCAACGACGACGCGTATTGCCTGAAGCTAGTACCGGCGCATGAGGTCGGTGTAGCAATGGGCAGCTCCTCCTGTCCTGTGTTCCGCGGGGTAAAGGTACCCGAGCGATGGGAGCTGACCCGCTTCTGGCCCTGCGGCGAGTACCAGTTCAAGTTCGTTTTCGACGGTACGTGGGACAAGCATCTGGGCGATGCCGGCGGCGGCAAACTGGGCCAACCGGGCGAGAACATCAAGCTGGCGATCCCGCAGTCCGGGGGATACACCGTATGGCTCGATATCGAGAAGAAGGAATGGGGCACATGCGAGCTCGGCGAGGTCTCACGGCCGCACGCGGTGATCACTGTCTATGACGAGATCTGCCCGACGGTGGTCCTGGATGCCCGCGTTTCGTTGGAGCAGTCCAGCCTAGGGATCCCAGAATATCGCTGGTCCATCGGCGAGGAATCAACGCCGCAGACTGATACAGCGGCGAGAACATCCGAAGAGTCCTCCTTGCAGTATGACAGTTGCAATCGGGTCGTCCGCGTGCCACGGGCTCTGTTGAAAGCAAAGCAGGGCCAAGTTGGCCTGGTCATTGACGACGGCGCCAAGAAATCCCCGGCCAAGGTAGTTCTCAATCTGACAGATGGTTGGCTGCTGAGTGAAAACGGGCAACGCGACGCTGGGGCCGTCATGTTTCCCATAGGTCCGGATGTCTGGGGCCGGACCGTCAAAGGCGGACCGGACGGGATGGCGACTCTCGAAGTACTGCCAATGGACGTCGGGGACGGCAAGCCCGTCGCAACGGCTCGATCGGCAACGGTGAAAGGCCGCGACTATCTTGCGAAGTATGACGGCAAGAGGAAGTCGCTCAGTTTGCTGGATGAAGGCTGGCGGGAGTTCGTCTGGAAGAAGAAGGAAAGCAAGGGGCCACCGAGGGGGCCCATCGTCGAGCGTGTCGAGCTGGTCGGCGACTTCAACGACTGGCAGACCGGCAGGACGCCGATGTTCAGCACGGAGGAAGGCGAAGTCTGGCACCGGATCCTGGAGATCCCCGACGGCGTCTATCACTACAAGATCCTCGTCAACGGCTGCATCTGGCTGGAGGACCCCAACGCTGACCCGCAGTTCCGCGAGCCGGACAATCGCGGCGGGTTCAACAGCGGCGTGCTGGTCGGGCTGGACGGGACCAAGCTCGGCCCCGCCAAGCCAGATCATCTCAATTCCGATGCGCTCAAGCACGACCCGGCCAACGGCAAATACCTCACGCCCATCGCGAAAAATCTCGTTGTCCTGACCTTGCGCACGCTGGCCAACGACGTGCAGGCAGTGGATGTGATCCGACCGGGGACCGGGCCCGGCGTGGCCATGCGGCGGGTTGATTCTCAGTTCGGTTTCGACTATTGGTCAGCACAGATACTGACCGGCGCCGCGACGGGGAGCCGCGAGAGCGCCTGGACGACCTACGCCTTCCGCCTCACCGACGGCAGCGAGCATGCCGTGTTCGGCCGCAAGGGCGTGGCGGCCGACGCGAACGACCGCGAGTGCTATTTCAGATTGGATGCCAAGATGGAGTTTCAGACGCCCGACTGGGCCAAGACGGCGGTGTGGTACCAGATCTTCCCGGAGCGATTCCGCAACGGCGACCCGAAGAATGATCCGCCGCGAACGGTGCCGTGGACGCATGAATGGTTCAAACCGTACCAGGGGCGGGCGGAGGTTGCGAGAAAGGATTCTCGCACCAGCGAAAACGGGGATTTCGTCGAGGAAGGCAAGTTCTATTCGTACATCTTCAACCGCCGATACGGCGGCGACATCCAGGGCATCCAGGAGAAGCTGCCCTATCTGCGTGACCTCGGCGTCACCGCGATCTACCTGAACCCGGTCTTCATCGCCGAGTCACTACACAAGTACGACGCCTCAGACTATCGCCACATCGATGACTTCTTCGGCGTCAAAGACAGCCTCACAAAGATCAACGGCGAAACCACTGACCCGGCCACGTGGAAATGGTCGGAGAGCGACCGCGTCTTCCTCGACTTCATCAAGGAGGCCCATCGCCAGGGCTTCAAGGTCATCATCGACGGCGTGTTCAACCACGTCGGGCGTGATTTCTGGGCGTTCAAGGATGTCGTCAAGAACGGCAAGGACTCGCCCTACGCCGGCTGGTTCGAGATCAAGAGCTGGGAGCCGTTCCACTACGTCGCCTGGGATGGTGACGACGGGCACCTGCCGAAGCTGAAGCACGATGAGGCCAAGGGCCTGGCGGAGCCGATACGCGAGCACCTCTTCGCCGTGACGCGCCGCTGGATGGACCCGAACGGCGATGGCGACCCGTCCGACGGCATCGACGGCTGGCGGCTGGACGTGGCCAGCGACATCAACGCCAACTTCTGGAGCGACTGGCGGAAGCTGGTCAAGTCGATCAACCCCGACGCCTACATCGTCGCCGAGCTCTGGGAAGAGTCGCGGTCATGGCTGGACGGAAAGACCTTCGACGCGGTGATGAACTACCCGTTCGCCCGGGCCTGCCAGAAGTTCTTTGTGAACAAGAAAAAGACCCTCAAGCCGACGGGGTTCGACAAGCAGCTTCGCGAAAACCTGGCCTGGTACGTGCCGCAGGTGAACTACGTCCTGCAAAACCTGTTGAACAGCCACGATACCGATCGGGCCTCGTCCATGTTCATGAACCCCGATCTGGAGTACGACAAGGCCGACCGATTGCAGGACAACGGGCCGAACTACAACCCCAACCGCCCGACGCCCGACTGCTACCACAAACTGAAGCTGGAAGTCATGTTCCAGATGGCGTTTCTCGGAGCGCCGATGTTCTACTACGGCGATGAGGTCGGCATGTACGGGGCCGACGACCCGTCCTGCCGCAAGCCGATGTATTGGGAAGACCTGATGCCGTATGACGATCCGGACGAGCGGATCGTGCCGGGCCTTCGCGATCACTATCGGCGAATGATCGCAATTCGCAACACGTATCCGGCATTGCAGCTCGGCTCTTTCGAGACGCTGCTGATGAACGATTCGCTGCGGATGTACGCGTTCGCGCGAACGCTGGGCAACGACACCATCGTGATCGTGCTCAACAACAGCGACAAGCCGCACAAGTTGAACGTGCCGGTCTCGTGGCCCACGGGTTCGAAGATCGTCCGGCTGGATGATCCCGCGGAGTGCGAGATCGTCGGTCCGCCGGCGGACCAGCCCAAGGCCCGACCGACAGTCCGACCGATTGACGGACACAAACCGACGGTGAAGGTGGTCGACGGCAAGCTGAAAGGGATCAGGCTGGAGCCGCGGACCGGCGCGATGTTCCGGCTGGCGGAGTAACAGAATTGGTGATGCGTGGTTGATATCTTGAGAGCAGTAGGGTACGTCCTCGGCGCACCTTGATGGCCCGAAAGGCGCTGCGCCGAAGACATGAGAAAGGACTGGACAACTTGTCCCGGCTGTTTTGTCTCGGCTGGCTTGTCCCGGAGGGACAATTGAGAATAGCCCAGCGTTTCAACGCTGGGTCCAGAGCCGCGACGAATGTCCTAGGAGTCCCGTAGGGACGGCCGATTGTAACGTCGTCGTTCAACCGTCCCCACGGGACGGAAATGGACTTCGTTGCCCGGCTCCCCAGCGATGAATCGCTGGGCTATTCTCGAACTGTGCCTACGGCACGTAGAGGGCGCCCTGGGCCATGTACCATCCTGGCAGGACGCAAATCAGCTTCGCCCGCCAATACTGATAGCGGCGGCTTTTGTTGAGGCTTCAAGCCTTGGAGGAACGACGACATCCTGTCGGGCGGGCGGCGCGTTTCGCGGTGGCGCTTGCCGCTGTCGCCCTGGTTGTATTCTCGTTCTGCTGGGTGGCCTCCAGACCGCTCCGCAGACAGAAGCTCGCACAAAACCAGGTGCAATTGACCGTCCTGCACTGGGGCGACAAGAACGAAGACGCGATCGTCACCCAGCTCTGCAAGGACTTCGAGTCCCTCCCTGAAAACCGTGACATCAAGCTCCTGCGGATCAACCTCGGCCAGGCCGCCGCCGTCAACACCAAGCTGCAGACCATGTTCGCCGCCGGCGACCCGCCGGACGTCTTCTACCTCGGCTACGAAAAGGCGGGCGATCTGGCCAACAAGGACCTGCTGGCCGATCTCGACGAGTTGATCGAGCAGGACAAGGCCGCGGGCATCCCCACCGTCGACCTCGACGATTATTTCCCCTCCGTGCTTCGCTGCTTCCGCTTCGACCGCGGCTCCGGCCAGATCGGCAAGGGCCGTCTCATCGCACTGGCCAAGGATTTCACCGCCCTGGGCTTCTACTACAACAAAGATCTCTTCCGCCGCGCCGGCGTACCGGAGCCGCCCAAGGACGATTGGACCTGGGACGAGTTCATCGACCGGGCCCGCGCCATCGCCAAGCTGCCCGACTGCTACGGCGCCGACTTCGTCACCTGGGAAGCGGTGGTCCGCGTCTTCCTCTGGACGCACGGCAAGGACTTCACCGAGGACAACTGGGCCCACTACACCTTCGAAGACCCGCAGCTTCAAGCCGTCCTGGCGAAGCTGCAGAGCTGGTTTCACAACGAGCAGCGGACGCTCGTCTCCGCCAAGACCCAGCTTGAGACGCTCTTGGAGCCATTCCTCGCCGGAAACGTCGGCATGGCCGGACCGCTCGGGCGATGGAAATGCCCTACCTATCGCCTGATCGATAAGTTCGATTGGGACTTTGCCCCGCTGCCCCATGCCAAGGGCTGCAAGCCGCGCAACGGCATCTTCACCACCGGCTGGGCCATCGCCAAAAACAGCCCGCACCGCCAGCAAGGCTGGCGCTTCATCAAATATCTGAACAGCTCGCGCGGCCAGGCCCTGATGAGCGAGGGCGGGCTGGCCATTCCAGCGCTCAAGAGCGTTGCCTTCAGTCCGGCCTTTTGCAGCCCCGGGCAGAAGCCGGAGAACTGCCAGGCTTTTCTGGCCGCCGCGGAATACGCCGAACCGATCGACTGGCCGGCCGAGCCGCGCTATCTGCATCAGCTTCGCGTCCGCCTGGAAGACATCTTCAAAATGAACAAACCGGTCGGGCCGCAAATGCTCCGTGTCGCCAGGGAATGGAGGGAAAACGATGAGCTTCTCCGCCACCAGTATCCGCCGATGCCGTGGGGGCGAGTGTTCACGTGGATCGTCGTGCCCGTGCTGGCTGTCTTCTTCATCACCGTAGCGGTGTGGTGGCGGCGAAGACCGAAAGGACTCTCATTCCGCGAGGAACTGGCCGGCGACATGATGGTCAGCCCGTGGGTGATCGGCTTCATGGCCTTTACCGCCTTCCCGATCCTCATGTCGCTGGTGCTGGCGTTCACGAAGTGGAGCGGGCTGACGACGCTGGACCACGCCGGTATCCTGGGCTTCGATAACTTCCGCACCCTGTGGCAGCTCGACGACTCATTCCACAAGGCCTTGCGAATCACGATCTGGTACACGCTGCTCGCGGTGCCGACCAGCCAACTTGCCGCTCTGCTTGCCGCCATGCTGCTGAACCACGACTTCAAGTCCATCGGCGTCTATCGGGCGATCTGGTACCTGCCCAGCGTGCTCGCCGGTGTCGGCATGGCGGTAATGTGGAAATGGGTCTTCAACCACGAGCACGGCCTGCTAAAGACGGTGATCGATCCGCTGCTGCCGGCCGGCTGGCACTCTCCGGCGTGGTTCGAAAAGGACGCCGAAACCTGGGGCGTCCCCGCCTTCGCCATCGTCAACCTCTGGTCCATCGGCGGCACGATGATGATCTACCTCGCCGGGCTCAAGGGAATCCCCAAGGATCTCTATGAAGCCGCTGACATTGATGGCGCCGTGGGGTGGAGGAAATTCGTCAATGTGACGCTGCCCATGCTCAGCCCGGTCCTCCTCTTCAATGTCATCATCGCCGTGATCGCGTCGTTCCAGGTCTTCACCCAGGCCTACGTCATGACCGGCGGGGGCCCCGGCGACTCCACCCGGTTCTACGTTGTGTACCTGTACAACCGGGCCTTCGATTTCCACGACATGGGCTATGCCTCGGCGATGGCCTGGCTGCTGTTGTTGATCATTCTGGTGCTCACGCTGGTGCTGATGCGCAGCTCCAGGCGTTTTGTCTATTACGAAGCTTTGAAAGCATGAGATCGCGAACCCGGACAATCCTCGTGCTCGCCTGCCTGATCATCGGCAGTGTGGCCATGATCTTCCCCTTCTGGTGGATGGCCACCACCAGCCTGTCCACCGAGGCCCAGGCGACCGAGGCGGCGTCGGGCTTCCGGGCCTGGCCGACCGACCCGCAATGGCAGAACTATCCCAACGCCCTCCGCAAGATGGGCAGCAAGCCCTGGATCGGCTTCCTTGACGCCCTCACCAACACCGTCGTCATCACCACGCTGTGCGTCGTCGGGCAGGTCGTTTCGTGCAGCCTGGTCGGGTACGCCTTCGCCCGGATGCGCTTCCGCGGCCGCGCCACCGCTTTCATCGTCATGATCGCGACGATGATGCTGCCGATGCAGGTGACGATGATCCCCATGTTCATCATGTTCCGCCGCTTCGGCTGGATCGACACGATGCTGCCGCTGATCGTGCCGACGTTCTTCGGCACGCCGTTCTTCATCTTCATGTTCCGCCAGTTCTTCGCCCAGATTCCTGAGGCGCTGGTCGAGGCCGCCCGGATTGACGGCTGCGGCCACCTGCGGATCTGGCTGCAGATCATGCTCCCGATCTGTAAGCCCGTGATCGCCATCACCGCGATCTTCACCTTCATCGGGGCGTGGAACGATTTCATGGGCCCGCTGATCTACCTGCAGAGTGAGGACCAGATGACGCTGGCCGTCGCATTGAACTCGTTTCAGAACCAATACGGCGATTTCCGCGACGCCCACTACCTCATGGCCGCCAGCATCGTGACCATGATCCCCTGCATCATCCTCTTCTTCGTGGCCCAGAAACAGTTCGTCAGCGGGCTCAGCCTCGGGGCCGTCAAGGGCTGATCGGCAAGCCCTACGGGGCCGTACGGCTGGCCCGCCGGGCACTCCACTCGTCCGAATTGGCTTTATCCGGCGAGTCGGTTAGATTGCGCGGCATTGCATGGCGGACAGAACCCGCCCCACTTGAGGATCAACCATGAACGACCAGACCAGTTCGACGTCGATAGAACAACTTGAGCCCGCCAACGTGTGGCGGCTTTTCGCCGGATTCTGCACCGTGCCGCACGGTTCCAAGAAAGAAGAGCGGATCCGGGCCCATGTCCGAGGCCTCGCCGAAAAGCAAGGCTTCCCCGTCCGCGAGGATGCCACGGGCAACCTGGTGATTGAGGTCCCGGCGACCCCCGGGCACGAGAACGCGCCGACCGTGGTGCTCCAAGGCCACCTGGACATGGTCTGCGAGAAGAACACCGGCACACCGCACGACTTCGATCGCGACCCGATCAGGTGCATCATCGACAAGGACCCCAACGGCGAGATGATCGTCCGAGCAGACGGCACCACCCTGGGGGCCGACAACGGCATCGGCGTGGCCCTGGGCTTCGCGGCGGCGACCTCGCCCGATGTGGTCCACGGCCCGCTCGAGCTGCTCTGCACCATCGACGAAGAGGCCGGCATGACCGGGGCCAAGGCCCTGGCTCCGGACTTCTTCAAGGGCAAGCGGATGCTCAACCTCGACTCCGAGGAGGACGACGCCCTGTACATCGGCTGCGCCGGCGGCTGTGACGTGACGGCGACGTGGGAATTCAAGACCACCCCGCCGCCTGCGGACGTGGAGGCCGGGCGGATCACCGTGCTCGGCTGCCGCGGCGGACACTCCGGCTGCGACATCCATCTCAACCGGGCCAGCGCCATCAAGCTGCTGGTGCGCGTGCTGCGGACGGCCGAAGGGCGGATCCGGCTGGCCGGCTTCACCGGCGGGAGCAAGCGGAATGTGATCCCGCGCGAGGCGAGCGCCGTCATCGTGGGCTCGGCTCGCACGCTGCGTGCCCTTGGCAAGGTCGCGGCGGAAGTACAAGCCGAAGCGGTTCGCGAGGCCAAAGAGGACAAGTGTACGATCAAGGTGGAAAAGGTCGCGCCAAGCGAGGCCGCGGCCGTGATTTCACCCACGGAGACGACGCGGTTCCTCACCACGCTCAACGCCCTGCCCCACGGCGTGCTGGCGGTGGTACCGGAGATCGCCGGCCTGATCCAGACCTCCAACAGCACCTCGACGGTCGAGAGCAAGACGGCCGACGGCAAGCTGCGAATCACCGTCGGCTGCCTGGCGCGAAGCTCGTCCATGCCGCAACTCGACGCGGCGGTGAAGCAGATCATGGCCATCGGCAAGCTCGGCGGCGCCGCCGTCGAGTCCGGCAACGGCTATCCCGGCTGGCAGCCGGACGTGAAATCGCCCGTTTTGGCCACCTGCCGCGAGCTATACGAGAAGCTCTTCGGCAAGCCGCCGATCGTGGCCGCGATCCACGCCGGCCTGGAGTGTGGCCTCATCGGCGAGCGGATGGGCGGGATGGACATGATCTCCTTCGGCCCGCACATCGTCAGCCCGCACAGTCCGGATGAGCACATCTATGTGGCGAGCGTGCAGAAGATTTGGACTTACCTGAAAGCGGTGCTGGCGGAGTTGGCGAAATAGGATTATTCGCCGGTTGCTTCCGGCTCGTTCTCGGCTTGCGCAGATTTTCTGAACGGGATTTCGAAGGGCGAGCCGCATTCTGGGCATCGCGGCCGGGCCAAACCTCGCAGGTCGTAGCCACACCGTAGGCAGACCGGCGCGCCCAGCGAACATAGACACTTACGAGCCAGCCGCCGTACGCGGCGGCGCATAATGAGGACCGGCGTTCCGTACATTACAAGCACGCCTGCTATCCCACAGCTCCAAAACAGTATGCGTGCCAGTCCCAGATGGTCCAACCACCATTCGGGATAATGCACTCCCAGCACATAAGGAGGAATCGCAACCAAGCAAAGGCCAAGGACCATCGACAAGACACTGAGAATGCAACTTCGCCAGTCCTTGTTCATCCCCTCCTTAACCATTTTCCACGCTTCGTCTTGAGCCTCGCGCGTCTCGAGGCGAGCAAGCTCTTTGGCTGCGCCGCTCAGTTGCCTGATTAGCATGGAAAAACGCATCGCGTGGGCTCGCTTGTAGGTAGGCACACGGCGATCTACAGCAACCGCGCCGGCGCAAATGCTGTCCCGCGGCGGTCCGCCTTGCCCAGGATCGTCTCCGCCGCCAGCCGCCCCACCGCATACGACGACGTGACTCCGTGGCCGCCCAGGCCGGCGACGTGGAAGAGCTTGCTCTCGCGCGGATCGAAACCAATGACAAAGAGCTTGTCCTTGGCGAACGTCCGCTGGCCGACCCAGCTTCGCTGGATGGAAATCTCGCTCAGATCGGGTTGCAGCCGCATGACCTTCTCGGCGAGCTGCTCGGCCATCCTCGGGTCGTCGGTGTATTCGCCGGGCTCGGCGGGCCGCTCGTCGCACGGGCTCAGCAGCAGGCCGCCGGATTCCGGCCGGAAGTACAGGCCCCCGTACACGTCCCAGACGAACGGCCATTTCGGGTCGACCCACTTCATCGGCGGCGTCACGTAGATGGTGCGGTTCTTCGGCGTCAGCGGCAGGCGGCCGAGCTTCCCGGCCCACGGGCCCGCCGCGTTGACCAGTAGACTACAGGCAATCACGCCGCGATTGGTGCGGACGCGGATGCCATCGCCCTCGTGGGCCCATTCGAGCACTTCCGTATCGGAGAGGATCTTCTGCCCGGCAAGGTAGCTCTGCAGCAGCCTGGCAACATCCGCAGTCCCGTCGCGCGGGCACCACAGCCCTTTGCCGCGCGCCACCGCGCAGTGCAGCCGCGCATCCTCGTCCCCCCAGCCGATGAGCACGGAGCCGTGAGCGTTGTATTCGGCGAGTGTGCCGCCGCGCAGGAACTCGGCGCCTTCCGAGGTCAGCGGTCGCAGCTCGGGCTCTTCGGTCCGCTCGCGGATGAACGAAGCGTTTCGGCCGGAGGAATGTACGCCCGGGGTGGTCTCCTTCTCAACGATGAGGACGCGGGCATCGGACAGGCGCTTCAGGTGGTAGGCCGTCGAAGCGCCAGCCAGGCCAGCGCCGACGATGAGGATGTCAGTCGAGTAGTCGTGCATCGCTGAAGCATAGCAGGGAGCGGAGAAACGGGCCAATCAGCCTGGATGACTTGGGTTTAAGGGGGGGACATGCGAGAAGGGATTCTCGCACGAGCGGCTCCAGGTCAAAGCAGAGCTTTGTCCTCCCCGACTGAACGAGTGTCGAACAGCGCGGGCACAGCGCAAAAAAGAGCCTGTCGCAAAACAGCGGCCCAAACCGTGGCGCTGGCAAGAGGGCGCCGTTCTACGACAGGCCTTCAGAAACCATCCCCGCCTGCTCGTGGCACAAGCTACACGTCTGCTTGCGGCCAAGGCTCATTGCCTGTGACACACCGGTGGGACGCCGGCCCCACAAGCCTGGAGGAGGTTTCGCAAAAGTCGGCGGAGCCTGCATTCTTCGCAAATCGTCCTTGAATAGGCTCCGCCGCAGCGCTCTCCAAGAGCGTCGTAAGTCCGTTTCCCCTTTCCCACAGCCGCCCTGCGCCGGCTGCCCGCCGGCGCAGGACGCGGTTGTGTGGCACGTTCCTATGCCGTATCAAGGTTGTCCTTAACCTTGTCCACCTCCGCGATTGTGCGCTTCCTCCTGACCGCCAGGACCCCGGGCAGGAGCCCCCAGGCCAGGAGTTCGCTGTTGACCATCTCGCGGACCAGGTTGGCGGTCACCACTTTAAGACCGCAGTTGAATACCAATTGCTCGACGCGACCGGCGATCATCCTTGACGCCGGCGCGTCGAGCAAGTGTTGTCCTTGAAGGTGCCTGACCAGCCGACCCTTGTCCCAGCGATGCTGGATAAAGGCGCCGTCAGCGGTCGGCGCCGCCACCATCAGCCAGCGGCGGAGCCGATCCCGAGACGAAGCGTACTGCCGCATGGCCATGCCAGCGGCGGCGTGGCCTGTCTGGGTGAGAACCAGTTCGGCGAGCTCGAGCACGCGAACGGACGGCACCGGTGCCGCCGGACAAGCCCGCTTGAGAAACTCGTGAATGGCCTCGGCCAACCCCTTGGCGGCAACCTGATCCAGCCCCGACGGATCCGCGCCGGTGCAGAGAGCCTTGCGAATGCCGTTCCGCAGCTTGGCGATCTCGAACGCCTCGACCGTCTGATCCCGCTTGCGTATGAAGATCGGGACATCCCTGGCCGGGCAATCTTGCTGAAACGGATCATTCATGAAACAGGTCCTGCTGTCCGTCGACCTCCTGCTTGTCGCGGTCGAGTATGTCCTTGGCTTCCTGGATGAAGTCGTCCACCAGCTGGAACTCCTGCTGCAGGCTGGCGAAGCGAAGGTACGCGATCTTGTCCAGCTTCCGCAGCCGAAGGGCGAGGGCGTTGCCCAGATATGCGCTGGGCACTTCGCGGTCGAAGTCGCGAAACACCTCCTCCTCCACCTCGTTCACCAGAGCCTCCAGCGCTTCGATGCCGATGGGACGCTTCCAGCACGCCCGCTGCAACCCGCCCAGGAGCTTCTCGTGCTCGAACGGAACCCGGCTGCCGTCCTTCTTGATAACCAGCAGCCGACCCGTCTCCTCGATCCGCTCGTAGGTCGTAAATCGCTTGTTGCAGGAAAGGCAAAGCCTGCGGCGCCGAATGACGGCACCGCCCTCCGTGGCCCTCGAATCCACGACCTTGTCTGTTCGCTGCTCTTTGCAAAACGGGCATTGCATTTCAACGCCATATCGCGAGACGGGGCACGAACCCCCAACATATAGTGTTGCCCACACATTAGAACGCCAGGGAATGCGTGTCAAGAAAAAAACGCTGAGAAGGGTGATGAATCACCGCTGGGTCGGCTACACTGCGGCGGCCGGTCATTGCCCGGCCGCCGCGCAAGATAGCGCGGCCTGCAAGCCCGCGCCGTCGAGGCTGGCACATGTGTGCCACCGATAGCCGCGCTTCGGGCGTTTCGACCTGTGATTTGTTGAAGCAGCGTCCGCGTGCAACCATATCCTGTAGTGGACTGGTGGCTGGGTCAGGAAGGTTCCCAATACGGAGCCGGCATCGACGCCCATTCGAGCGAGGCACCACGTTGTTGGACGGACGATTGATAGAACACACCCTGAGCGGGATTCGGTTTCTCGGTTACAGCGTCGCCGGCGAGGAAACGGTCATCGCAGCACCGGAGCTGAACGTCTGCTTTGACGTCGGCAAAGCCCCGGCGGAAATCCTTTCCATCGACCACATCCTGCTCAGTCACGGACACATGGACCATTCGGCGGGCATCGCCTACTACTTCAGCCAGCGGAATTTTGTCGGCAATGACACCGGGTGCGTCCTGGTCCCGAAGGCGATGGAAGCCCCCATCCGCGAACTCATGCGCGTCTGGGGCTTGATCGAGGGTCACGTTTCTCCCTCTCGCGTGGTCGGCCTGGATCCGGGCGACGTCTTCGAGGTTCGGCGCGGCCTGAAGGTGTACGCCTTCGCGCCCAACCACGGCGTGCCGGCGCTGGGCTTTTGCGTCGTCGAGCAACGCCACAAGCTCAAGCCGGAGTTCGCCGATCGCACCGGACCGGAGCTGGCCCAACTGAAGCAGCAGGGCACCGAAATACAGTACTCCGTGGAGATACCGCTGGTGGCCTACTGCGGCGACACCGCCGAAGGAGACTGGCTGCAGGAGGAGATTGTCCGCCGGGCCAAGGTGCTGATCATCGAATGCACGTTCTTCGAGACAGACCACGTCCGCCGGGCGCGGGCCGGGTATCACATGCACGTGCGGGATGTGGCCAGAGTGCTCCAGAAACTGGATAACGAGCATTTCCTTCTGGCCCACGTGACCCGCCGAACGGCCATCGGCGAGGCCAAGCAGACCCTGGCGAAGATGGTCAGCGAAGACGTCATGTCGCGCATAACATTCCTCATGGACGGACGGCGATACCGGCCGCGACGAACGCCGGCCCCTCCCAGACCGGAGGCGGGCGGGGAGTAAACCGCCGACCAGAGGCCCATCGGCATGGCAACGGATACCTCGCGACGAGAGTTTCTTGAGCAGCTCACTGCGGCGGCGGCCGCCGCGGCCATCGGCGGCCTGGTGACGCCGGGCTGCGCCAAAGAGCCCGACAGCCCGAAGGCTCAGACCAATCAGTCGCCGCGCGTGGCCATCGCCCGGGACGACGCCCTCGCCCGCGGCGCCATCGCAGAGCACGCCGAGCTCCTCCGCAAGATGCTGGACGCCGCCGTGCAGAAGGTGACCGGCGACGCCGATGCCGCCTCGGCGTGGCGCAAGCTGTTCAAGCCGGACGACCGCGTCGGCATCAAGGTCAATGCCCTGGGCCTGCCGACGCAGCCGGTTGTGGTCGAAGCCATTGTCGCGGGCCTGATACTCGCCGGCGTGGCGCCGCGAAACGTCATCATCTGGGACCGGTTCGACACCGAGCTGACGGCCGCGGGCTTCAAGCTGAACAAAAGCGCCGACGGCGTGCAATGCCGCGGTACCGACGCCGAGCGAATCGGCGGCGGTTACCAGAAAGACATCGAGTCGAACGGGCGGATCGGCTCCTGCTTCTCCAGGATCGTGGCCGAGGAAGTCAACGCCCTCATCTGCGTGCCGGTGCTCAAGGACCACAACCTGGCGGGCGCCTCGCTGGGAATGAAGAACTTCTATGGCGCCATTCACAACCCCAACAAGTACCACTCCAACAACTGCGACCCGTTCGTGGCCGACGTGGTTTCCCACCGATTCATCGGCCCCAAGTGGCGGCTGACCGTCTGCGACGGAACCCGCGCTCAGTACAACGCCGGACCGGCGCGAAACCCGACGTTCGCCTGGCCTTTCAACGGCTTGATCGTCGGCGCGGATTTCGTCGCGGTGGATGCGGTCGGCGCCGACTTGGTCGATACCCAGCGCAAGGCCAAGGGCTTGAAGACACTGGCAGAAGAGAACCGGCCAGCGAAGCACATCATGACCGCTGCCGCCCGAGGTCTGGGCGTCGCGGACCTGACCAAGATCGAACGGATTGAAGTGTGAGCATCCCGCCAGCGAACGGGACTCACTCCTTGCCCGGCTCGCTCGGCCCGATGGTGGGCCGCGGACCGCTCGCTTCCTCCGATCCGCTGTCACCCCGGCCGGCCCGCACCAGCGGGCTGCTCACCAGAGGCCGATATGCCGCGAACAACCGGCGGCGCAACTCGCTGATGCTGACCTTCCTGGCCGAGATCTCGTCGTCGAAATCTCCCGGCGGCTCTTTGAACACCGCGCTGAGTTGCATCGACCCTATGTCAGGAAGCTGAATGTCCTTCGCTCCCCACCCCGCGCTGCCCATCTTGATGCCGGCGATCTGGACCTGATCGAACCGCCGGGCCTGCTCGGGGGCGATGGCGTTGTAGTCCTCGTAGGTCAACGTGTTTTCCGTTTTGCCCTCATCGTACACCAGCGTCGTCACTCGCAGGAACACGTTGTTCAGGATGGCGACGGGCGCGGAACTACGACCGGCGGTATTGAGATGAACGGCGCGATTCGAATCGGAAAAACCATCGAAGAGGTTGTGCCGGATGATGGTCGGTCCCTTGGCGGGCGGCGTGTCCTTGGCCAGCGCCGCCGGCTGCGGCACGAGCATCGAGTACGCCGGGCCCAACAGCAGATTCCGCTCGAAAGTCGCGCCAGGCGGCAGGGCCCCGACGAGCTGGTGGGTGTGAGCGCTCTTGACGTATTTGCTGGTGAGGTGCAGAGCGGCGATGAAGACGTTGCCGCTCACCCGCTTGGAGCCGTTCAGCACGCAGGTGGTGCCGCCGCGAAGGACGTTGCCATCGATCAGGGCGCCGGGATCCTCGCAGTTGAGGCAGTACCGACCGTCGTCCTCTTGAGCCAAGTTATGGACGTAATTGCCGCAGATCTTGGCCTCCGCGGCGCCGCTGTTCCGGAGAACGATGGCGGCGTTGACGCCGACAAGTATGTTCTCGATGATGTCCGCCGCGCCATCCACATTGATGGCCGCCGACGCGGTGTTGCCGCTCACGACCAATGACCCGGTCCCCTTGTCGCCTTCGCCCGCGATCACCTCGATCGCGACTCTCTCCTTCTCGTCGCCGAAACGATTGCCCGTGATTGAGACCTTGGCCCCCTCCGCCGCCCGAACCTCCAATCGGCAGCACTTGGCGAAACTGCACTCCGAGATCTGCAGAGTGTGCGCGCCGCCGGTTGCGTTGAATGCGATCGCCGGTTCGGCGACCTGGGTCTTGGTGCCCCCGCCGCCGGGCTTAGTCTGAAGATGCCCCAGATTCTCGAAACGGACATACCGCCAGGTGACCTCATTCGGAACGACGGCCGGTTGCGCTGCCGGCTTGGATCCCAGGGCCTGCGGCGATGAGGGTATCAGTCTGCTGCGCACGTTGATGATCACCCGGCCGGCGTTGGTGCCCTCGTGAGTGCGGAAAGTGACCGGCTGTTGAGCCGTGCCCAGAACCTTGAGCTCGCCGGTAGCGCTGGCCGCGCTGCCGACGGTCAGGGTCGGAGGATGCTCGGGCCCGGCCTGGGCGAACTCAATCGTCGTGCCGGGACTCACCGTGACGGTGGCGTCCTGAATGGTCAGATCGTCCGTGATGATGATCGTGCCGGACCAGGTCTGGTCCTTGTCAATGATGCCGCGGAGACGCTGGGTCTCAGCCGCGGGCGGCGGCTGATCTGAGGACGGCTGAGGCTGGGCAAAGGCCGATGGCGACCAGGGCGCCGGCCCGCCCATCAATAGCACCAGAACCGCAACCGCAAGCTTCCTCGGCGCCATAGCTCTCATCCTCGAAGCTCCATCTTGTGCGAAGAGAGAAATCCCTTGAAATCGGCCTGGAACCCGTGAATCTCCTCCTCGTTGAGGGTGCGATCGTCGCGGCCGATCTCCGCCCGCAACGTCAGGCTGCGCTTGCCTTCCGGCACCGACCCGCCTTCGAAGGATCCCACGAATGACAGCCTCTTGAGCAAAGCGTGCTTGAATCCGCCAAGTTGCCGCTCCACCTGCGTGTATCGCTGGGCCGCATCCACCAGGAAGCTGAAATCCAGCCGCACCTGCGGATACCGCGGCACGACCGGCAGCTTCTCATACCGCTCGGTCAAATCGCTCAGGGCACTCAGGTTCACCTCCGCCAGGGCGATCGACCACGCTTTCAGACGCTCGTCGATTTTCTGCTTGCACGTCAGCGGAAGGATGGTCACCCGGCCAACGGTCCGGCCGGCCACGACGACCTCCGCGACGCGGTCCGTATCCTCCCACGGATAACACGCCTTCGTCTCCCGATAGTCCAGGCGCGATTCCAGCACCTGTCGCGCCCAGCCTTCCAGGGCGATGTGCAGCCGATCCCAGACTGCGCCGTCTGCCTTTGCGCCTGCCTGCACAGCAACCAGCCCGAGGCTGCGATGCTGCGACTCCTCCACCGTGGAGTGATCCGCCTCGAAAACGGAGCCGATCTCGGCGAGCTGAAAACGCGTGAAGTGGTGCCGATTGCCCTCCGCCATGGCGATCAGGCCGGGCATGAGAGTCTTGCGAAAACGGGCACAGTTGTCCGCGGCGGGATTCTTCAACCTCAGGCATTCGCCGGGATCGAAGCCGAGCTTTGCCAGCCAGTTGTCGTCGTACCAGATGTAATCGTGCACCTCGACGAACTCGCCGCCGTCGCAGAGATTCTCCAGCGTCCGCCGCTCGATCGCCAAATCGGTGGACGGCTCGAAGTATCGGGCCGACACCACCGGCAGGACCGGCTCGATGTTGTTGTAGCCGACGAAGCGGGCCACCTCTTCAATCAGGTCCGCCTCGATCTCGATGTCCTTGGTGGCGCGATAGGACGGCGGCATGACTCTCAGCTTGGCGCCGCCGGCCGGCTCGCATCCGAACGCCAGCGCCGTCAGGATTCGCGCGATCTCCTCGCGCGACACCGCCTTGCCGATGAATCGGGCGGCAAAATCGCAATCCAGCTCGATGGGCTCGATCGTCCTGGGCGCCGGGTAGCAGTCGCTCAGCGCGCTGGCAAGCTGCAAGCCCGGCAGCTCTGCCTTGGCCAGCAGGTGGAATCGGGCGATGCCCATGACCGTGTTGGCCGGATCAAGGGACTTCTCGAATCGGGCGCTGGCCTCGGTGCGATGCCCCATCGCGGTGGCGGCGCGGCGGATCGTGGCGGCGTCGAAGTTCGCCGACTCCAACAGCACTGTATCGGTTTGGGCGGTGACCTCGGTTTCCGCCCCGCCCATGATTCCTGCAATGGCCACGGATTTGCGGTTGCATTGAATCATCAGTGCCCCCGGCGGCATCTTGCGGGTCATGCCATCGAGAGTGATGAATCGTTCGCCCGCCGCAGCCGTCGCCACTTGAATATTCGGCAAGCGAGCCCCGTCGAAGGCGTGCATGGGCTGACCAAGCTCGAGCATGATGTAGTTGGTCAGGTCGACCAGCAGGTCGATCGGCCGCTGTCCGCACAATGCCAGCCGCACCTGCATCCACAACGGCGCCGGCTGGGCCCTCAAGCCCTTCATCACCAGGGCGGTGTATCGCGGGCACTTCTCCGGGTCGTCGATCTCGATCGGAACCGCAGGCAGATCCGGCCGGTGCAGCTCCGCCGGGTTGGTGATCGGGTACGGCCTGAGCGGCAGACCCAGCATCACCGCGATTTCACGGGCGATGCCGTAATGTCCCCAGCAGTCCGGCCGATGGGTGACGGATTTGTTGTCGATCTCAATGATCCAGTCATTGAACGGACCAGTCTCAATCGACCGGCCGGGCTCGAAGCTCGGCGGCAGGAAGACCGCGTTGGCCCCGACCTGGATCAGGTCGATCGACTGTCCGGCGACAATCATGCCCTCGGACGGACGCCCGGCCGTGTCTGTCGTGCCGATCGCATGACCGGCGATGACCGCGCCCGGCGGAGCGTAGATCACCACATCCCCGACCTTGATGTCCGGCGCGGACGTCAGCGACGTGTACTGCCGATCCGCCTGCACAGCGACGCGTCGCAGCTTGCCCGTCTGAGTCGCCGGATGCTGTTCCGGCATGATCTCGACCGTCTCGATCTTCGCCGCGACCAAGCCCTTGAAATTCGCCTCCACCCGTTCGACGCCTTCAACCTCGGCCGTGGTCAGCGTGAATTTAAGAGCCAACTCCCGCGGATCGATGTTCGAGGGGAGATCAACGAAGTCTTTGAGCCAATTAAGTGAGATGAACATGAGTTTACGATCAAAGCTTGTAGGTCGTCAGTCAGAACCTCGCTGAGCGTTTCATACTCGTATGGGCATGAGCGGCTGCACTTTCTTAGCTCCGCAGGGGCTAACTCCCGGCCACAACCGCGCCGCTCATCCTCGCCGGGTTCACCAATCCGCGCAAATCGCCACTGTTCAATATGCGGATGTCCGCGATGCCGTATTTCATCATCGCCAGCCGCGTCAGGCCCAGGCCGAAGGCAAAACCGGTGTACTCGTGCGGATCTATGTTGCCGTGCTGCAGCACGTTGGGATGAACCATTCCGCACGGCAGGATCTCGATCCAGCCCGACTTCTTGCACGTCGGGCAGCCCTTGCCGTCGCAGATCTCGCACGACATATCCAGCTCGAAACCGGGCTCGACGAACGGGAAGAAGCCCGGCCGCAACCGGATCTTCACGTCGCGATGAAAGACCTCGCGCAGCAGCAGCTTCATGAACGCGATCAGGTGCGCGATCGATATGTCCTTGTCGATCAACAGGCCCTCAAGCTGATAGAACGTGTTCTCGTGCGAGGCGTCCACCGCCTCGTACCGGAAGCACCGACCGGGGGCAATCACCCGCAACGGCGGGCCGAACCGGTGCATCGCCCGAACCTGGCAGGGGCTGGTGTGCGTCCGCAACAACCAGCCGTTGGTCAGCCAGAAGGTATCCTGCGTATCGCGGGCCGGGTGCATCTCCGGGATGTTCAGGGCTTCGAAGTTGTAGTATTCCGACTCCATCTCCGGACCGCCGACCACCGAAAAGCCCAAGCCGGTAAAGACCCGTTCGACCTCACGCTGAACGGCAGTCACCGGATGAAGCGAACCTCGCATGGTCACCGGCGGGGGGAGGGTCGGATCGAAGCTGGCCGCTTTCTTGCGCTCGCCGGCCACGTCCGCCTGGCGGAGATGCTGCAAGTGGGCCGCCAACTGCTCGGCGATCGCGGCCTTGATCTGGTTGATTTCCTGGCCCGCCCGCCCCCGCAACTCCGGCGGGAATTCCTTGATCGCCTTGAGCACCTGGCCCAGCGAGCCCTTCATGATCGCGGATTCCACCCTGCGAAGGGCGTCGGGCGAGGTCGCTTCCTTCAGCCTGGCCTTGGCCTCGTCCTTGATTTCGTCGAGTTTCCTCTTGAGGTCGTTCAGATCCATAGGTGTCGCGTCCAACCGGGTTGAAAGCGCATAACGTTACTTGCCCCCATGTTTCCCGGCAAGAGCCGGGCCTCACCGGACCCCGGCCGGGCCGGCCCTGCCGGTCCGCGCCTCTGCCCAAAATCCGCCCTCGTCGGTTGCCGCCGGCGAGGCAGCAATACTATCCTCCTCCGTCGTTCGGACTCGGGCATTTGCGGCCCATTCAACACAATTACTACCTGGTACAGCCAAGGAGAAAGAACCCATGTGCGATCTGGTAACCAAGGACGCCCCCGATTTCACCGCTCAAGCCGTCATGCCGAACAACACCATCGGCGAAGTGAAGCTCTCGTCGTTCCGCGGCAACTACGTCGTGCTGTTCTTCTATCCGCTGGACTTCACCTTCGTCTGCCCATCGGAAATCATCGCCTTCGACAAGAAGCTGACCGCCTTCAAGGAACGGAATTGCGAAGTGATCTCTGTATCCGTCGACTCCGCCTACACGCACATGGCCTGGAAGAACACGCCCCGCAACGAGGGCGGACTTGGCGACGTCCAGTTCCCCATGGTCGCTGACCTGGACAAGAACATCTCCCGCGCCTACGGCGTGCTCTTCAACGAGTCGATCGCCCTGCGCGGGCTCTTCCTCATCGACAAGAACGGCAAGATCCGCCACGCCGTCATCAACGATCTGCCGCTGGGCCGCAACGTGGACGAGGCCCTGCGGATGGTCGACGCCCTGCAGCACTTCGAGAAGCACGGCGAGGTCTGCCCCGCCAACTGGAAGCCCGGCGAGGAAGCCATGAAGCCGACGCACGAAGGCGTGTCGAAGTATCTGGCCAAGCACGGATAGAGAGCCGGGGAGGGCAAAGCTCCTGCTTTGCCGCAATCCCGATGCGGCGTCATGATTGTCACGAAGCCAGCCCCGCCCTTTGCGGCGGGGCTTTTTCATGACACATCTTCAGTGAGGTTCGGTCGTCGGGCCAGGGACCGCATTACGGCACGGAGGAGCGGGCAGTGCGACCCAGAGAATAAACGGCTGCGCATAGCAGGATGAACGCCAGATCAATCCCCCCGACCCAGAACATGTACTGCGCCACCACCCCCGTGCCGAAACCGTAGCTGTGCAGCCCCGTGCCCAGCACGAAGTTAACCCCGACGTAGGTCATGATGATCAGCCAGAAGGCGAGAATGCTCTTGACCGCAGTGGCGAAGGAGCTTCGCGCGATCACGAAGAAGATCGCCGCAACGACCGTGCCGCCCAGGGCCAACACTGTGATCGGCGTCATCGGCGCCAGCGGCGGGGCCACGAACGCGAGAAGCCCGAAGATCATCGCCACGCCGATCACATACATCCACCACGGCCGGGCCTCGCGATCCACGCGAACGTGCAGGATGGCCAGGTAGCCGAGCAACGCGACCAGCGACCACACCTCCTTCGGGTCCCACCCCCAGTACCGCCCCCAGGAGGACGCCGCCCACATGCTGCCGGTGACGATCCCGGCCAGCAGCAGAATCGAGCCGACATGGATGTACCAATAGTGCAGGGCGTCGATGGTCTCGATGACCGCTCGCTTGCCGGGCGCGACCGCCATCGTGACGACCTGGGCGTGGGCGAAAAGCACGCCCAGCGCCAGCACTGAATACGAAACCATGATGATCGGCACGTGAATGGACATCCAGATGGTGTCCTGAAGAACCGGCGGGATCGGCCGGATGGAGTGGTCCAGCAGCACGTCGGCGAGAACCAGCGCCAGCGCTCCCATCGCCGAAGCCGTCAGCGGCACGATCCGATGCGGAAAGACAAACAGTGCCAGGATGGCAAACGCCCCCATACCCCAGCTCAGGAAGAGCAACGACTCAAACATGTTGCTGGCCGGCAGCCGCCCCGCGATCTGCCATCGCATCCACAGGCCGTAAGACAGACAGGCAAAACCCGCCAGCATCCCGATCACCGCGACGGCGTCAAACCAGCGGCGCTGGATCATCGCGGCCAACGCCGCCAGGATGGCTCCGGCGATCATGATATGCCAGGCCAAGCGGAAGGGGTGCAACTGGTTGTAGCGAAGCTCCCGAGCGATGAGCTGCGGGCTCGACGTGAACGCGCTGGGCAAAGCCGCGAGCGCCGCCCTCAGCCTGTCCGCCGCCGATGAAACGCCGGGACCGTCATCCGCAAGGAAGGCCGTTCGCAGATCGTTCCATGCCGCGGACACGGCCTTGACGCGGTCAGGGGCATGCATGCCCGCCTCGGGAATGGAAAGCCACCGGCCACGAGCGTCGTTGGGATCGGGGATGGGCCTGATCACTGTGCCGCGGAAGACATCCTGCAGCAGGAGAAGCCGGTCATTCAGATCCTTCACCTTGGCCCGCAACGGATCGAGCTTGCTGCCCGGCGGAAGGTCGCCAAGCTTCCTGATCAACGACATCAAGGGCTGGTGCGACACTAATTCGCTGAATGAAAATGCGGTCTGCGTTTCGGGAAGCTGCAGTTCGCGGCGCAGCGCCCGGTTCTTGATCGGGATGACCGGCTGCTGTCGCCACGCTTGCGGCTCAAACGTCCAGGCCAGCAGGACCAACAACGGATCGCGCCCGTGCACCTCAGCGGAGCCGGTCACCTCCGTGACAATGTCTCGCGCCACGGTATCCAACGGCGGCCAGCGGCCCTCGTGCTGTACCGGCAGGGCGCGGATCTTGTCGAGATTCAGCGCGCCGGGCAAGGTCGGTCCGCCCCCGGCGGGCCCGGACGCGGGTACTTGTCCGAGCGCCAGCGCCGCATTCATCATGACGAGGATCAGGCCGCCGGTCATGGTTGCATCCTCCCCGCCGCCGCGGCGCGAGCCGCGGCGATCCGACGCCTGTCTCTCATCCGCGTGATCAATACCACAATCATGCCGATCAGCATGGTGATGTAGCCGACGAAGACGATCGGCTGGCCCGGATCCCTGGCGACCGAGAGCACGCTCGTGGCCCCCCCTTCCCCCTGCTGATAGCTTGACTGGAACAGGGAGAAGCCGCCGAACGCCACCGGCTGATTCATGCTGATAGTCCTGTTCTCCTCGCGGCCGGCCAGCGGCTCACTGATGGTGATGTGGCTCTCGAACGATCGGGGCGCCATCTCGCCGGGATAATGCCCCACGTGGAAGCGATTCAACGTCAGCTTGTATCCCAGAGGCACCTCCTGATCGGTGTAGGTCAGGCTCCAGCGCTGGCCGCCCTCCTCGACGGTCTGGGCCTCATCCTTCCTCAACCACGCTTCGGTGCCTTTTTCTCCGCCGCCCATTTTCACCAGAATCGCCGGCGTGCGATTGGCCCGTACCGGCTCCACCGGACTGGCCGACCGGACCTGCCTGGCGTGATCATATCTTTGAAGAAGCATGAATTTCCCGCCGTGCCAGGGCGTTTCGACGGCCTCGCCGACACGTAGCTCGTGGGTCGTCCAGGACCCGTCCTCGCGGGCGAATCGCACGTAGAGCTTGCCGTCAGGACCACCCAGTATCTCGATCGGCGTGTTCGGCCCCAGCGCCTCCGCCGTCACAAAAGTCAGCTTCAGATTCTCCGACGAAGGTTGTGAAGCCGACGCCCCTTTCTGCATCGCATTATGCATCGATGAGAATTCGGGGAACCGCGCGAAGGCCATCCGTTTCTCCGTTCCGCCGGGACCGGTGAGCTCCGCCTCGATGAAAGGGTTCACCGCGCGATCGGACGCGTTCGTGATCTGACCGTCATGCCCCACCGTGGCGTGCGGCAGGTAGCGGAGCACGCGAACGGAGTAGCCCGTGTCGTCGACCGGCGCCGACTTGTTCATGCAGGAATCCAACGGAATCTGATACGTGGTCCCGTTGTACTCGATCTTGACGATTCCAGCGGACGCCGGTTGCGCGGTCGGATGCTCCTCGATCAGCCTGGCCAGTTCAGCGGCGTCGCCGATCATGCGAAATCCGACGGTCAACGGGCCGAGCGACGCGGACTCATTTTGAACAACCCAGGCCGACATCATCTGGTCGTTGGTCGACAACGTGACTTCAAGAGCGCAATTCGGCCTCGCGCTGTCGTCGGCGATGCGCTCGACCAGGTCGCTGTCGGGGATGTAGCGGACAATCTCGATGGTTGAATTGCCCTTCACGTGGAATCCGGCCAACGCCTTCCCCGCGGCGGCAGATTCACCGAATATCCCCAGGAATCTCTCGCCGAGGCTGACGGGAGGCCGTTTGTCGACGGCGGTGAATCCGCCGAAGATCCGCCCGTCGAGATCGAACTCCGTCTGCGTGCGATCGCGCGGGTTCGCGACAATGATCACCTCCTGGTCGGGATTCGCGAAGTGGTCGGTCGCCTGCCCCTCGACGATGCTGATGCGGCCATTTACGCCCAAGCCCTCACTGACGAGTGCGCCGGCGAGAATCAAGAGGATGGAAGCATGGGTCAGAAGGAAGCCGATGTGCCGCCCGGAAAACGGATACCGCAGGACGATCGCCACCAGCGAATTCACCGCCAGCAGGCTCAGCAGGAGCTTGAACCACCATGCCCGGTAGAAGGTCCCCAGCGCCTGCTCGGGGCTGTGCGCGGACTCGAAAACCGTCGCGCATGCCATCGCCACGAGGAGCATGACCAGCAGCACGGCTGCGAACCACAGCGAGCCAACGGCCCGCAATAGCGATGAAGGCGGCGTAACGGCCGGCGAGCCGGCCGACGGGTGTACCGAAATCGCTGCGTCGAGATCGGGATGTCGAGGTGCTTCGGAATTCATCAAAAACGGTCGCCGTTAATGAGCCCGGAACGAGAATCACGGGATCATAATTGGCTGCCTCCGGTCAGACAACCGAAATCCCATGGCAGCCCCGAGGGCCAGGCGGGTACCGACCACCGCTGAGAACCTCCACCGCCCGACACTCTCCACCTCTATCTGCTTGACTGCAAGGGGCGAAAAAGACTAGACTAGCGGATGCGAAGGTGGCAAGCGTGCCCCGAGGGGACACGACTACGACCGATATGTGGTGCGCGAGGGCGAGCCGCTCAGTGGAGCGCCGAGGCGCAGGGGGAAGGTACACGAATTCCTGCTTTGATCTTTCCGAGGTAATGGCATCCGGCACAGGCGGAAGGCCCCGCTGAAACCCCGCCCCGATAGCGGAGGGGGGTCGTCTGTTATGCTTTTGGGAGAGCGACTATGAGGCATCTGAAACTGGTGGCAATGGCGATTGGGTTGGCGGCGGCCTTGACAGTGCCCGCTGTTGCCGACACGTGGCCGACCTACAGTGAGATTGGGCCGACGCTGCTGAACTACGAGACGACCTACCCGACCATGGCCAAGCGATACGACCTTGGCACGACTCTGGGCGGCAGGCACCTCTGGGCCCTCAAGATCACCACGAACGTGAACCTCGAGGCGGACAAGCCCGAGTTCCGGTATGTCTCCAGCCTTCACGGCGACGAGATCACCGGCGTGAAGATGTGCCTGAACCTCATCGACTACTTGCTCACCAACTACGGCACCGTTCCCCGCTGTACCAACATCGTGGACAACGTCGAGCTGTGGATCCTTCCCCTGGCCAACCCGGACGGCTATGACCGCAGCCCGCGCACCCGCTACAACCTCAACGGCGCGGACCTCAACCGCAGCTTCCCCGAGGGCTCCGGCACGAGCCCCGAACCCGACAGCACGGTAGGCCGCGAGCTCGAAGTCGCCGCCATCATGAACTGGACCTACGCCCATGAATTCATCTGCTCGGCCAACTTCCATGGCGGGTCGCTGGTCGTCAATTATCCTTACGACAACGACCCACCTGTTCCCGACGGCAGCTATGCCACTTGCCCGGACGACGATTTGTTCATTTACATCAGCGAGCAGTACTCCCAGTACAACCCCCCCATGTGGGGCAGCACCACGTTCTACCACGGCATCACCAATGGCTCCGATTGGTATGCCATCGACGGTGGGCTCCAGGATTACTCCTATCGCTATCACGGCGATAACGCTGTCACCATCGAATTGGGGACAAAGGAGCCTTCCGCCTCTGAGATTCCGACCTATTGGACTCAGAACCGCGATTCGATGTTGAGTTACATCGAAACCTGCCTGATCGGCATTCGCGGCGTCGTCACGGACGGCGTCACCGGGGCTCCCCTCCCGGCCACCGTCACCATCAGCGGCAGGAATCACTATTTCCGCGCCGATCCCGATGTGGGCGACTACCACTGCATGCTAAAGCCCGGCACGTACACGGTGAACGTCACGGCTACGGGCTATAACCCGGTCACGCTGAGCGGCGTCGTGGTGACCTCCGGCGCGGCTACCCGCCGGGACGTCCAGATGTACGGCCCGACGTACGTGACCTACCCCAACGGCGGCGAGCAACTGCCCGCTGGCGTGCCCGTCACCGTGACCTGGACCGGTGACCCGACGGCACAATATCACGTTCAATATACGGCCAACTACGGGGCCACCACCGCAAGCTCCGACGGCTTCGAGCGGACCTCGCTCGGCCCTGACTATACGACCGGCGGCAACCAGCCTTGGTTGACCTCGACGGCTTCACCGCACAGCGGATCGCGGTGCGCCAGGTCCGGCGCCATCACCCACAGCCAGACCAGTTGGATGAGCCGCACCATCAGCGGCTCGGACTTCTCGTTCTGGTACAGAGTCAGCTCCGAGGCCGACCATGACTTCTTTAACTTCTACGTGGACGGCCAACTCAAGCTGCAGGCCTCCGGAACCTCCGTGACCACCTATACCCAGTACTCGCAGACCCTTACCCCCGGCAGCCACACGCTGAAGTGGGAATACACCAAGGACTCCAGCGTCTCCGGCGGCAGCGACGTGGCCCGCGTGGACGACCTGCAGTGGAATGCCGATGCCACCACCTGGACCGACATCGTCGCCTTGACGCCGGTTGGGTCGATGTCAACTTCCTGGACGCCGACCACCCCGGGCACCACATACAAAGTGCGCGTGCGGCCGTATAAGAGCGGATCGTACGGACCGTTCGACGAAAGCAACTCGACCTTCAGCGTCGTGCAGTCGAACGGCTCATGCTGCTATCCGGACGGAACTTGTGCGGTGACGGCCCAGGCCCAGTGCACCGGAACCTGGACGGCGGGCGGCACGTGTACGCCGAATCCCTGCCCGCCGCCGAGCGGCTCGTGCTGCCATGCCGACGGCGCGTGTACGGAAACGTTGCAGGCGAACTGCTCGGGAACGTGGACCATGTTCGGCACCTGCAACCCGAACGATTGTCCGCAACCGACCGGCTCCTGCTGCCATGCTGATTTGACCTGCACCGTCGTTCAGCAAGCCCAGTGCGTCGGAGCCTGGACCATGCTCGGCGTATGCGACCCGAATCCGTGCCCGTGCCCGCACACCGGAGACATGAATGAGGACGGCTTCGTCGATGGCAAGGACATCCAGATGTTCATTGGGGCACTGCTCGGAACGCCGACCCAGGCCCAGATCTGCCACGGCGATTACAATGGAAACCATGTGTTGGATGTGGGCGACGTGCCGGGTTTAACCGACGCCCTGTTGGGTCTGTAAACCGTGGTCGTGGAAACGCGTGAGGAACGAGACTAACCAAGCGGGAATACGATGTTCAACCGCTCACCAATAGCGAGAATAGTCATGAAGAAATCGCTGGTATTTACAATTGCCGCGGCAATGCTGCTCTGCGGCGGTACCGTCAGCTTCGCGGACCAGGTGAAGGACTTTCACGAGGCGGTCATGGCAGGGGATCTGGCCGGGGTGAAGTCCATGCTGTCGGCCTCCCCCGACCTGGTCAACGCCAAGTCGAAAGAAGGCCAGACCGCCCTGCACGCGGCCGTGCTGGCCAAAGACCCCGCTGTGGTCCAGTTCCTGTTGAGCAAGGGCGCCAATGTGAACGCAGCAGACGAACGCCAGGCCCGGCCGCTGCACATCGCCGCGGATTCGCTCCGCGCCGATTCCGCCGAACTGCTGCTCAAAGCCGGTGCCGACATCAACGCCAGGAACCGCGACGGCGACACAGCGCTGCACGTGGCGGCATTCGCCGGCCAGAACACTGAAGCGGACGCCGCCAAGCGCAAGGCCCTGACCGCGCTGCTGCTGGACAACGGGGCCGATGTGAGGGCGACCGATGCCGCCAGCATGACCCCGCTGCACGTCGCCGCGCTGAAGGGCCGGACGGAGATGCTGGACCTGCTCGCCGCCAAAGGAGCCGATGTCAGCGCCAAAGACTCCAACGGCCGCACGCCGCTGCACTTCGCCGCGATGGGCAATCAGAAAGAGGCCATCGCCTGGCTGCTGGCGAAAGGCGCGTCCGTCAAGGCCACCGACCAGGAAGGCAACACCCCACTGCACCTCGCCGCCTTGCGATTCCGCAAGGATGCGGCGGAGCAGCTCATCGCCGCCAAGGCCGATGTCAACGCCAGGAACGTACGCGGGATGACGCCGCTGCATGTCGCCGCGTCCGAGGGACCCGAGGAGAAGGAAGTCGACGCGCTGATGACCGGCGTGGCCGAAGCGCTGCTGGCCCACGGCGCCGACGTGAACGCCAAGGACGCCGCCGGCAAGACGCCGCTCAAGCTCGCCGTTGAGAAGAAGCGCGACCAACTGGCCAAGCTGCTGCGAGAGCACGGGGCGGTTGAATAAGCCCGATCGAGAGTGAAAGAGAGCCCGCGGTCTAGGCGGCGCCTGCCGCATCCACCGCGGGCTTTTCTATTGGCGAAGACCATGTCGCGACGCAACCCGCAACCCTCGAAAAGGCCACCTGTAGAAGGGAGCAGAAACGAACACCGGACCCCGAAGGACGGCGGTCCGCGATCTGCTCACGAACCGTGACTGCGCGGGCACGTTCATCCGCTTGCCGCTTGCGAATGTGGGCCGTCATGTCCGGCCGTCGACAAAGTGCCTCAACGGCAGCTCCGCGGTGTCCCACATCGAGAGGAGGACCAGCGTGGACTGGAGAGAGCCATACAACGCCTGGGATCTCGCTCAGCGCAAGAGGATGGACCAATCGTCCTTCAACACCGTGGTGATGCTGTTGATCGCGCTGATGGTCCCCCTGGTTATCTGGCACACGGCCTCCAACAGTCCGGCTATTCCGAGGCGCACATTTCTCGATGATCTACTCAGGCCCATCGCTTTGTGCTCGGCCGCAGTCTTTCTTGTGAAGGCCTGCATGACCGTTCGGCAATGGCGAGTAGAGACACAAATTCATCGCCTGATCCCACTGCATAACGGTCTGGTATGCCCATCCTGCCTCGAACCGCTGGTTGTGATCGAAAACGATCCCACCTGCCGGTGCTGTGATGGACGCTACACGCCGCAAGCGCTGCGACGATTCTGGGAGGCGTACGCCCTGAATCCAACCGAGGCCCCAGCCCAACTGCGACGGATCATGAAGGATGATCCCAGTGGGCGGGGGGCAGACCTCCATCGATTGAATGTCGGTATGGTCGCCCGTGCTCTTTCCTTACTGGCTTTCGGCATCATCTTCAGCGTTCCGGTTCTTCTGCTCGACAGGCTGGCCATGGCCCCTTTCCGCGGCGGAAGTGCACTCGCTACGCTTCTGGAGCTTTTCCCTTTGTTTCTCTTGCTCGCCGGCTTCACGCTCATGGCCTGGGGCTGGCGGGGGCATCGTCTGGACGAAGGCGTTTACTGCACAAAGTGCGGCTACCAGTATGCCCCGCAGGGGATCAACCCTCATCGTTGCCCCGAGTGCGGCGAAGCCTGGCTGAACGCGGGCGGCACGGTCTACCGCGACCGCGTCCGCAGACCGTGGACGATCGTGTTGGGGGTGCTGCTGGTGGCAAGCATCTTTGGCTTGTCGTGGGGCGATTACTCGTGGCGAGGACCGCTGTACTCGTCGCTCCCCACGGACTCCCTCATTCGGGCTATGACGCCGCCGTACGGCAAGAATGGCAACGAACAATGGGCCGCGATTCAACAGAGATCTTTGACCCGCGAACAGGAAATCGAGCTTGCCGAACGACTCCTGGCAGTTCGGCAGTCGGACCGATGGATGGCGGGGTATGGTAATTGCTGGTTTGCCGCCATGATCGCCGCGCGAAGGCTGCCCGCGGAGTTGGTCGACCGGTACTACCGCGAAGAGTTCGACATATCACTGATCGCCCCTACCAGCGTGAAGATCGGAGAGAGCCTAGCAGTCGGGTTGAAAACGTACAAGCACACGTACTATTGGGATCTTGCCTCTCTCACAGACGTCACCCTGGTGTACTTCGGCGGCTTCTTCAAGGACGACTCCTCCGAGGCCGTGGCGCGCTGCGACCGGAATGTATTCACCAATGATATGGGTGACAGCAGGCATGAACCGGCCGCGGCGAGTTTCTACATCGACAAGCCCGGCCCATGCCGCATCCGTGCAATCGTCTGGCTCGTCGCCGGCCCGCACAAGGCGATGGGGGCCGACGCGCTCTGGCAATCCGACGGCACGCCGCTCATCCCCGCTGGCGCCACCTGGTCGAAGCGAATCGAGCTCGAAAACACCGTCGAGGTCGTGCAGTGATGGCTGTGCGTTGTCAGCACCGGGGCCCGGTGTTCTTCGCGAAATCGCGGTAAGTCCTGCCGGGACGAACAACCTTGCGAGATAGTGCCGACCCTGCCGACGTTTCGAGAGTCGCGCATCTGTCGCGACGTGGGGCCGACGAGGGCGTCGGCCACACTCGGTGCGGCGAAGCACCGATGCTCAAAATAACTCGCGGGAAACCTATTCCTTGGCCTTCCGCGCCGCGCGAGCTTCCTCGATCAGCCGCATGACGTTCTCATACGTCACCTCCGCCGGCGCCGTCTTGCCGTCGGACAGCTCGGCCATCGCCCCGCGGACCAAGGTATCGAAATCACCGGAACCGATGGAGATGGGATCGCTGATCCCCATCGCCAGGATCGTCCAGCGGTTGTCCAGGGGCGCGTTGTAGCGTTGTTCAATGTTGATGCAGTTGAGGGTCTCGGTTGAAGGCGGCTCGCGGTCGGCCACATACAAGGCCCATTCATGGTAGCGGTCGCCTGTCTGCGTATAGGCTAGATGCCGACCCCTGTATCTCACCTGCTCGTCCTGGAAGACCCTCCGGAGAGTGCAGACTTCAAACGGCACTTTGGGGATCGAGCCGCCAAACTTGAGATCGGAGAAGAGGTCGGCTTGGGATTCCGTGGCATTCGCGTCCGCGCTGCTCCAGCCCAGGATGATCGCGTCGCTGCCCAGCTCGAACGCGATGTGCCCGACGTATGAGATGTTGCAGGCGCTGCCACCGCCCTGCACCTGCAATTCCGGAACCACGGCAGTCTCCTTGGTATTGAGCAGCGCGTAACCGACCGGCGGACTGGTATTGAAAACCCCGGGCGGCGGATCCACATTCCTCTCAATCACTTCATACTCCATGGTCGGGCTCCAATCCGACGCCCCCTCCATCTGGCTCCAGATCTGAACCCTGGCAATGTGACCCGAACGCGGCGCCAGCCACCACTTGGCCTTGTAAGAAGATCCGTAGCCGGGGTGAAATACACCCTCCCACACGTCGAACGTCTCTCCCCGCAGGGCTTCCTCGCCGATCTTGGCGAAGCCCTTGGTGGTTCGCGCCTGCCCCAAACGCACCGCCAGGTCATCGAAAGCCCGCCGCGACTCCAGCAGCCGGCGAAAATCATCGAGCTTCTCGAACTCCACGGACTTGTCCGTGTTGTTGAGCTTCATCGTGTACTCCCCGTCGGAGACGTTCTCCCCCAGCTTGATGTCAGTCCCCGATGACCCGACGCTGTAGGAGTAGTGAGTCTGCCGCCAGCGGCAATTCGCGGAATCCCACCATGACTCCAGATCGACCGCGACCTGCTTCTCGCCCGGCATGACCATCGGCGGCACGTACATCACGCCCTTCATGTGCAACGTTCTGGACGTGCGTAAGAGATCGGGCACATCCGCCATGGCATACACCCGGCAGTCTTTCGTTTCGCCCGGCCAACTGCCCACTGCCAGCAACACGATCGCGGCGGCGGCGGCAATGGGAAGGAACCATTTCAAGGTCTTGGCGTTCATGATCCGGTATCTCCTGGCCGGCGGCGGCACTTCAGCCGCTGCGGCCATGTATGCTTCGGTTGATTGTTCGCGCAGCTGCTTCAGGAAGGCCTCATCGGGAGGGGCCGCTTCCTGGCCGGCCGCCGAGAAAAACAATGCCTCACGTTCATCGGTGCGGTCGTCTTGATTGGCGTTCATCACCGCATCTCCTCAACGCTCGATCCCGAGCGGGTCATCCTCAAGAACTTCCGACGAAAGGCGTGCCTCGCCCGGGCAAGCTTGGAGCGAACCGCCGACAGCGAGCTCGCGAGATCGCCGGCAATCTGCTCCGCCTCCCGCCCATCCATGTACTTGGCCGCCAGCAGCATCTGGTATTCGCCGGGCAGCTCCGCCAGCGTGGCTCTCACCAGCGTGGCCAGCTCGCGGGCGGCGAGGACCTGGGCCGGCGCCTCGGTAGCTCCCGTCGCCCAGTCCTCCTTCCGTCCGTTCAAGCCGTGCCACCATCGCCTGGCGATGTTGATTGCGTCGAAGCGGCCCTGCTGGCGCCGCTGCATGGCTGCCTGCTTGCGGGTGATGCCCCACAACCAGGCCCATAGCGACCCGCGCCGCGGATCGAAGCTCCGAGCGTTTCTTGCCGCGGCGAGAAAAGTCTCCTGAACCACGTCCGCGACCACGTCGGCCCGGGCCCCGGTCAGTCGGGCGACATCCCGCCACAGCCGCTCGGCGTAGGCGTCATACAGGCGCACCCACGCCTCCCGCTTCCCCTGCCGCAGCCCCTCGGCCAACTCGCGCTGAGTTTCCTCGTCCATGGGACTCCGTTCGAAGTAATCCCGAATCGCCGGTGATTCTACCTGTTATTTGCGCATCGGCGGTCGGATGTGTCGCACAAAAACACCGTATGCCAGCCTTCCATGGGTCGTCTGCATCTTGAATGATCCCTGTGCGGCATGGTACAATCAGATTTGCTGCATCTGCCGCCCCGCCTGTGTTTCCAGGCGCGGGGGCGGAAAGGCAGCGCACGCGCGGGGAGGAGAGCGATGATGACTCGTGGATTCCGACCGATTCTGGCAGTCACTTTCATCGCTTTCACAGTCTTCCTCCCGACCGCCGGCGGCCAGACCATCTGGTATGTAGATGCGGCCAACAGCCCGGGGCCGGGCTCAGGCACACCGGCCGACCCCTTCTGCAGGATTCAGGACGCGATTAACGCCGCAGCAGCCAATGCCTCGCCACCCGATGAGATCGTCGTAGCGGATGGCATCTATGCAGGCACCGGCAACCAGAACCTCGACTTCGGCGGCAAGACCCTGAAGCTCCGCAGCGCCGGCGACGATCCGGCGACCTGCATCATCGACTGCCAGGGCAGCGGGCGAGGATTCTTCTTCCATAGCGGAGAAACCTCCGTGGCGGAAGTTCGCGGCTTCACCATCCGAAACGGCAGCGTGACGCCAACCGATCCCGGCGGCCACTTCGGCGGCGGCGTATATTGCTCGTCATCGTCCCGCCCGACGCTGATCAACTGCACCATCAGCGGCAACCTGGGCGCTTACCACGGAGGCGGCATATACTGCTCGGCCGCCAGCCCGACGCTGACCGATTGCACCATCACCGGGAACACGGCAGCTCACTGCGGCGGCGGACTGTACTGCGTCAACTCTGCCGGCCCGACCTTGAGCAACTGCACGATCATCGGAAATGCCGCCGCGGAGTACGGGGGCGGCCTCTATTGCACAAGCTCCAACCCGACACTCGTCAACTGCCGCATCACCGCGAACACGACGGACGGCTCCGGCGGCGGCGTTTGCTGCTACACCAATTCCAGCCCCACGCTGACCAACTGCCGCATCGACGCGAACACGGCAAACATCGGCGGCGGTGTGCACTGCGGCAATCCCCTTGCCAACGCCAGGCTGGTCAATTGCCTGATCGACGGAAACGCGGCCGGCTATGGCGGCGCCGGCGTGGCGTGCACCTCTTCGTCCGGCCCCACGATCGTCAACTGCACGATCACCGGAAACAGGATTGTCACCGGCCTTTCCTACGGCGGAGGCTTATACTGCGACGCCGCAACCCCGAGGCTGGCCAACTGCATCCTGTGGGGTGACATGCCGAACCAGGAAATCTACGTGCCCTCCGGCTCGCCCGCCATCACCTATTGCGACGTCCAGGGCGGCTATACCGGCTCGGGCAACATCAATGCCGATCCTGGATTCGCCTTTGCCGATGACTTCCACCTGGTGTCGGGCTCGCCCTGTATCGACGCGGGAACCAACAGTCCCACGGGAGGTCTGCCATCCCCGGATGCCGAAGGCAATACACGTCCGCTGGACGGCAATGCCGACGGGCATGCCGTCGCCGACATGGGGGCCTATGAGCTCAACCCGACCGTCCCCTCGATCGCCCTCTCGCCGCGCCCGATCGATGCCTTTACCTACGCCGGCGACCCGAACGCCGTCATCCAGACGTTGTCGATTCGCAGCACCAGCGGCGCCGCCTTAGCATGGCAGGTTGAGACGGATTGCCCCTGGCTGAGCGTGGATCCACCGAGCGGCGGCTGCCAGCAGGAAATCGACTCGATATCGCTGTCCATCGATCCGACCGGGCTGGCGATGGGAGACTATTCCTGCATATTGACGGTTTCCGCGGTGCCGGCGGCAAACAGCCCCCAATACGTCCCGGTGACCTTCCATCTCGGGGCCCTCCGTCATGTGCCGTCGGACCACGCGACCATCCAGGGGGCAATCGATGCCGCCGCCCCGTACGATTGCATCTCGGTGGCCGACGGGGTATACGCAGGCGCGGGGAACAGGGATCTGGACTTCCAGGGCAAGACGATCGCCCTGCGCAGCGCCGGCGGGGATCCGGCTGCGTGCATCATCGACTGCCAGGGCGCGGGACGGGGATTCTACTTCCACAGCGGCGAGACGCCCGGTTGCGCGGTGGAGGGCTTCACCATCCGCAATGGCGACGTGGCCTACGCGGGAGGCGGAGTGGCGTGCGAGTGCTTCTCCAGCCCCACACTGAGCCACTGCACATTCACCTTGAACCATGGCTACCAGGGCGGCGGCGTGCACTGCACCACCTACTCTAACCCGACGTTGGCCCATTGCACGATCACCGGAAACACTGCATCCGACGGCGGCGGCGTGTTCTGCTATGCCTCCAGGCCGAAGCTGACCGACTGCACCATCAGCAGCAACACCGCCGGCGGCAGCTACTCCTGCTTCGGCGGCGGTCTGTACTGCTCTTCCTCCAGCCTGACGCTGACCGACTGCACCATCAGCGGAAACACGATTACGGACAACTATGCCAGCTATGGCGGCGGCATGTATTGCTCCTCCTCCAGCCTGACGCTGACCAATTGCACGATCAGCCTCAACAGTACGTTCCACGGCGGCGGCGTAGCATGCTCGCATTCCGAGATGCGGATGATCAACTGCACGATCGACCGCAACACCGCCAGCGGCGGTGCGTCCAACCAGGGCGGCGGCGTGCACTGCGCCTCCTCATCCACCCTGAGGTTGACTAACTGCACCATCAGCGGCAATGCGGCCGTCGGAAGCTCCGCCGGCTACGGCGGCGGCATATACTGCTCGTCCTCCAGCGTGATCGGCGCCAACTCTATCCTCTGGGGCGACGGCCCCCAGGAAATCTACATCTCCGCCGGTACCGCCAGCATCAGCTACTCCGACGTTCAAGGCGGCTGGACGGGCGCCGGCAACAAGAACGCCGATCCATTGTTCACCAGCCCGCTAAACGGCATCTACCGTCTGCTGCCGGCCTC